>JADFQD010000002.1:0-34315 GCA_022561975.1 Acidobacteriota bacterium
GCGTCGGTGGCTGAATGCCCAGGCCGAGAAAAGAGAGGCCGGCCTCGGCGAGAATCGCTCCCGCCATCCCCAAGCTCGCCTGCACGAGCAACAGCGGCAGCACATTGGGCATGACGTGCTTGATCAGAATCGCGGCAGGCCGAGTTCCCACGGAGCGTGCCGCGGTTACGAACTCCTGTTCGCGCACCTGTAGCACCTGGGCACGCACCAGACGCGCGTAACCGACCCAGCCGATCACCACCAGGGCCATGACGACGTGCCGAAGCGCGGGCCCCAGAACCGCCACCAGGGCGATGGCCAGGAGGATTCCCGGAAAGGCCATGAAAACGTCGGCGATTCGCATCAAGAGCGCGTCGACACGCCCGCCGAGATAACCGGACACCGAGCCGATCAGGGTCCCGAGCGCACCTGCGAGCAGCACGACCGTCAAGCCGACCCCGATCGACACGCGCGCGCCGTGCACGAGCCTCGACAGGATGTCGCGACCGAGTTCGTCGAGACCCAGGAGATGACCTCGTGACGGGCCTTCCAATCGACGCTCGAGTCGCTGCTCCGACGGATCGTACGGCGTTAACACCGGCGCGAACACAGCCGCGGCGAACGCCATGAGAACGAAGACGACGCCTACGACGACGGCCCAGGAAAGCTTGCGCCGTGC
Source organism: Acidobacteriota bacterium (assembly GCA_022561975.1). GTDB lineage: Bacteria > Acidobacteriota > Thermoanaerobaculia > Multivoradales > JAHEKO01 > CALZIK01. The sequence goes on from JADFQD010000002.1 coordinate 659, forward strand.
TCGGCCCGGTTGGGCCGATGGTTCAGCCGATGGTTCGGCCGATGGTTCCGTCGGTGACTCGGTCAAAGCCAGCCGACTCTACACCGCAGCCGACGCCACGGGAGGGCTCGCGGCACGGCTGCTAAACTCCACCCTCATGCCCGACGCTGTCTCGCAGCAGAAGCCCGACAAGCAGGCTCTCTACGAGGCGCTTGCCGGACGGATCGACTCGGTCGTTCGCGGCCTCGACGACGAGGTGGCCGCCATGGCATCCGCAGCCTGCCTCATTCACCACGCGCTTCCCTACGTCAGCTGGACCGGTTTCTATCGCGTCGTCAACGAGGGTTTGCTGCGCATCGGCCCGTATCAGGGCCCGCCGGCTTGCCTCGAGATCCCCTTCGGCAGCGGCATTTGCGGTACCGTGGCCGCTGAAGAGGAGTCGCTGGTCGTAGCCGACGTGCACGCGTTCCCAGGTCACATCGCCTGTGATTCGGCGGCGCGCTCGGAGATTGTCGTCCCGGTCTACCGCAAGGACGGGAGTCTCGCCGCGGTGCTGGACCTCGACTCGCATGCTCCCTCGGCCTTCGACGACGACGACCGGACCGGACTCGAGGCGATCGCCGAAATTCTTCGCCGCCACCTCTGACGTTCGTGATTGTAGGAATCCAGCCAGGTAATACCTGAGGAATGGAGACGCGGCCCTGCAAAAGCCCTGCTTCTTGCTTGCCGGTTGACCTCTTGGCTCTCCATTCACCACGTAGGAATTGAGGATTCCAGGTGCCGGCTTGCGCCGGCGGCACGCACCGGGTCCAGTTTCAAGAAGTGCTCAAGAAGTGCTGCTCAAGAAGTGCCTGGCACCAGTTTCTCCCGGATAGCGCTTCAACTGGCGCCGGAGCCTGGCTTTCTGCTTGCCGGAGAGAATCGTCAGGAGTTCGTCGCCGCTGCGCTCCAGCCGAAGCAGCGACAGGCGCCGGTGGGCGCGGGTGTCGAGAATGCTGATTACGTTCGGATGAAGCGGGTAGGAGAACCACGAATCGCCCTCGCTGATGAGGACCGGCCAATCCGGATGCGACCGGATTGACCGATTGAAGTACTTGATGAGTCGTCGCTTCTGCTGGTGATTCGGCGGCATTTCGACCTCCTTGGATTGCCGTGCGCACTCTGGTTGAACCCAGCCGGACGGCTAGCCTCTCCTGATTAGACGAGTTCAACTGCCGGATTCCCAGCCAAAAACACTTGGTTGCGGTGATTACGGGGCGTATTCGCCGTTCATATTGCGGCGAATAGTTGCCGATGCCGCGAATGGTAGGTACAATCACCTAGAAATCTGCGGTGAATATGACGTACATCCACGAGCGGCCTCGATGGCCGAAACTTACATGGGATAGCGAGGCCCTCTCCGGGGCCTTGGCCGCAGTCCGCCACAAGCAGGGCAAACACCTCGGCAGGATGGAGGCCCTCGGGTTCGAACTCCGAACAGAGGCGAGCCTGACAGCGCTCACCCTCGAGGTTGTGAAGTCCTCGGCCATCGAGGGGCAGAACCTTGATTCCGAAGAGGTCCGCTCTTCGATCGCTCGCAAGCTGGGGCTTGAAGTCGCGGGCCTCCCCCAGCCCGGGCAAGAAGTCGAAGGCGTCGTCGAGATGATGCTCGATGCCACGCGCAACTTCGACAGGCCGCTCACAGCGGAGCGGTTGTTCGGCTGGCACGCGGCACTATTTCCGACTGGGCGAAGCGGCATCCACCGCATCACCGTCGGTGCATGGCGCACCGGCGAGACCGGTCCGATGCAGATCGTCTCTGGGCCGATCGGCAAGGAGAGAGTGTACTTCCAGGCGCCGGAAGCCGAGCGCCTCGAGAGCGAGATGGAGCGCTTCCTCGAGTGGTTCGCCGGGCCATCCGACATCGACCCCGTGCTCAAGGCCGCAGTAGCGCACTTCTGGTTCGTGACCGTTCACCCTTTTGAAGACGGCAACGGCCGCATCGCTCGCGCGATCGCCGACATAGCGCTCTCGCAGGCAGACGGCACCAAGGACCGCTTCTACAGCATGTCCTCCGCCATCGAAACCGAGCGCAAGGAGTACTATTTCCACCTCGAATCGGCGCAGCGCGGGAGCCTCGATATCACGGCATGGATTGCTTGGTTTCTCGCGTGCCTCGCTCGTGCCATCCAGGACGCGGACGAAACGCTCGGCTCAGTGCTTCACAAGGCGAAGCTCTGGCAGCGGATCAATCCGAACCCGGTGAACGAGCGTCAGCGAAGAATCATCAACCGGATGCTCGACAACTTCGCCGGGCATCTCACCACATCGAAATACGCCAAGCTCGCCAAGTGCTCTACCGACACCGCGCTTCGCGATATCCGAGGACTGCTGGAGCGCGGCATCCTCGTGAAGAACCCCGGCGGAGGTCGGAGCACGAGCTACCGCCTCGCTGAGGCTGACACGAACCCGGTGTAAAGGGCATCTGGACAGCAAGCCATTAGCTCCAGCGAACTCGAGCTGCTGAGGCAAGACCTCATGAACGCCTGTCTCGAAGACCGCAACCTCAGCTAACCCGGATCCGGGGATCCAACATCGCGTAGACCACGTCGGTGATCAGATTGATCACCAGGTAGGTCAGCGCGATGGCCAGGATGCTCCCCTGCACCAACGGGTAGTCCCGCAACCGAATCGCCTGAATGACCAGCCGGCCCAGGCCCGGCCAGGAGAAAATCGTCTCGGTGATGATCGCCCCGGTGAGCAGCGCACCGAACTGGAGCCCGATGATCGTCACCACCGGAATCGAAGCGTTCTTGAGAGCATGGATACGAAGCACCGAGCCCCTTCGCAGTCCCCTGGCTAGGGCCGCCATCATGTAGGGCTTCTCCAATTCCTCCGCCACCGAGCTGCGAACCATGCGGGTCAAGATACCCGACAGGGCGGTCCCGAGTGTCACCGCGGGCAGCACCAGGCTGAGCCAGCCAGTCCTCCCCGACACAGGGAACCAATCGAGTTGAATTGCAAACAGCAGAATCAGCATCGGCCCGAGCCAGAAGTTCGGTATCGACACACCGACCAGCGCCACGACTCTCGAGACGTGGTCGAGAAAGCGATTACGATGGCTCGCGGCAAGCACGCCGAGAGGAATCGAGACCAGAAGCGCCACCACCATGCTTGCCAGCGTCAGCTCGAGGGTCGCGGGGTAGTGCCGGACGAGGATCTCGATCACCGGCTCTCGAAAATGCAGCGACATCCCGAGATCCGCGCGCACCAGGCCGGTGAGAAAGCTCAAGTACTGGGTCGCCAGCGGCCGATCGAGACCCAGGTCGTGGCGCAGCGCTTCGACCTGAGAACGCTGCGCACCTTCGCCCAGCATCATCTCGACCGGATCCCCGGGGATCAAATGAATCAGGGAGAAAACCAGGGTCGCGACCAGCAGAGCGATCGGAACCGTCTGGGCCAGCCGTCGCAGAAGAAAAGCGGTCACCAGTGGGCCGTAACGGATGAACGGTTAGTGGAAGCGTGGGTCCTCGGCCTAGTCGAGTTCCAGCTTGCGCACCAAGTACGACAGGGCTTGCCGGGTGAGGCCCAGGCGGCGGGCTGCTTGTGCGCGATTACCATTGGCCGATCGAAGCGCGTCTCGGACGAGACGGCGCCGATAGTTCAGGGTCAACTGATGGTATCCGATATCCGGTGCTGCGCCGTCGGGTTGCGTCCCGGCCGACGCGATCCCGGCACGCACCTCCCCGGAGGTTACCGACCTGTAGGGCAAATCCAAGTGCTCGGGATGCAACTCGTTACCGGTCGCAAAAGCAACGGCCACGGACAGGATGTTCCTGAGTTCTCGAACATTGCCCGGCCAGTCGTATTCCATCAGCCTCGCTCTCGCTGACGAACTGAGTTCGAGAGCGCGGCTCCCCGGGTCGGAACGGAGAAAGTGCGCGGCGAGAATCAAGACATCCTCGCCGCGCTCGCGCAGCGGCGGCAACACCAGAGCGCCCACCCGCAAACGGTAGTAGAGATCCGCCCGAAAGCTGCCGTCCTTGACCATGCTCTCGAGATCGCGGTTGGTGGCCGCAACAACTCGGACCTCCACTTTGCGGGGCAAGCTCTCGCCGATCCGCCGAACTTCTCCTTCTTGCAGGACTCGCAAGAAAAAACCCTGGGCTCGAAGCGGAAGATCACCTATTTCGTCAAGGAAAACCGTTCCACCCCGAGCGGTTTCAAAGATTCCGAGGCGGTCACGCGCGGCACCCGTGAACGAGCCCTTGACGTGACCGAAGAGATCGGACATCAGGAGTTCCTCGGAGACCGCTGCACAATCCATGGCCAGAAAGGGACCGTCGCTGTGGCGACTCCCGGCATGAACTTCCTGGGCCAGCAACTCCTTGCCGGTACCGGTCTCCCCCAAAACCATGATCGGTACTTCGGCGGCGGCCAGGAGGCTCGTTCGCTCCAACAGTTCGACGATTGCAGCCGACTCCCCGATGATTCCCGAGCGCCGGCGCCGGCGGGAAGCCTCTCCCTCCTGCCCGGCATCTCCAGCCGCCCAAGCGAGCGGCTCGAGCGATCCGGCCGGCAGCGGCAGCAGGGCCAGCAGGCCCAGCAACGCCTTCTGGACTTCGTCAACGAACGGCGCTTGCAAGACCAGCTCACCCCTGGAAAGATCCTGCTTGATTTCCTGAATCCCGCCCGGCCCTTCACGGAGGATTTCGTCGCCCGACGGCTTGCGAAACAGCAAACGCGCCTCTGGGTAGCCGGCGTCCAGGAACAGCCGGTCGATCTCTTCTTCGCCCTTCCGGTGCCCTTGGAGAAAGGTCCCGAGAGCGCGCCAAGCTGTCGAGTCACGCGAATCCAAGCGCTCGGCCAGGGGACCGGCGCCGGCTTCGCGCAGCGCAACGACCGCACGGCGCAGGACCGCCGGTGGCGCGATACCGGGTACGACCAGTTCGACGTCGAAGACGAATCGACCCGCCCGGTAGGGCTCGATCTCGGAGAGCACCTGCCAATCGCTCGCTTCGATGTCTTCCCCGACCAAGACCTGCGTCCAGAGCCGGTGCAGCGGTCCTGCCGGTACCTCCCGTACTTCAGCCAGGGCCGCTTCGCGATCGCCGGCCAGCGCCCACAGTGCCGGAACCTCCTCGGCCTCCAAGACTCTCGCCGCCTCCGGGCGTGACTCATCGAGTTCCGCTCTCGCTTCGTCCGGCCGCTCGAGCCAGCCCAGCGCCCGAGCCGCGAGCACATGCAGTTCCTCGGATCGCCAGGAGATCCCTCGGTCCGCTAGCTCATTCAGGGCCTCTCGTGAGCGAACGAGCGCGGCGTGCGGTCTGCCGCGAACCAGTTCGTAGAGAACCCAAAGTTCGAAATCGTGAGCGAGGCTCCTCCAGTTGCGCGCTCGGCGGTCCTCTGCGGTGGCTCGTTCCAGAATGTCCAGAACTCCAGCGAGCCGACCGCGCCGCAAACGGATCTCGGCAAGGTTGAACAGCGCCGAAGTCGTCAACCTCGAGCCCTGAGCCTCGCGATGGAGTCTCAGCGTGTGCAGCAAGGCGCGCTCGGCGCCGGCCAGATCGCCGGCCAGCGCCCGGCCAATAGCCAGTTCGTTCCACAGCGCCCCGGCCTCGAACGGTGTCAGCCGGCGGCGCGCCATGCCAAGCGCCGCGGCAAAATGGCCGACCGCCGCCGCCCCATCTCGACGCGCCGTCGCCTCCAGACCGGCCGCCTTTCGCCACCGCCAGGCGAGGTCCCCGTGATTCGCTTCCGGACCCAACACCTTAGCGACACGATCGAGCCGGGAGCGCATGGTGTCGAGGTCGCCTCGGTCCCAGGCGTTGAAGGCCGCCAGGAGTTCGGCTCGGTCTCGGGCCGAAGCATCTTCATCTCGGAGACCCTCCGCCAACCAGCGGTCGGCCTCCTTGGTCTCGCCTCGATTCTCCAGAACCCGCAAAGCGACCGACAGATGCTGCATTCTCTGCCTGGGGGTCAACGCACTTCGATCCACCGCGCCCAACTCGCGCTTGGCCGGACCGAGCTTCCCCAAACGGTACAGACACCAAATCCGCAGGATGCGGGCCGAGCTGTGTCGCAAGCCCTTCAAAGCCACGAGGGCGTCTTCGAATCTGCCCACCGCATAGAGAGCTCGCGCGAAATCTATCCGGTCCTTCGTGCTTTCGGTTCCAACCAACTCCCAGGCTCCCACCGCGGCTCGCCAGTGTCCGGCCTCTGCCAATTCGCGCGGGCTCTGCTCGCCGCTTCCCGAGCGCCAGATCTTTCCTGCCTCGGTCTGCCCAAGGTTTCTGATTACCTGTTCCAGGCGCTCGGCGCCCGCGCACATGGCTCTCGAGAAGTGTCCCGGTCCCAGAACCCTCAATCCTGACTTCAGGCTCGAGGTCTCGCCTGACGCCTCGCCCGGCTTCCTGCTAGTCGAGTAGCGCGCGGCGAGACAGCCCCGAGCCCGAGAGAACTCGTCCTGCCAAAGAAAGAGCGCGCGCTCGAGTAGATCCTCGACCGCCCGCCTTGGAGCGATCGCGTTGACGCTCTGGCGCCAAGCGGCAAACAGGCTTCGAGCGGCGCGGCGGCCCTGTCCACGCCCGGCAGGCGCTTCACCGGTTTGAAACAGCTCACCCATGAGAGCGATGAGAGATCGTTGGGGCAAGGCGTCCCGAGACAACGGCGCCGCCACGAGCCCGGACAACAACCCGTCGGAGTCGACCCGCGCACTCTCCCACGCACTGACCGTCCAACAGCTCTCTTCGAGGTGAGCCGCCGCGCAAGCAGCCTGAAAGAGAACACCGATACGTTGACGATCGGTCAGCCGGGCCTCCGCGATCGGCAGACCCACCCCCCGGCCCAAAGCCGCATGTTCCAGCCGCGGCCTGGACTTGCCACGCAACCTCGCCTCTGTCGAGCGCTCACCTCTCTTAGCCGCCATCTCCCTCTTTCCTCGCGGGCCCGCTTTACCGGTCCCGCAGATGAAATTGAATTACCTGGGTATCTTACACTTGCGGGCTGCCTGCGACCGGGTCAAACCTCGGTCTCGCAGACGGCGCGAAAATCGTCCCAAAAGTTCGGGTAGGACTTGGCGACGACGCCGGGTTCGGCGATCGAGACGCCGGGCCGGCGCAGGCCGAGAAGGGCGAAGCTCATGGCAATCCGGTGGTCGTCGGCGGTGTCGATGGTCACGGCTTGGCTCGGCGGCGAGGCACGCGCCCAAGCACCGGGCACGACGATCGAAGCGGAGGTCTCGAGGACATCGCCGACCCCAGCACGGCCGAGTTGGCTGGCGACCACCCGCAGGCGGTCGCTCTCTTTGAGTCGTAGGTGGCCCACGTCGGTGATTTCCGTCGTTCCTTCCGCGAACGGCGCCAACGCCGCCAAGGTGGGCACCTGGTCGGGCATGTCCGAGAAGCTCTCGGCCACCGCCGTGAGCTTCTCGGGCCCGGTGACTTCGAGATCCCCGCCGATCCAGGCGCAGCAGGCTCCCATGCTTTCCAGAACCGAGAAGAAACGGGCGTCGCCCTGTCCGGAGTCCGGTCGCAGTCCGACCAGGGTTACTCGCCCCCCGGTCAGAGCGGCCGCAGCTCCAAAATAACAAGCGCTCGAGTAGTCGGCTTCGACTGCGAAGCGCCTCCCCGCCCTCTTCTGAGGTTCGATCGTAAAAGTGCCCTCTTGCCGCCGAACGAGGTATCCGAATTCCGCCATGGCGCGCAGTGTGACTTCAACATAGGGGGCCGAGGTCAGCTCGGTGACGTGAACCGAAACTCTCTGCTCGGCGCGAACCGACGCCATGAGGAGAGCGGACAGGAATTGACTCGAGATACCGGCGTCGAGCGAAGTCTTGCCGCCTTTGAGCGTGCCGCCATGAATTCGAATCGGCGCGAATCCCTCGGCCCCGAGGCTCTCGATTTTCGCCCCAAGCTCCCGGAGCGACGCGATCAACGGAGCCAGCGGCCGTTCACGCAACCGATCGGTGCCATCGAGTGTCCAAGTCCCGGACCGAGTCGCCAGCGACGCCGTCAGGAAGCGCAGCATGGTGCCCGAGGCGCCGCAATCAATCTCGGCACGCTCGACGACCGACCTCTCCGGGCGGATCAGCAGACCGCCCGCCACTTTCTCGACCGCGTACCCAAGCCGCTCGAGCGCTTCCACCATGGCGCGGGCGTCCTCGGACTCGAGCGGACGGATGATCTCGGTTTCACCCTCGACGAGAAGCGAAAGATTGAGCGCGCGGTTGGTAAGGCTCTTTGATGGCGGCACGCGAACCGTTCCATGAGTCCTCAGTCCCGAGCGAATCCGCCGGGTGGGCGAGCCTGCCTCGGTGGCGGCAATCGGGGCGGGCGGGCCAATCGCGGCGGTCATGGCGGTGACGGCGGTGACGGCTCTTGGCTCTCGCCCGTGATCCACTCGACCGCCCGCGTCGAGAACCAGGCATCCAGAATCCGAATCTTGCCCTCGGGCACCACCCACTCACGAGGCTCGTGGAAGTGGCCGAACAGCAATTCGTCATAGCCTTCGCTCAGTCGCTTGCGTCCATACGCCAGAAGCATCTCCTCCGGAATCCGGAATTTGTGCTTGAAATTGGTTTTGGAAAGGCCGTCCTCAGTGCGGCGAATCAGGAACTCCGCGACTCTCTTGGGCAATCCGAGCATCCCCATCCGGCTCAGAGGATTCTTCGAGACGCGTCGCCAGAAACGATACAGGTAGTCGCGAGCGTTCAAGCCGTCGCCATGTACGACCAGATACCGGCGTCCGGAGGTCTCGAAAGAGAGTTCCAGCCCGATCGAGTCGAAATAGACCTCGTACTCACTGCGTCTCAAGAAAAAGTCGCGGTTGCCCTCGACATAGTGGGTCGGGACTCCGCGGCCGCGGAGACGCTCGAGCGCATGGACGACGCGAGCGATCTCCCCGGTCTCGAAACGTCGGCTGCCGACCCAAACTTGAAAAAGATCGCCCAGCACGACCAAGCGTTCGCAGGTCTCCGCATCGAGCGCGTCGATCTGATCTGCTAGCGGCGCGGCCGCGCCTCCCGGACCTCCCAGATGGGCGTCGGCTATGGCCGCTACAGGCATGATGTGCGCGGGTAGGTGGAGTAGGTCAGAAGATCGAGAGCTTGGGCGGTTGGTTGGCGGCCGCCGCCGCGACCACTGCGTCGGCAAGTCTTCGAAACGACTCGGCGTGCGCCCCGTCGGGCTCCGCCTCGACCACGGGTACTCCCGAGTCGCCCCCCCGCATGATCGCAGGATCGAGCGGCACTCGACCGAGGAAGGTACACCCCAGAACCTCCGCGGTCTTCTCGCCGCCGCCGCTCTTGAAGATATCGGTAGTCTCCCCGCAGTGCGAGCAGACGAAACCCGACATATTCTCGATAATGCCGATGATCGGCACGTTGACCTTCTTGAACATCGAAAGCCCCTTGCGCGCGTCGATCAAGGCGATGTCTTGGGGCGTGGTAACCATGACCGCTCCCGAGAGCGGCACCCGCTGGCTAATCGTGAGCTGGGCGTCACCGGTGCCGGGAGGGAGGTCCACGATCATGTAGTCGAGCGCACCCCACTCGACGTCGCCCAGAAGCTGCTCGATCGCCTTCATCACCATCGGGCCGCGCCAGATCATCGCGGTATCCGTATCGACGATGAATCCCAGCGACATGAGTTTGACGCCGTAGCGCTCGAACGGGAGGATCCGCTCGCCATCGACCTGCGGGCGCTCCTGAATACCGAACATCATCGGCAGCGAGGGTCCGTAGATGTCGGCATCGAGAATCCCGACCCGATGCCCTGCCTTCGCCAGACTGACGGCCAGATTGACCGCGACGGTGGACTTGCCGACCCCGCCCTTGCCGCTCGCGACCGCGATGACGTTGGCGACCTCGGGAAGCAGGCTCGGATCGCGGGAGACCGCTGCCTGTGCCGCGGCCACGGGCCGCTGGATCCGTAACTGGACGTCGACCTCTTGGACCTCATCCAGACCTCCGATGGCTTCCTTGACCGCGCGGCTCACATCCTCGGCAAGCTCGGCGCGCTGGGTCGCTATCTCGAGGCCAATCTCGACCCGCCCCGAGTCGGCGACCACAACCCGGTCGACGAATCCGAACGACACGATGTCTCGGCTCATCCCGGGGAAGCGCACTTCTCGTAGCTTGCCCCAAACGGCTTTCTCCAAAGACTCTGACATGACACTCTCCTACGGTGACCGATTCGCGATCAGTCGTTCGATCTGCTCTCGAACGGTTCGAATGAGTTCTCTTTTTCGGCTGACCCCGAAATCCTGAACCGACAACGGGGAACCGTAGTTTACCCTCAACGCGCCCGGTCGAATCACGAAACTCCTCTTGGGCTGAACCTTCGCGCTGCCGGCGATTCCCACCGGCACGATCGCAAGTCCGCTCTTCAGAGCCAAAAGAAAACCACCGCGCTTGAAAGACAGGAGATCTTCGCTCTGAGATCGAGTGCCTTCCGGAAAAACCAACACGGAAACGCCGGCATTTTCGAGTTCTGCCACCGCGTCGGCGAAGCTATCGCGCGCCGTGCCCAGATCCTTTCGGTCGATCGTGACAAAGCCGCCCATCTCGAGAGCCCAACCGAAGATGGGAATCTGAAACAGGCTCTTCTTGGCCAGGAACCGGGTCTCACCCGGCAATGTGGTCAGCAGGGCCGGGATGTCGAACAGGCTCCTGTGGTTCGCCATAAAAACGTACTGGCCCTCCCGGTCGAGAGGCGTTTCGAAGGCCGGCACCACCCGAACACCGGAAAAGAAGAGAACGCCCCGGCTCCAGACTCTCGCGACCCAGGAAATGAAACGGCCCCGCGGCCCGATCCAACCGAAAAGCAGGGCCACCGTGGCCCAGAACAGGGTTCCCACTATCAGAAAACCGTTGCCGATCAAGGTGCGGAAAACCACCCGCAAAGGGAAAAGGAACCTGGTCATATCGCTCCTTCGAGCCCTTGCTACAATCCCCGAGAATGTCTCACAGAGAGTACTTCGCTCACCGGTTTCGCTTCCAGCGCGTTCTCCAGGGGAGCCTCACGATCGGTGGGTTTTTCAACTTTGCTGTCTCGCACATTCCTCGACCCGCGCCTGGATTCTATCTGCAGATGGCGGTATGGCTCGGCTGCTACTACCCACTCGCGGCATCGGACGTGCGTCGCCACGGCGGCATTGCGGCACCGGCGATCTCCTGATGGTCGCTCCGATCGTGAGCGGTCATCGCGTCCTTACCCGGTGGCTCACCGAAGTCGGCCGGCTGAGCGCGCTCGCGAAGAGCGGTTTCGTGGCATTGGTCCGCCGCCCCTACGCGCTCCGAGCCTGGGTTCGGGAGATGGAGTACATCGGCGTGCGCTCGCTCGGAGTTGCCGCGATCACGGCGGTATTCACCGGCATGGTCCTCGCGCTTCAGACCGCGTACAGCCTTCCGAGCCTGGGGGTCAAGTACTACATCGGCACCGTGGTTTCGAAAACCCTAGTGCGCGAGTTGGGGCCGGTGCTCACCGCGCTGATCGTCGGCGGACGAATCGGCGCGGGCATGACCGCCGAACTCGGAACGATGAAAGTCACCGAGCAGATCGACGCGATGCGCTCCATGGCTGCCGATCCGGTCAAGAAGCTGGTCGCGCCCAAGCTCGCTGCGACCCTGATCATGCTCCCGGCCCTGACCATTCTCGGCGATGGCCTCGGGGTGGCCGGCGGCCTCGTCATTGCCGTGTACCAACTCAACCTGACCCCGGGTTTCTACATCAACGACGTCCTCGGATCGCTTACCATCGGCGACATCTGCAGCGGTATCGGCAAATCCGTCTTCTTCGCCTACTTCATCGCAATTATCGGCTGCCACAATGGGTTGACGGCGCGTGGCGGCGCGGATGGCGTCGGTCGCGCGACCACCAACACCGTGGTCATGGCCGCCATCATGGTCCTGGTGTCCGACTTCTTTCTGACCAAGCTCTTCTACGTGCTTTTCTAGTCCGGTGAGTTCCATCTTCGTCATCCAGAACCTCAGCAAGAGCTACGGTTCGAAGCCCGTGCTCGAGAATCTTTCCTTCGAGGTCGAACGGGGTGAGTGCTTTGTCATCCTCGGCCGCTCCGGAAGCGGCAAGAGCGTGACCCTGCGGCAGCTGAACGGGCTCGAGAAGCCCGACTCCGGTAGGGTCTTGTTCGATGGCACCGATATCACTGGGCTGTCCGAGCGAGAGCTGGTGCCGGTCCGGCTTCGAGTGGCCATGCTGTTTCAGGGCGGTGCCCTTTTCGACTCGATGAGCGTCTACGAAAACGTGGCATTCCCGATTCGCGAGCACACCCGGCTCGCGGAGAGCGAAATCAGACAGCGCGTCCACGAGAAGTTGGCCGCAGTGCGCCTGGAGGGAATCGAGAGCCGGCTTCCGGCAGCTCTCTCCGGCGGCATGAAAAAGCGCGTCGCGCTAGCGCGGTCGCTGGCTCTCGACCCCGAAGTGGTGCTCTTCGACGAGCCCACTACCGGGCTCGACCCGATGACCTCCGCGACGATCGCGAACTTGATTCAAGCGGCGCGCAGGTCCTACGAAGTAACCTCGATCGTGGTCACCCACGATCTTGCGCTGGCTCGAAAGATAGCCGACCGCCTGGCGTTTATGGAGAATGGACGGTTCCGGTTTCTGGGCACCTGGGCCGAAGCGGAAGCCAGCTCGGATTCCCTCCTGGCCAGATTCCTGGCCGGAGAAGAGGAGGAGGAGGATGATAATGACTCGTGAAGTGAAGGTCGGTGCTCTCGTCGTCGCGGCTCTGGCGACCCTGGCCGCGGGCATCTTTCTGGTTGGAGAGCGCAATAACCTCTTCGCTCGCAAGAACGATTACTTCGTCCTGTTCGAAACCGTCGGCGGGCTCGCCGCCGGCAATCCGGTGCAGTTGAGCGGTGTGACCGTGGGTAAAGTCGAACGAGTCGTGCTTCCAGAAGCGGTCGAGGAAAAGCTTCTGACGGTTTGGATCTCCCTCGACCGGCACTATGGCGAACGCATCCGAGAGGACTCGGTAGCCAGAATCAAGACCCTCGGTCTCCTTGGCGACAAGTACATCGAGATATCGTCGGGGTCACCCAACAGCCCGATCGTCATGATCGATGGGGAGATCAAGGCCTCCCCGCCGACCGACGTCGATCGCCTGCTCACCTCGGGTGAGGACGCCGTCGACAACGTTGTAGCTATTTCCTACTCACTTCGCAGCATCCTCGACCGGGTGAACGCCGGCGAAGGCCTGCTCGGCGAGCTGCTCATGGCCAGCGAGTCCGGCGAGCGAGTCAAGAAATCCGTGATCGAGACGTTCTCGAATTTCGAAGTTATTTCGGACCGGATGGCCAGTGGCCAGGGAACCCTGGGGCACCTTCTGGCGGACGACAAGCTGGCAATTCGGCTCGAGGGTTCGATGAGCCGGCTCGAATCGCTCCTCGGACAGATCGAGGGCGGCGATGGCACCCTTGCGGCCCTGATCGGAGACCCAGCAATGAGGCACGAGATCACCCAGACCTTGAGCAGCTTGCGATCCGCGGCCGAGGGCGCCGATCGGATGGTTACCCAGTTTCATGCCAACCAGGGCCTCTTGCAGCGGTTCCTCAATGACGAGGACTTCGCGGACGAAGTCACGAGGGATCTCAAACAACTGATCGAGAACCTGAATCTGGTTTCTGAAAAGCTGGACCGTGGCGATGGCGCCCTCGGCCAAATCATCAACGACCCACACCTCTACCAAGCCATGAACGATATCGTCGTCGGCATCAACGAATCCAAGCTCTTGCGCTGGCTGATAAGAAATCGTCAAAAATCAGGCATCGAAAAACGCTTTCAGGAGCAAGGTGGCGACGCATCGGCCGACGCCTCTGAAGCTATCGATCCGGCCGGTCGCTAAAGCTTGCGGTGGAAGCAGGTATGAAGTATCTTCCCGGTCAGCCTGCAGAGGTTTCAGTTCGCTCTCAGGGCATCGAACGCGCCCGCCCAAGCCATCCCGCCAACTTTCTGTTCCGCAACCCGAGCGAACCATGAAGATCTGCATTGCTGGCAGCGGCTACGTAGGACTCGTTACCGGAACCTGCCTTGCAGATTTCGGCATGCATGTGGTCTGCGTCGACAAGGACGAAGCCAAGATCGAGGCTCTCCGGTGCGGCAAGATTCCCATCTACGAGCCCGGGCTCGACACCATGGTCAGCAAGAACATGGCTGCCGGCCGGCTCGAGTTCTCGACCGAGCTTGGCAGCTCGGTTCGAGACGCGACCGCGATCTTCATAGCCGTCGGAACACCATCTCGAGCCGACGGTTCCGCCGACCTCGTCTACGTTCGGCAGGTCGCGCGCTCGATCGGCGAAAACCTCAACGGTTATAAGGTAATCGTAACCAAAAGCACCGTCCCCGTCGGCACCGGCCGGATGATCGAGGACGTGGTCAAGGAAGCCCGCAACACCGATCAGGACTTCGCGGTGGTGAGCAACCCGGAGTTCCTGCGCGAGGGCTCGGCGATCGAAGACTTCCTGCAGCCCGATCGAGTGGTTATCGGCAGCCTCGACCAGCGCGCCATCGACATCATGCTCGATATCTACTCGCCCCTGCGGGTGGCTGACGTGCCCTTCGTGATCACCTCGGTGGAGAGCGCGGAGCTGATCAAGTACGCCTCAAACTCGTTCCTCGCCGCGAAAATCTCGTTCATCAACGAAATTGCGCACCTCTGTGAAGCACTGCACGCGGACGTCGAGGTCGTCGCCCGAGGCATGGGTCTCGACAGCCGGATCGGTCCAAAATTCCTTCACCCAGGCCCCGGATTCGGCGGCTCCTGTTTTCCGAAGGACAGCCGAGCGATAGTCCAGATCGCCAACAACCAGGGGCAGAGGTTTCGGATCATGGAAGCGGTCTTGGAGGTCAATCAAGCCACCAAGGATCGGATGGTAGACAAGATCGAGAGCGCCATCGACGGTGGCCTCGAGGGCAGAACAATCGGCGTTCTGGGCCTTTCTTTCAAGCCCGAAACAGATGATTTTCGCGAATCGCCGGCCATCGAAGTCGTGGACGGACTGCTTTCGCGTGGCGCCCAGGTCAGGGCGTTCGATCCGGCTTCGATGGAAGAGTGCCGAGAGAGATGGCCGGCGGTGACCTTCTGCAATGATGCCTACGAGGTCGCCGAGGGCGCGCACGGACTGGTGATCGTCACCGAATGGAACCAGTTCCGCGCCTTGGAGCTGGAAAAACTGCACGGATTGCTCGATAAACCGGTAGTCATCGACCTTCGCAACATCTACGACCCGGCAAAGATGGCTGCGGCCGGATTCCGCTACGTGTCCGTCGGCCGACTTCCGGTCGGCGGCGACGAGTCAAACTAGTGGACACATACACCAACCATTTGTCCGTTACAGTCCACTAATGACCACCTCATTGGTTACCGGCGGTGCCGGATTCCTCGGATCACACCTGTGCGAGCGGCTGCTGGCCGAATCGCATCGAGTCATCTGTGTCGACAACCTCCTGACCGGCAACCGCCAGAACATTGAGCATCTCTTTGGGCGGGAGGATTTTGTCTTCGTCGAACACGACGTGACCAAGCCCTACGAAATCGACGAGGCGCTGGACAATGTCTTGCACTTCGCCTCCCCCGCGAGCCCCATCGACTACCTGGAGCTTCCCATTCAGACGCTCAAGGTCGGCTCGCTCGGCACCCACAACATGCTCGGCCTCGCCAAGGTCAAAGGAGCCCGCTATTTGCAGGCCTCGACCTCGGAGGTGTATGGCGACCCGCTGGTCCATCCCCAGCCCGAAAGCTACTGGGGCAACGTCAATCCGGTGGGTCCGCGGGGCGTCTACGACGAAGCCAAGCGCTTCGCCGAAGCCATGGTCATGGCGTACCATCGCGTGCACGGGATCGAAACCAGAATCGTTCGCATCTTCAACACCTACGGACCGCGAATGCGCCCCCGCGACGGGCGCGTCGTGCCTGCCTTCATCGATCAAGCCCTCCACGGCAGACCGCTGACCGTCTTCGGCGACGGCTCCCAGACCCGATCGTTTTGCTACGTCGACGACTTGGTCGAGGGAATCTGGCGGCTTCTCAACAGTGACGTCCGGGAACCCGTGAATATCGGAAACCCGCAGGAGATGACAATTCTCGAATTCGCTGAAACGGTCACGCGCCTGATCAATCCCGACAGCAAGGTAACGTTCAAGCCACTCCCCGTCGATGACCCGAAGACTCGCCAGCCGGACATCAGTTCGGCGCGCAAATACCTGGGCTGGGAGCCGACCGTTCCGCTCGAAGACGGACTGGTCTCCACCATCAAATACTTCCGCGAGCTTCTGGGGCTTGCTGAAAAGCCCCCAGGGGAAACCGAATAAGGTAGGACGCACATGGCGACTGACATGGACACTCTGATGTTCGCCCTCGAGAAGTACCCGGAGCGAGTCTCGGCTATCCCAGTGGAGAGGCTCCTGATGGATAGTGCCCGGAAAAACGCCAAACGGCCAGCCTATGTCAAACTCGCCGTGCCCGACGAGCTCGTCAAGGCTTTGCGGGGCTCGGCCGAGCGCAACGATATGGTGCTTCTGGTCAGCGTGCCGCGAGAGATCGAGACCAGGGCAAACAGCAGAATCGTCCTCCCCAATGAAGTCCGCTAGGCTTGTCGTTCGACCGGTGAGATGGAAGTGACCGAAGTCGAGTTTCAATGCGTTCGTTGCGGCAAGACCGAGCCCCGGCTCCCGGCAGCGCCGATGCCGGGTCCCGCCGGCAGTGAGATCGCCGAAAAGATCTGTGCGGCCTGCTGGCACGAGTGGACCGAAGCGGAGGTCATGGTGATCAACGAACTGCGCCTCAACTTCATGGAACCCAAGTCGCTGAAAGTCCTGGAGCAGCAGATGCGTGAGTTCTTGCTTCTCGGTGGCCCCGCTGAAGCTGAATAGCCACCAGATGAAAGAGTCCCCGCCTCTGACGTCGACCGGATCGTTGCGGTCCGCGATCATACGGGCACTGATCCTCGCCGCCGTCTTGGTATCGGTGTTTGCCGCCGCCCGCTGGACCCCGCTCGGACAGTGGCTCCACCGCGATCTGATCGTGGACCGCCTGCTTTCCTATCGCGGCGAGGCCTGGTCCGGACCCCTACTGGTCGCGCTCTTCTCGATCTTCGGGCTGCTTGGCCTACCGGTAAGCCCGCTGATGTTTGCCGGCGCCGCGGTCTTCGGCGTTGCCGGCGGCTGGTTCTACAACCTGATCGGCTGCATTATCGGCTCGACGGTGAGTTTTGGAGCCGGTCTGTGGCTGGGCGGAGACCTGATCCGTAAGTTCGTGGGCCAGAAACGCTTCCACGCGATGATGAAAATCTGGGATCGACATGGTTTTTGGACGGTTTTTCGCCTGCGTTTCCTGCCGATACCGTTTCCGGTCGTCAACTACGGCGCGGCGCTGGCGGGAATCCGCTTCCGCACCTACATGGTGGCCTCGATCCTGGGCATGGCGATCTCGGTTGCGGTGTGGACCTACCTCTTCAACACACTCTTCGAAGCGACGTCCGGCGAGCGAGGTGGGTTGATCGTGAAGGCTGTCATCGCTCTCGCCGCTCTTCTGGCTCTATCCTTCCTCCCGACTTTGCTCCGCCGCCGAGACCCGGCAGGAGATCCGCCCTGAGCCCCGCAAGTGTACGTCGAGTGCGGGTGGTGTGCAGTTGCACCACAACGTCGCGCAAGAGCGGCTGCTAGCGCTAGCGTCTTCGAACTGATCTCAGGATTCGCGGCGCACTCGCGAAGGTCGTCACGCCGTCTTTCTTGGAAAAGAAGTAGCGCTCTTCCGGAGGCGACCCGTTGAGCCCAACTCGCACCTTCGGATCGTACAGCCAGACCTCCACTGTGATCTTTTTCCGCCTCTGATCCTGCACAAAACCGATCTTGACCGGCTCTCCGAAGAGAACATAGATCGCGCCGCGATCGGTTCTCCTGCCGAGATTCGCTCCTTCGGCGAACAGCCGGTCGGCCCGCTCGGCTCGCTGATCGAAGAGATCTTTGACTTGCTTGCCCGGCCACGGAGTGTTGGAATCCAACCGCTCTTGCCAGAATCTCGAGATGAAGGCCTCGGCGGCCTGATCGTCGGTCAGATCCAAGTAAGCCCGTATTTCTTCGCTGCGGGCGATCCGCGCGACCGGCCCGATCAGCCACTGGGCCAGGCTCGGGCTGAGCAGGACGTTGATGAGGTCCTCCCGCTCCAGGCGCTGGCTCTTGCGAGCCACCGCCGGTACCGCAAAGAGGGCAGCGGCTACCAATACCGAGGCCAGAAGCCGCCTAGGTATGACGCAGCAAGTCAAGGAATTCCTCCCGCACCGCCTTGTCGTGAAACGCGCCACGAAGTGCCGAGGTCACTGTCATGACGCCTGGCTTCTTTACCCCCCTCATCTCGACGCAAAGATGACGAGCTTCGATCACCACCATCGCGCCTCGCGGCTTCAGCTCCTCTTCGAAGTACCGAACGACTTGTTCGGTAAGGCGTTCTTGCAACTGCGGCCGGCGTGCATAGAAGTCCAGAATCCGGGCGAACTTGGAAAGCCCGATAATTCGTTGGTCGGGAATATATGCGATATGAGCCTTGCCGTAGAAAGGCACCAGGTGATGAGCGCACAGCGAGTAGAAAGGAATGTCTTTCTCCATCACCATGTGTGAATAGTCTTCGTCGTTGGGAAAGGTGGTGACCTGTGGCTCGGCGCCCTCGTCGAGACCCTGGAACATTTCCAGGTACATCTTGGCCACCCGAACATCTGTATGACGCAGATGCGGATCCGTCTGATCGAGACCGAGTTCCTCGAGCAAACCGCGGACATGTTTGGCGATTCGCAGCACCTTCTCACTCTCCACTGCCGGACCCGTGCCGCTGGTGTCTGTAGCTGTTTCTAGGATAGACATTCGTGATCTCCGCTAAAACTTCAGAGCCGCCAGGATACCGCATCCGGCCGACCCTGAATCGGTATACTTCGAGCCCGGAGGGCAACGATGGCGAGGATCACGATCGAATACTGCGTAGTTTGAAACTACAAACCGCGAGCCGCCAGTTTGGCGGACGAGATAGAGAAGAACTTCGGTGAGACAGCCGAGCTGATAAAGGGCAGGGACGGTGTTTTCGAGGTCGCTCTCGACGGCAAAAACTTGTATTCGAAAAAGAGCACCGGCCGCTTTCCCGAGCCAGGCGAAGTCGAGCAAACGCTGACTTCTCTTCTGACTTCGTAGCGGCCCGGTTTGCGGGCCGAGAGGCGGCCAGGTAGTACTACTCGAGACTGCGCAACTGGGCGACGATCTCGATATGGCCGGTCTGCGGGAAGAGATCGAGGTA
This sequence comes from Acidobacteriota bacterium, assembly GCA_022561975.1. Lineage (GTDB taxonomy): Bacteria > Acidobacteriota > Thermoanaerobaculia > Multivoradales > JAHEKO01 > CALZIK01. The sequence goes on from JADFQD010000002.1 coordinate 19,916, forward strand.
GACCAGGCTTTCGAGCGTGAAGCGTCTCGCGAGTGCCTTGAGGTCGCGCGCCAGGGCGGCCGGATGACATGAAGCGTACGTCAGACGTTTCGGACGTAGCCGTTTCAAGGCTCCTCGTACATGGAGACTGAGACCCTGCCGAGGTGGATCGACCACCACCCGATCGACGCCCTCCGGTAACTGTACGATCCAACTCTCGACGGCCGAACCGATCGTGGCCATATTGGCCAGCCCAGCCTTCTGCGCGTTGTTGCGCAGATATCGGGAGGCGTTGCTGTCGCCCTCGACGGCGACCACCTGCCTGTACCGCCGCGCCAGCGGCAGCGCAAACAGCCCGACCCCGGCGTAGAGATCGTAGGCGACCTCGCCCTCCTCGCGACCTACAACTGCTTCTACGAACTCCCCTAGCAGCCCGGCGTGCGCCTGAAAGAACGTACGCGCGTCGTATTCATACCGAAAGTCGCCCACTCGGCGACTCACGGTCCCCTTCGGGAGTCCCGGCAGCACCGGGCCGCAGGTAATCGCCCCGTCGTCGCCCAGCGCCGCGTCGAGTCGTCGAGGGACGCGGTGATCGAGCCGCTCCGCAAGCCCGACGACAAACTCTTCGAGGGGCTCCGCAAGTACGGCGCAGGTACGCACACTCACCAGTTTGTGGCTGGCACGCGCAAAATAGCCAACGCTCGCTCTACCCGGCTCTCCCTCGAGTCGAAGTTGGGTACGAAGCCGGTAGTGCCACGAGTCGCCACGAACCACTCGGTCCGGCACATCATGCGCTACCGAGCCCAGACGCTCGAGGGTTTCTCGCGCGGCGCTCACTTTCCAGCGAGTCTGCGCCTCGTCCTCGATATGCTGAAGGCTGCAGCCGCCACAGTTCGCGAAGTGCTCGCAGGGCGCTTCACGACGTTCCGGCCCGCTTTGCAAAATCTCGACGATCTCGGCTCTGGCATAGCTTGGCCGCCGCTCGATGATTCGAAGCCGAAGCCGGTCACCGGGCGCCGAGAGCGGGACAAAGATGGGTACGCCCTGGCTGCGCGCCAGTCCGTCGCCACCTGCGATGAGCTTCTCGATCTCAACCTCGACCGTGTCATCAACCGCCAGAATATCGGGGGGAATGGTCATTTTCCAGTCCCGGGCTCATCACCGATAATGAAGTGAATCCTATCGGCCAGTTCCGGCAAATCTCGTAGGACCGCTCGCTCGAGGTCGGCCAAGCGATGGCGCCGACTCAGGTGGCAGAGCACAATGGCCTCATTCTCGAACCGGCCGGCCAGGGCCGCTAGGTCTTGTAAGTGGAGGTGTCCAAAACGTTCGCCATGGCTACGCGTCTGCGGGCTCATGAACGTGCACTCCACCAGAAGGATCTTGGTTTCGAAGAGCCGCGGCTCACGCGCGAAGAGTTCCGCCCCGGTGTCCCCACAGTAACTCAGCCACAGCTCTTCGCAGTCCCTCGTGACCTCGACGCCGTTGCCCTTGAGCCGCGCGACCTCCCGCGGCGCCATGCCTTCGAGATCACGCCGAAGCTTCTGCTGCCGACGAATCAAATGGCAGCCCAGCGCGGGGACCGTGTGGTTCGCCTCGAAAACCTCCAGGCGCAGCCCCTGCTCGAGTTCGCGACTCTCCCCGGGCTCGAGCCCCACAACCTCGGCGCTCAAGTCCTGGCTCTCGAGCCGGCTTGCCGCACCAATGTAATCGATGAGGTCGCCGGCCATTGTCCTCGGACAAAAAATGGTGGTCGGACCGAGCCCCTGATGCTTGCGCTGAGTCAGCACCCAGGGAATACCGACCGTGTGGTCCAAATGGCTATGGCTGAGAAAAATCCACCGCGCCCCGATCAAGGGCGAAGCGCCTTTGCCCACGTCCAACGCCAGCCCTGGGGGATCGATACGGAACCAGGTTTCGTCTCCGGCACGAGAGAAACCCTGAATCTTGAGCCCGTCGAATGTCAGCGATACGCCGCGCATGGCCTGCCGATCGAGCGTGCAGTGCGATGGGTAAGAGGACTAGACCTCTTGGTAGAGCCACTTACTCAAGGGCTTGAGCCGAGTCGAAACCGACGACGGATCCGGATCGATCAACCACAGCGCCGCGGCCACGGATGACAGCAGCGAATTGCCATCTTGAGGGGTAAAGCAAAAGCCGTACAATTCGCGCTTGCGCTGTACGGTCAAGGTCGGTAACGAAACCACGGTCTGCGAAAGAATGCGGCCATAGTAACCGTGGTCGCGTCCAAAGCTGAAAACCAAGTTGGTCTGCTGCTTCTCAGTTACCGCCACGCGCGGATTCGCGCGCAGGCGCTCCACCACCTCCTCTACCGAGGTGTCGCGGTTGAAAGCCATACGGAACCAAATCGTGTGCATGTACTGGGTATTGAGCTTGACCGCGCTCGAGAACAAGTCGAAGTTCTGACCGAGGGTCTCGAAGACGCGGTGAGCATCTCGCGCATGGTGGGTTCCGAACTCGGCGTCGCCGTGAGCGCCCAGCGACGGCGCCGGAATAAACCCACTGGTCTGGGTAACATCGTTCGCCCGCCGCATGCAGACGAAGTTCCCCTGTTCGAGACAGTAGGAATCGGAATCGTGGCACAGGGTCTTGATCAGCGTCGTGATGTTGTGCGTATTGCAGGAAACTATCTGAATAAAACGAGTCTCACCCGGAATCAAGGCCTCGTCGTTGACGCCGCGCGCATAGGGAGTCCCGAACCCCAATTCGCTTCCTTGGGCCAGATAGCCCTTGGGTGCCGAGATGTCCTGGTAATAGAGCTCCTTGTTCTCGTTGCCCGCCGGTGTACAGTCGATGACCACGGTGGCTCGCTCGATCGCCTCTCTCGCTTCGTAGCTGACTTCGTGGCCTAGGGCCTCGAAGTCGTTCCGGCGCTCGGCATCCACCGCCAACTTGGCCCCACGCTCCATCAGATGTCGGATCCTGGGGCGATCCGAGCGCAATGGGGTGCGCTTGTGAAACGTCACCTCGTCGATCCCCATCCTGTCCCCGAGATCCACAAACAAACCGAGCAACGGCTCGCCAATCGTTCCAGTACCGAGAATGTGAATTATTGCGGCCATGACTCCCTATTCCTCTGGTAGTTCATCTCCGTGAGCCCCGTGCTTTCCTCCGCCGCGCCAATTCGGGTCACGATTTGCGAACTCATCCACGTCTCTGTGCACCTCGACCAGCGTCCTGGTGACAGCAGAATCACAGGTTTCGTTCTCACACTCGTAAGTGTAAACGTTCACTTCCTCGCGTCGCACGAACCCGCTCAAGGTTTGGTAGGTCCGGCAGTTGCCGCACATGACCGAAAGCTCGCGAATGTTGACCATGTCACGAAGCCGAGCGCAGCTCGTCCGAAAAATCATCCCCAGCCAGCCGCGCCTTTCGGCCTTCGATGATCTCGTCGACCGCGGATCTCAACTTGGCGGCCGTCGAAATGCCCTCATGCAGATACATCACGGTACCGTCGCGGTCCAGCAGCACTACCGTAGGCAAGATGAACAGGTTGTACCTGCTGGCTATGGTGTCGGTCGGATCGACGAGCACGGGATAGGGAAACGGCCGCTTGGCGACGAACTCGCGAACCACCGTTTCCGGCTCCCCAAGGCTAACCGCGAAGAACTCGACACCCCGGCTCTTGAGCTCCGGATAGAGCTTGGCGAGGATGTCCGCCTGGAGATGGCATGGCCCGCACCAGGTCGCCCAGAACTCGACAAGAACCAGATCTTCGCCGGCGTCACTCGGGCTCAGTGTGCCACCGTCGAGGGAGGCCAAGTCGAACTCCATGACGGAGCCGGCTCCCCCTGTGGCCGTGCCGGTAACCGGCACCTCGGGCGTATCGGGGCCCGCCTGACATGCGGCCGAAAGAACCGTGAGCACAACGAGCGCGGTGTGGAGTATCTTGTGCATCCGAACAAGAGGGGAGCGGGATCAACCCCCTCCCCTCGGCGGGAAGCATACGCCAAAAACGGCGGCGACAATAGCAAGCATAAAAAAACGCGAGCCCCCGAAGGAGCCCGCGCGGGAAACCAAAAAGCGGCTTCGAAGTTGGCTTACTTCCGCTTGGTAGCGCGCTTCTTCGTGGCCTTTTTCTTGGTCGCACGCTTTTTGGTGGCGCGCTTCTTAGTCGCGCGCTTCTTCGTGGCTCTCTTCTTGGTGGCACGCTTTTTCGTGGCCTTCTTCTTAGCTGCCTTCTTCTTGGTGGCGCGCTTCTTGGTGGCGCGCTTCTTCGTGGCCTTCTTTTTGGTCGCGCGCTTGGGGGCGCTCTTTGCCACCTTGCGCTTGGTGGCGCGCTTCTTCGTGGCTCTCTTCTTCGTTGCCATTGGTCTTGCCTCCTGCCCACTACGGGCTAAAGGACCTAACGCGGTCCAAGTCCACGCAAGGCGGCGGAATTGCCTCCCTGCTCAGTAACAATTTCACTCTTGCTCATGCACTTTGTCGATCCAGAATGTTCGTCGTCGCCCAATTCGGCTTCGAGTCGCCCTTGCAGTCTCGCCGGGTTTCTATAACTCGGTCCTTGGCGGAAATATAGGTCAAAACAAATTCAAACGCCAGCATTCTGCGTCGCCTAGTCGAGCACGTGCTCAGCCGAATCATCCTTGCGCTCGATGGCTACCAACCTCGGTCGCCGATTCTAATCTTCCGTGCAAAGCGAATCGAAAGACGTTCGTGTTGAAGTCGCGTCTCGCGAGGAATCATGCGCGCGCCCGCTAGGGCGCGATGTAGCGCCTCGAGATAGTCGGCGCATATTGCGTCAAGACCGGGCCGACTCGGCTTCGCGAATGTTCTTCGCTCTTGTTCAAACATTGGAACAGTTCAGAGGAGTGCGAAAATCAGGCTTTGGAAAATAGACGGCTCTCGGCTGGCTCGGGTTTCTCTTGCGGAGCTTGGACGCACGTAGCCGAAGGCAGACTGACATGGACAATGCAAGAATGAACTATATATAGCGCACTTGTCAAGCAAGACCGCAACATCTTGTGGTTCGGATCACCGGCCGGCCGGCGACAGCAAACGCTCTTCGCCACTCCTCATCGACCTATAATGTCGGAGAAATGTCTGACGACTCCGGAAACGACGGCGGCATCCGAAGGACCTCTTCGGACATCGTTCTGCCGCTTTTCTACGGTCCGGCCAAGAAGCCGACATCCGATTCCGACGCTGCGAACGCGCCCGGATCATTCCCGTACACCCGGGGTCTCTACCCGGAGATGTATCGGCGACGACTGTGGACCATGCGGCAATACGCCGGCTATGCGGACGCCGAGGAGTCCAACCGCCGCTACCACTTCCTACTCGCCCAAGGCATCACCGGTCTCTCCGTTGCCTTCGACTTGCCGACTCAGATCGGCTACGACTCCGACCACGCCCTCGCTCGAGGCGAGGTGGGCAAGGTCGGAGTCGCGATCGACTCGATAGAGGACATGCGCCGACTCTTCGACGGGATTCCAATGGAAGAGGTCACGACCTCGATGACAATCAACTCGACCGCCGCGATCTTGCTGAGCCTATATCTCGTCGTTGCCGAGGAACAGGGCGTCGCCTGGGAGCGAGTCGGTGGCACGGTGCAAAACGACATCCTCAAGGAGTACGCCGCTCGCGGAACCTACGTTTTCCCGCCGCAACCTTCCATGGCTCTGGTAACCGACATCATCGAGTTCTGCGCCGACCGAGTTCCGAAGTGGAACCCGGTTTCGGTTTCCGGCTACCACATGCGAGAAGCCGGCAGCACCGCGGTTCAGGAAGTCGCTTTCACCCTCGCCAACGGGCTCGCCTATGTTCAGGCCGCGATCGATCGGGGGCTCGACATCGATTCGTTCGCCCCGAGGGTGTCGTTCTTCTTCAACGCCCACAATCACTTCCTGGAAGAGGTCGCCAAGTTCCGCGCGGCTCGCCAGCTCTGGGCACAACTCGTTCGCGAGCGATTCGCGCCGAAGAACCCACGGTCCTGTTGGCTGCGCTTTCACGTCCAAACCGCGGGCTCGACGCTAACGGCGCAACAGCCGGATAACAACGTGGTCAGGGTCGCCCTACAGGCGCTGGCCGCTATTTGCGGTGGAGCGCAGTCGCTGCACACCAATTCGCGAGATGAAGCTCTCGGACTGCCCACCGAAGATGCGGCCCAGCTGGCCCTGCGCACTCAGCAGGTTCTAGCCCTCGAGTCTGGAATCACCGATGTAGCGGACCCGCTGGGAGGAGCGTATTCGATCGAAGCCTTGACCGCGGAGATCGTCGCTCGCGCACGGCGTTACATCGCCGAAATCGAAACCATGGGCGGCGCCGTAGCGGCGCTCGAGCGGGGCTTTCAACAGCGAGAGATCGCCGACGCTGCCTACAGGGCTCAGATCTCCATTGAGAGCGGCGACCACCAAGTCGTGGGGATCAACGCTCATGTCGACGAGAAGTCGCCACGAGTCGAGGTGCTCAGCGTAAGTCCTGCGGCAGAGAGCGCGCAGACCGAGCGGCTTCGCGCTTTTCGCGACCGGCGTGACGCCGCAGCGGCGGCGGGGGCGCGAGCCTCGCTCGCCGCCGCCGCCCGGGACGCCCGCAATCTGATGCCGCCGATTCTCGATTGTGTCCGGGCGGAACTCACCGTGGGCGAGATCACCGACACCTTGCGCGAGATCTACGGCGAGCACCAAGAGACTAGCTTCGACTAGCCTGACGTTGTCGCCAGTCTAGTCGGAGGCCGACTGATCGGAAGCGTCTTCGGGAACGGCCTCGAGCTCTTCGAGCTTCGCAAAGAAAGCCTCGGCGGAATCCGAGTCGAGCCGGATCAGCGTCGCGCGCCCGCTGCGTTCGCCCAGATGACCCTCGGCGTCCGCCCAGAGCCGCAGAGTTTCTTTGCTGCCACTCGACTCGAGGTCGATCTCGATCTCCGCCTCGCCCTCGGCCCCGACCTCATGCGACTCGCCGGCCGCGCTCGCGCCCAGACCAACCGGCGAATCGACCGGCACACCCCTGGCACCCGTCAGGGCTCGCAGAAAGGCACTGGCAAGCGAATACTGAATCCTGACATCGCCCCGCCACCACTCTCCATCACGGCGTTCGTAGTGGCTCTCGCCACCGGAGCGCACAACGCGAAAGCTCTCGGTCTCGAAGATGTTTCGATCCGACCAGCTGGTGGACCGCCAGTCTGCCGGAGCAAGCTCGAGCAATGACGCCAGGTCCGTGTCGGCCTTGAACACTTGCCCGCCTACGCGCACCGCGGTCAAGTCTCCAGCAGCCGTAGAGCTGTCGATCTCGACCAGCAACGGCTCCTCCTCACCCGCAATCGTCAGCCTTACGGCGGCCGCGCCGCCTTCAAAAACACGGTCCGGTTGGTCAACGAACTCTTCGATCTCGAGTTCTATCAACGCCGATAGAAGAGTCGACACTCTGTCCTCGTCGGCCAAATCTTCGATCGGCTCGACCAGGCGAAAGCTCTCGCCCGAGCGTTCCAACACCACGCCGGTGCCCGGATTCAGAACTTCGATCTTCTCGATTCTGGACTCTTGAATCGGAATCGCATCCCGGCTGCGCCAGCCATTTGGCTCGCGCGCGGTGTCCTCGAACAAACTGTCTGAAACCACGTAAAACGGAGGTCCATTGCCGACCTCGACGATGGTGTTCGAGGACGCCGGGATCTTGCCGCCGAATCGCAAGATGATATCTCCCGACTCGATTTCGAGCGCGATCTCCGCTCGGGGTTGGTCGAGGCCGAGCTGATCTCTGGACCCGTCCTCGAGGGTGCGCTGCTTCTCGAGATCTCGTATCCGGCGGAGAAAACCTTCCACCTCACCCGAATCGGCGCGGGCGGCCCGAGGTTGCGCGAGCATCCACTCGCCATCGGTATCTCCGGCTTCTCCGCCGTCTCTGACCAGGCCCGCTCGCTCGAGCCGCACCCGCTGCTCACCCGCCGTAAGCACGATCGCTCGAACGGAATCCGGGTCCAGTCGAACCAGCTTCTTGCTTAGCTTGGCTCGCTCATCGGTCGATGGAAGTTCACGCTCGAAAAACCAGATCAGAGCACCGACGCCGGCAACCAGGGTGAAGAGTACGATCAGAGTCCGAGGCCGCAACCACTACCTCCTTCGACGCGAGTACACCGCCGCTCCCGCCACCAGCGCGAGGCCCGGCAAGACCAGGAATACCAAAATTCCGACCGAGCGCAGTTCGGCCTCGCTCAAGTTCAGGCGAACTTGCTCCGGCCTCTTGGGTGGAATCGCGATCAGATTCTCCCGCTCGACCAGCCAATTCAGGGTGTTGGCGGCGAACTCGGCGTTGCCGACGTTGCGGAGTTGGCCGTTGGTGACGAAGTCGGCGTCGCCGACAACGATCAGCCTGATCGAGCTCGGACCGGTATGCGCGACCGTCGTGCCCTCCGGTTCGTCCTCGGCTACCGCACCATCCACCGCTTCGTCCACAGAACCTTCCACCCAACTTTCCACCAAACCGTCCCCCGCACCGTCCACCTGACCCTCGGCGAAATCTCTATCGTTCAACTCGATAGCCACCGCCACGATGACGGGCCCTGCGACATCGTCGTCGCCCTTTGCGATAGCTCCCAGATTCTCGAGATCACTCTCGCCCCAGCCCTCAGGGCTGGTCGCGAGGAGCACGGTCGCACCCAACTGGTCGGCCTTGCCGGCCAACCTGAGCGACTGGGCCAGAGGCACGATCACGGGCACCTCGGCCTGACGCAACGGCTCGGTCACGGCGTGCTCGCCGAAATCGGTTATAAAAAAAGTCTCGGCGCCGAAAAAGGGGATCGGATTCTGCGGGTCGATCACAATATCGGCGCCCAGTTCGACTCCGTAGTTCGAGAGCAGGCTCTCCAGACCGCTCGGCGCGACGTCACCCGAAGCGCCGATCATCGGATCGAGCAACGCCAGGAGCCGCCCTCCGGAGGCCACGAAGTCTGCGATCGTCTCCGCTTCGGGTGGCGCGAAACCCGCTGTCGGTCCCGCAATGACGACCACGCTGGTCCCCTGTGGAATCCGGGGCTCGCTCAACGGCGACCATTCTTCGAGCTCGAAGTTGTCGCGACCGAGCAGCGCCTGCAGATCGGTCAGCCCGCGGGCCGAGGGGTCGTCCAGACCCAGCTCCCCGTGGCCTACGGTAAATAGGATCTTGGGCTTCCGGCTCTCCGCCAGATCAACGATCGCGGCGGTGAAGACCTGCTCGCCCTTGAATCCGGTCATCTCCGGTCCGAGCCCGACTTGGAGGCCTGAATAGTCATAGTCCGCGAGATCTGAGCTCTCGATCACGCGCCGGTCGTCCCCGCGATCCAGGACAATTACGTCGAGATGGCTGATGCCAAACTTGCTGACCAGGGCCTGAGCTTCGGCCAGGTTCTTTTCCGGATCGACTACTCGCAGACTGAAGTTCTCGGATTCGGCGGCATAGCGCGTCAACAACTCCCTAACCGAATCGAACAGCGGCTCGCCCGGGCTCATAAAGATCACCGCCTCAATCGGCTCGCTGAGGGCGCTCACGACGTTCTTGCTCTTCTCCGAAAGCGTGTACAGCTCCTCCGAGGTCCAGTCAAAGCGCTTGTAGTACTTCCAAGACAGGTAGTTGACCATGACGACCAGAGCAAACACCAACAGCGCGCCCGCTCCGAAAGTAAACGACTCGACCCACCGCCTTTGTCTTGCAGCCACCGGCATCACCTCCATTTCTTGACGGCGAGTGTTCGTGTCGCCAGAAAAAGCAGGAACACGGTGGCCGAGGCGTAGTACACCAGCCGGCGAGAGTCGACGATGCCCTTGGCAAAGTCATCCATGTGCTGCCAGAGATTCAAGTAGCCGAAGATCTGTTTCGCGATTTCGTTGTTGATCAGGTTTTCGAGCAGGCCGAAGGTGAACATCGGCACCAGAATCACAAATGTCAACAGCGCTGCGATCAACTGGCTGCGAGTCACAGCCGAAGCCAAAAGACCAGCAGCCAAAAACAGGGCCCCGACACCGGCAATGCCCAGATAGCCTGAGGCCACCGGCCCCCAGTCCACCGCGCTGTAGCGCGCGATGACGCCCGCATAGGCCAGGGTCGGCACCCACAGCGCAATGTAGAAGCTCAGTGCCGCCACGTACTTGCCCAAGACGACTTGCGCCTCGGTAATCGGAGCGGTCATGAGGACCTCGATCGTGCCGCTTCGTCGCTCCTCACTCAGCAACCGCATGGTCAGAACCGGCGTCATGAACAGCAGGATCAGCCAGAAGAAGAACGTCTGGCCGAAAAACAATTCGAGAGGCGCCCCCGCTGCGGCCCTGGGATCACTCAAGAAACTCACAATCAGCCAGAATACAAACCCGTTGACCAAGAGCAGGACGGCCATGACGATGTAGGCGAGCGGGGAGAAAAAGTAGGCCCGGAGCTCGCGACTCAGAGTGGCTAGAAACGCATTCATCCGGTTACCTCGGCCGCATTCTCATCGCGGTGCGCAACCACCTCGGAGACTGGCGGAGCTGTTGGATCCTCATGAGTGGTTAGGCGCACGAAGACATCTTCGAGCGACGCTCTCGATTGGACCAGTTCGAGAAGAGTCCAGCCCTTGTCGACCACCGTCCGGAAAATCGCTTCTCTGGGATCGGCGGTGCCGGCGCAAATCACCTCGAAGAGGCCGTTTGGGGCGGCCTCGACACGAGTCACCTCGGGAAGGGCGGACAAAATCGAAGCCGCATCCGGCGGGCTACCCTTGAGAACCACACGGACGGTCGAGTCTCCCGCCGAGTTGGCTCGCAGACTCTCCGGCGAACCCTCAGCCACAATCTTGCCTCGATCGATGATCATGACGCGATCGCAAAGCAGCTCGACCTCCGGCAAAATGTGCGTCGAAAGAAGCAGGGTACTCTCGCGGCCGAGTTCACGAATCAATTCGCGGATGGCAATGATCTGCTTGGGATCGAGCCCGATGGTCGGCTCGTCGAGCACCAGAACCTTGGGCCGATGCAGGATCGCGGTCGCCAAGCCGACTCGTTGCCGGTAGCCCTTGGAAAGGGTGCCGATGATCTGCTCTCGAACATCCTCGAGAAGGCAACGAGAAACCGCATCCGCGATGAGACCGCGTGCCCGTGAGCGACGGACCCCCTCGAGTCGGGCTCGATACGCAAGGTACTCGACGACTCGCATTTCCTCGTACAGCGCCACATGCTCGGGCAGATAGCCGAGAGAGCCGCGCGCGCCGACCGAGTCGCTCGAGAGATCTTTGCCGGCTACCGTAACCCGGCCTTCGCTGGGTGGCAGAAAGCCGGTGATCATTCGAATCGTCGTGGTCTTGCCGGCACCGTTCGGCCCCAGGATACCCACGATCTCGCCCTCACCGATGGAAAACGAGAGACCGTCCACCGCCGTGAAGTCTCCGTATCTGCGTGTCAGGCCCTGTGCTTCGATCACCCGTTCTCCTCCTCCTCGACCTTGTGAACCGCCGTCCCCTCCAGCAATTCCGATGCCCGCGCCTGGCTCCCAGAGCCCCCGATTCCGCAGCCCCCGAGCGGGGGATCTTGCCGCCCCGCGCGTCACAATGGCACATCGGGCCAGCGCATGCTCGACTTTCGGCCACAACGCATCCGGGTCCGAGGATTACTCGATGGTATTCTGACGCGATGACGGAATCCGGCATGAAATCCGCCTACGAAATCGCCCTCGAGCGCCTCGAGCAACGGGGCATCGAGAAGCCCAGCAACCGAGCCTTGACGAAGAAGGCGCGCGCCAACATCGCCGAGATTCGGAGCAAGGCCAGAGCCGAGCTGGCCAAGCTCGAAATCCTCTACCGCGATCGCCTGGCCAAGGAGCCCGACCCGACCGCCCGCCATCAGGACCAACAGAACTACGTGAGCGAACGAGCCCGCATCGAGGGACGTTGTGATCGCGACGTTGCCAAGTTGCGCGGCACCTAGCCCGTAACGGCCGGCCGCCTGGGAGCCGGCTGCGGGAAGGTCTCGACAAACGACTGCATCGCCTCGACGCTACCACAGATGTAGACTTCGTTGCCCTCGAGAAAGCGAAAATCGGGCCCGAACTCGAGCACCAGATTCCCGGATCGCTCGACGGCAACCACCGAAGCTCCGGTGCGCTCGCGGATACCGAGTTGCGCAGGGTGATTACCCTCCAGACCGGACGAGGAGACCTTCAGCACCGTCACCTTTGGATCCAGCGAGATGCTCTCACGCCCGAGCAGCCGCCCGGCGAGGATCTGACCCGAAACCTGGCTGATCGACAGCGCAAAGTCGGCTCCGGCTTGATGGATTCTCTGAACGTTCTGAGCCTGGTTCACCCGCGCGATGACCGGCACCTCGGGCGCGAAGTCCTTGAGGATGACCGTTGCGAACAGCGTCGCCGCATCGCTGTCGACTGCAAGAATCACCGCTTGGGCCTCGCGCAGACCCGCCATCTCGAGCACCCGATGATCCAAGATGTTACCCACTCGGTCCACACCCTCGCCCTCCTCGCGATCGATTACTTCGACCCGCTCACCAACGTCGCGGAGGAGTTCGGCAACCTTGCGGCCGACTTCGCCGTATCCGGCGAGCACAAAGGGGCCGGTACGCCTGAGCCTGGTAGTTCCGGCACACACTTCGCCCAAGCGCTGAATCGCCTCTTCGCTCCCTGCGACGATCAGAATACCCGCCCGCTCGAGTTTCATGTCCGCTTTCGGCGGAGCCATAAGGCGCCCCTCGACCCACTGGCCGATAACACTGATCCCGGTCCGATGGCCGAGGTTAGATTCAGCCAGTGTTTTTCCGACGAGAGCGCTCTGGGCGCCGATCTTGATCTCACTCACCACCAGTTTCCCCAACACCTGCGCGCCTTCGACTCGGGGACTGATCCGTTCACTGGCTCGAGCTGCCAGGGCTGCTCCGAGGATGTGCCGTGGCGTGAATACGGCCGTGGCCCCGGCCAGCATCATCGGCTTGCGGTGGTAGGGCTCTTCGACGATTGCCAGGACGTCGCCCTGAAAACCTGCTTGCCGAGCGGCGAGAATCACGGCCGCGTTCTCGTCGTCCTTGCCATTGGCGACTAGAGCCCGTGCGGCCAGAAGGCTACTCCGTTCGAGAGAACTGTCGTCGAGGCTACCCTGAACAACCAGGTGACCGCGCTCCATGAGACGGCGAACCTGCGCTGCGTCCTCTTCGATCACCACCGTGGCAACCTCGGCCCGCTTCATTTCGTCGAGCAACGTAGCCACCGCCGCTCCGTACCGATAGACCACCACGTGATCGCTCATCCCGGGCACACTCTTGGGCAGCCGCGACTCGAATCGTTCCTCGAGGAATGGGATCAAGTAAATCGGAAAAATGAGGAAAACCAGAAAAACGCCGCCGAACTGCACCAGGACGACAAAAACGACCATCAACGGATGGTCCCAGTGAGCATCCGAACCATAGCCGGTAGTTGCAAGGGATTCTGCTGCCCACTCCAGTGACTCCCAGAATCCGCGTGGTTCGTTTTCGAGAACGCCCATGCCGAGCATGTAGACCAGCGCCACGGCCACAATCACGATCGGCAGGCTGACCAGCAACAGTGCTAGGCGTTGTTTCGAGCGGAGCACGTCGCGATTCTAGCCTCTAGACAGTCCCTGCTAGGGTTCTCTGATGTCGGTACGGCTCGACAAGTGGCTTCAAGTGGCACGAGCCTTCAGAACCCGAAGCCAGGCGACAAAGGCGTGCAACGCACACCGCGTGCGGGTAAACGATGTGATTGCCAAGCCGCATCGTGGGCTCGCCGTTGGCGATCAGGTCGAGATCTCGTTTCGCGGCTATGTCCGCCGACTCGACGTCCTCGAGCTTCGCGACCGGCCCCTGCCCAAGGCCGAGGCTGCCAAGATCTCGAATGATGTAACCCCGCCCGAGCTGGCGCGACCACCGCGCCGTTCCAAGAGTGAACCGAGCCAGAAGGCGGTGGCCCGCGATCCCGGCCTGGGGCGGCCGACCAAACGCGACCGCCGCAGGATCGACCGCCTGAGGGAGCGCTAGCGCCAGCCTCCTCTTGCCGTAGCTACTGAAAATCGAGCAAGGTCACGTCGAAAACCAGCATGCCGACCGGAGGCTGGCCTCTATAGGCCAGTTTCTGAGGGATCCAAAAACGACGGGTCTCTCCCTTGACCATCAGCTGCAGTCCTTCGGTCCAGCCCGCGATGACTTGATTGAGAGCGAAGCTCGCCGGTTTGCCGCGCACGACCGAGCTATCGAACATCTCGCCGTCGGTGGTCCAGCCTGTGTAATGGACGGTCACCTTGCTTCTCTTGGTCGGATGCTCGGTCCCGGTGCCCTGCTCTATCACCTTGCTGGCCAGGCGTGACTTCGTGAAAATGGCGTCCATCGGTGGCTCGGCCACGTCGACGGGCACCGCCGGGGGCGCCGGTGGTTCTTCTATGTCGATGAGCTCGACATCGAACACCAGCATCCCCGCCGGCCGTCCTGCTTTCCCGGCATA
>JADFQD010000002.1:34325-85607 GCA_022561975.1 Acidobacteriota bacterium
CTTCTCGGGTATCCACATTCGACGCGTCTCGCCGACGACCATCAGTTGCAGGCCTTCGGTCCAGCCCGCGATCACTCGATCCAGAGAGAACGTAGCCGGTTTGCCGCGTTCGACCGAACTGTCGAACATCTTGCCGTCGGTCGTCCAGCCCGTGTAGTGGACGGTGACCATGGCGATCCTGCTCGGATGCGTCGTTCCGGTTCCTGCCACGAGAACCCGCATCGCCAGCCCGGTAGCTGTCTTCTCCGCGCCCTCGGGCGGCGTGGCGACGTCTTCGGGAGCCGCAATCATGCCGGCAACAGCGATCGATGGGAACCCGGTGGCGAGAATCAACAGACTGACCAGCGGAAACTTCGAGATCCTCATGGCGCGTACATTAACAGCCCTCGGCGAAGAGTCTGAGTTGCTCGATCGAGACCGCGCTCAGGTTCGAACATCCCACGCCCAGGAGCCGCACCGGACGCCGGCCGGCGTCGGTCTTGTCGAGCAGAACCTGAGCCGTCGCGCACAAAACCTCGGCCTCGGAAGTCGGTGCCAAGAGCGTCAGTGAGCGCGTCACCGTCTTGAAATCGGAGTATCGGACCTTGATCGTGACCGTTCCCGCCGAGAGTTCGCGCTTGCCCAACGAGGCCGCAACGCCCTGCGCCAATCGATCCACCTCGGCGCGCATCTCATCCACTGAGGTGAGATCGCGAGCGAAGGTGTTCTCCGAGCTGAGGCTCTTGCGCTCCCGCTCGACTCGCACCGGTCGCTCGTCGATCCCGCGACAGTATCGATAGAGCGCCGCACCGTAGCTGCCAAGCAACCCCTCGAGCCTCGGCTGGCTCACTCGGCGCAAATCGGAAATCGTTTCAAAGCCCTTCCCGGCCAGCTTCTTCTCGGTCACCGGACCTACCCCCGGCAACTTGCGAGTGGGCAGTGGATCCAAAAACCGCTGTACACGCCGCGGCGAGATAACCGTCAGGCCGTCGGGCTTGTCGTGATCGGAAGCGATCTTGGCGACCAAGCGGTTCGGTCCCACCCCAACGCTTACGGTCAGGCCGCACTCACCGAAGACTCTCGACCGAAGCGCCTCGGCGAGAGAAGTCGCGCTGCCGTAGCCGCGCCACGCATCTGACACATCGAGGTAGGCTTCATCTATCGAAACCGGCTGAACCACCTCGGTGAACTGCCGAAAGATCGAAAAAATCTCTTGGGATTCGCGCCGGTATCTCGAGAAATCGGGGCGCAGAAAAACCGCCGTCGGGCACATTCGCCGCGCTCGCGCGGCAGGTATCGCCGAACGGATCCCGAACGCGCGCGCCTCGTAGCTGGCCGCCGCGACCACTCCTCGTCCCTCAGGGGAACCGCCGATGACCACAGGTCTTCCTCTGAGTTCGGGATCGTCGCGCATGTGGACCGCCGCGTAGAAGCAGTCCATGTCGCAATGCAGGATCCTACGATCCAGCGTCCCCGGAGGCACCTTCAGTAGGCTAACTCCCGCCCTCGGTCTGCGCGCGCGGATCCAAAGCCTCTTCGAGTTCCGCCTTGGAGAGCACTTCCTTTTCGAGCGCCACTTCGCGCACCGTCCGCCCGGTCCTGTAGGCCTCTTTGGCAATCTCGGCAGCGCGATCGTAGCCGATCTTGGGCGCCAGCGCCGTGACCATTGCGAGCGATTTTTCCACCATCTCACGCGCTCTCTCACGATCGGCCTCGATTCCCTCGACGCAGCGCCGCGCCAGGTTCGAGCTGGCGTTGGCGGTGATCGTGATCGACTGCAAGAGGTTGTATGCAATCACTGGCATCATCACGTTCAATTCGAAGACCCCGGACATTCCGCCGATCGAAATCGTCGCGTCGTTCCCCACCACCTGGGCAGCCACCATCAGGACCGACTCCGGAATCACCGGGTTGACCTTGCCGGGCATGATCGAACTCCCCGGCTGCAAGCTCGGCAGACGAATCTCGCCGATACCGCAGCGCGGGCCGGAACCCAGCCAGCGCAGGTCGTTCGCGATCTTGGTCAGAGACACCGCGATCACCTTGACCGCCCCCGAGGTCTCGACGGCTGCGTCCTTCGCGGCCAGGGCTTCGAACCGATTGGGCGCCGGCTCGAAAGGAAAACCGGTGCGCTCGGCCATCCGGGCAATCACGCGATCGGCGAATCCCGCCGGCGCGTTCAATCCGGTTCCCACGGCGGTCCCGCCCAGGGCCAGCTGTGCCAGCCGAGGCTTGGCCGCCGCCAGACGCTCGAGTCCGTTTCTCACCTGCTGGGCGTAGCCGGAAAACTCCTGCCCCAGGCGAATCGGAACGGCATCCTGGAGGTGAGTTCGGCCGATCTTGACCACGTCGTCGAATTCCACCGCCTTCGCCTCGAGCGCCGATGCCAGCTCTTCGAGCGCCGGCTCGAGATCGGAAACGATCGCCGAGTACGCCGAGACATGAATCGCCGTCGGGATGACGTCGTTGGACGACTGGCCGCGATTGACGTGATCGTTCGGATGGACCGGGTTCTTGCTACCCAGCTCACCTCCCAGAATCTCGATGGCGCGATTCGAAATGACCTCGTTGGCATTCATGTTGGTCGAGGTTCCGGAACCGGTCTGAAAGATATCGAGCGGAAAGTGACTGTCCAGACCTCCCGCCACGACTTCGTCGGCCGCCTTGCGGATGGCCTCGGCCAGGGTCGACTCGATGTGGCCCATCTCCTCGTTGACCGCCGCGGCCTCGCCCTTGATCAGGCCCAGGGCCTCGATGAACCGGCGCGGAAAGGTCAGATCGCTGATCGGGAAGTTGCGCCGGGCACGCTCGGTCTGCGCACCGTAGTACGCGCTCGCGGGCACCTCGATCTCGCCCAAACTGTCTTTTTCGATTCTCTTCTCAGACATGTTGCGCCTCGCTCCATCCTGGCTCCGTGAACAGGTGTCGGCTCGCGGAAGTGAAGCCTACCAGCCCGAGCCTGACTTCCCCTGCTCCGTAGCGCTAACGCCCCCTCGTGCTAGGCTCTCTGAACCCCCCAGCGCAAATCGGGAACGGAGGACGAATGATGACGAGAAGAAGAGATTCGCATCAGATCTGGCTAGCTTGCATCGGCTGGGTGTGGCTTTTGATTGCGGCCCGAATCGGGTTCCTCGGTGCTTTGCAGGCTGCTATAGACCTGTCAGAGATTATTAGAAGCTCTGGCAGTCCGAGCTTCGATCCATCGCGCCTGGGCCTGCTTGCGCCCATTGCTCTCTTTATGGGAAACAACTACGTCGTGCTTGGCGCAGTCAAGGGTTTTTGGGGTGTACTGGGGGTCTGCCTAGCGGCGGCATACCTTGCACGGGTGCGTTGGGGGCAGTGGGCTCTGTTGCGGTGGGCAGTTGTATCCACCGCAGCATTTGCAGTTGCCGTCGGTTACCAGGTCGTCATTGGGTCCCTCGCCCAGGCGAGCTTCTCGACGGCGGGCTCGGTCTTGCCAAGCTTCTTGCTCGCTTCCGGCTTGTCGGTTGCAATCGGAGTGGTCCTCATTCGGCTGCTCGGCAGTAGCGATCAGGCGATCGCCGTCTAACACCTCGCTGCACCGAACACCGCCTGTCGCTTCGCGGCACCGGGTGTTTAGGCGACAGCGGAAGATAAGATACTTACGGAGGGACAGAGATGAATCGGAAGAAAGCAGTCTTCGCTGCGGCAGTTTTAGCGACCGTTGGGGCTCTGGCGGCGGGCAACACCGCCGGATCTGAGACGGTTCAGCTGGACCAGGTTGGCATCGAAGTGAGCATTACCGCCACCGACATGCCAGGCGTGATCTATGAGTGCACGGCGGTCGTGACAGATCTTGCGTCTGAGACAGTCTTGTCTTCCTCGAAAGTGCTCTTCAAGGCCGGAGAAGAAGCACAAATCCGCGTCGGCACGACGCCCGGGCTTGATCTCCACATCGTCGTGTCGGTCAACGAAGAGGAGACCGAGGCTCAGTACAGCGCATCGATCTATCACGGGGAAGCGCTCGTCTCTTCACAGAAAGTGAAGGTCGCTCTCGGCAGGTCGTGAGGGCTGTCGTCTAACAAGTCGTTTCTGGACTCCTCGCGCAAGTAGGCGGTGGCGCTCTTCGGCCTACATGGTCTTGTCCTTTCCTGCGTGCTGAGAGGCGCCGAGCGGCTGGCGGTATGATCGGCCGCGATGCCTACCGTGCTTCGAGAAGGCCCATATCGATTTTTCTTCTACAGCCATGAACCGAACGAACCCCCGCATATCCACGTTGATCGGGACGATGATTCTGCAAAGTTCTGGCTCCGCCCAATCGGTCTCGCCAGAAACTTGGGTTTCAGAGCGCACGAGCTTCGAGATATTGAGAAACTGATAGAGAATAGGAAGAGCGAACTGCTGGAGGAATGGTATGGGTATCACGGCGACTCGAGCTGACGAACGTGTTCGAAACGTGTCATTTGCCGGCGACACGTTCACGGTCGAGCTGAAAGACGGCCGCGCGATCACAACGCCGCTCGCTTGGTTTCCCAGGCTCCTACACGCGACCGAGCAAGAGCGGTCGAACTGGCAAGTTAGCGGTGGCGGTTACGGAATTCACTGGCCGGACGTCGATGAGGACATTTCAACGGAGGGTCTGCTCCGGGGAGCGCCCGCTCCACGAGGTACCCTGGTCGGCACCTAACCCCTTATCTGGACACCTCGCGCAAGTAGACGGTGGCGCTCTTTCGCTCTACATACGTTTTTCTTCCTTTCTGAAATACTGGGACACGATACTGATTTCCAGGACTGCGGCCACGGATGACGTCGAGCACTCAGCACGAAATGAGTATCGTGTCCCCGTATTTCACCCGCCGCATGTGGAGATTGAGGCCGGAAAGACAAGGACTGAGCTTGCTCGCACCCATGCACGCAACAGGGGGGAATGCGACTAGAAACTCCTAGCCGCGGCAAGCCATCAGAATTCTCGCCAGCTCAATATCATTGTCCTGCGCTTCGCCTTGCCTGCTGGATTGCAGCACGGGATCCGGCGAGTGAAAAGCTAGCGTTCACCCTATCCCCTGTCACGGACGTGTAGCTGACCCGCATTCGGTTGCCGTTCATAACCTCCTGCAGTTGGGCTTCGGTTATGAAGCACGTCAAACCGTCTTCCGTCAGAATGGCTGTTTTCCCATGCGCGCTCCCGTCCACTTCCCAGTAAATCTTTTTGCCGCCAGGAACATACCTGCGATCGCCGGCGCGAAGAGCCGATATGTAAACCATTGGCTCCTGGCCGCGCGCCATCCCAAACGACAAACCAACTGTCTCGGCGCTGTCGGATGTGATCGCCATGTACACCGGCCCGTAACGCTGCTGGACCCACTTAGCTGCAGCAGGCGAGGCGAGCATCAGCACCAGAATGAGCAAAACGAACTTTCTCATTTCGAACCCTCCACTTGGTTTACCCGGCACGGTCATCGACGTTTATAGCATCCCCCTCCCACAGTAGGGAAGCCTTTGCCTTCTCTGACTCTTCTAGGGGGGAAATACGGGCACACGATACTAATTTCCAGGGCTGCGGCCACGGGTGACGTCGAGCACTCAGCACGGGAAGTGCTCGTGGCCGGGGCATTCGATCATCGGAAGGCGTGGGTATTTCGAGAACCGGGAATCGGTCTCTGAGCGCCGGCACCAAACGAACACACTTCGTGCCGTGGTTTTGAGTTCGGCGTGCCGGCACGAGCGGCAGAGGCCGGAGTCGGCGAGCAGCCGCGAAAAGATTTTGGGCGCCTCTTCGCTCACCAGGCCCCCCCTAAACCAAACCGGCCGCCGGCTCGTATGTATGAATGACGGCCGATTCGACGGTCACCCACCGGAGCCGGGCCGGCTGGTCTTCGCCAACGGGTCAGGCACCTAGACGCGGCTCTCAGGAGGCGTGCTCCGCCAACACAACCCCACCGCCGCCTCCGGCGGCGTCTCCAGCCAACGTAAGGGGGGTCGATCAAACGGCCCCCTCCCTCATCTTTCCCGATCATCGAAGACAATCCAGCCTCGAGCTACTCGTAGCGCAGCGCAACCGCAGGCCGCACTCGTGCGCCTCGTCGAGCCGGGAACCAGCACGCCAAAGCGGTCACAAAAAGGGTGAAGAATACGACCGCCAGAACGTCTCCAAGACGAACCCGGAACGAAATCGAACTGATGAAGTAGATCGCGGCCAGCTCCTCGTCGAAGCGAATCAACTCGAAGCGGGTCAACCCCCACGACACCGCCCAGCCCAGCGCGACGCCGGCGCTCAGGCCGGTCACCGCCAGTCCGCCTCCGTAGAGCAGGAACAAGCTGCGCAGTGCCTTCGGTCCCAGCCCGAGAGCGGCCAGGACGCCGACGTCGCGCATTCTCTCGCGCACCAGCACGACCAGGTTTGAAGCGACGTTGAAGGTCGAAACCAGCACGATCAGACCCAGCACCATAAAAAGTGCGACCTGTTGAATGCGTAGAGCCGTGAACAGCTCGCGATTGAGCTCCCGCCAGTCCACCACGAGATGGTCCGGCCCAAGCACCTCGTCGGCCCTCGCGGCGACCTCCGGCGTGCGGCCCAGATCGGCAACGATGACTTCGTAGACACTCTCGCCGACGCCGGCGCCGGCCAACTCTTCCAGACGCTCCCGGTCGATGACCATGAGCTTGCGATCGAATTCCGAGAACCCCGAACGGAAGGTGCCCACCGAGCGCACGCTCTCGTAGGCGAAGCGAGGCCGGCCGCCGCCGACACCGAGAACCATGAGCCGAAGTACCTCACCGGGCTCGGGCTTCAGCTTCTCGGCCAGATCGCCTCCCAGCACCACTTCGGTAACGCCCTGGTCCGGAACTCGGTTGCCGGCAGAGGCATCGAGTTCGACTCGTCCCAACCCGGTCAGCGGACCACCCCAGTCCACGCCGCGCAAGCTCACGCCGAGCGCTTCCGGGTGGGCGCGGCTCGCCAATGCTCCCTGGCCGTAGGTTACCCGGCGGACCTCGTCAACGAGAGGCAGTTCGCTCAGGCGCCTCACCACCTCGTCCGCTTCCCCGAGTTCGGTCTCACTCAGCGGATAGATCAGAACCGCCGCGCTGCCTTGGGTGAGTTTCTGCTGCAGGTCTTCGCGATACCCGGTCATCAAGGCCATGGCGACGATCATCGCGGCAACTCCGATCATCGTGCCGAACAGCGCCGAGCGCGCGGTGCCGGCTATCAGGCGGTTGCCACGGCCGCGCAGGAAGCGAACCGCGATCAGAACCAGCAGTGAGGCGCGCTGAGTGTTCATGCCGGCGGCTCGGGGTCGCCGGGACCATTCGACAGCACGATCCCGTCGACACCCGATTCGATCGCCTCTTGCGCCCCGGTCGACGCCGGAAGCACTGTCAAGAGCGATAGGAAGGATCCGTTGAGGATTTCTTGATACCCGGTCATCGAGGTATTGAAGACCACCTCACCGAAGCGGGTTGCCGCCGACACCGATCGCCCCTCGAACAACGAACCGTCCTCCAGAAGCAGGATGGCATCGGGGGAATGATCCTTCAAGCAAGCCTCAGGGAGTGGCGTGCTCGGGAAGCACGCGGGCCAAGACCGGCGCGAGGCTCCGGAGCACGGTCATCAGCTCTTCGAAATCGTCGGGCAGCAGAGCTTGGCCGCCGTCGGACAACGCCTGATCAGGCCGATCGTGAACCTCGACCAGAAGCCCGTCGGCTCCGGCTGCAAGGGCGGCCAACGACAGAGGCAGGACTTTGTCGCGATACCCGGCCGCATGGCTGGGGTCGGCGATGATCGGCAAGTGGCTGATCCGCTTGACCGCGGGGAAGGCGGCCACGTCGAGAGTGTTTCTCGTGTGGTCGGCAAACGTCCGAATGCCGCGCTCGCACAGAATGACCTGCGTGTTGCCCTGATCCATAATGTACTCGGCCGCGAGCAACAGTTCGGTGACGGTCGCGCTCATTCCACGCTTCAGGAGAACCGGCCGTCCGCAACGACCGGCGCGCTTGAGCAGGGTGAAGTTCTGCATGTTGCGGGCACCGATTTGAACGATGTCGGTGAATTCGACCACTTCATCCAGCACGTCGATGTCCAGCGCCTCGGTGATCACCGGCAGGCCTGTCTCTTCTCGGACCCGAGCCAGAATCTCGAGTCCCTCGCGCCCCAGCCCCTGGAAGCTGTACGGGCTCGAACGCGGCTTGAAGGCACCGCCGCGAAGCATGTGAGCACCGCTTGCCTTGATCGCTCGAGCGATTCCGAGGGTCTGCTCGTAGCTCTCCACCGAACATGGCCCGGCCATTACCACCAACTCCGACCCACCGATCTTGACCCCCGCGACTTCGAAAACCGAGTCCTCCCGATGAAACTCGCGCGACACCAATTTGTAGGGGTGGCTGACTTGGATGACCTCGAGCACGCCAGGCATGTGCTGGAACAGCGCCGGCTCCACGATGCCGATGTTGCCGGTTATGCCGATGGCGGTGCGCTGCGCACCGACAATCGGGTGGGCCTTGAGACCTCGCTGTTCCACGACCTCGACCACCGCGTCGATTTGCTCGGCCTCGGCGTCCATCTGCATTACTATGAGCATTCGTATTTGCCTTTCGGCTCGCTACCGCACCCGGAGCGGCTTTCGAGCCGCGCTATGATACCAGCCGGACCTGGACCTCCTCGAGAAAGAAGAACCATGAAAAATACTCATCGCCTACTCGTTGCCGCGACGCTATGGGTCGTCCTCGGCGCTCCTCTGGCCGCCTACACGGTTATCCTCAAGGACGGGTCGCAGCTGATCGCTCAGGAGGCCCCGTCCATCGAGGGAGATCAAGCGATCATCGTTCTTCAAAGCGGTACCAGAACTTCGATCGCCGCCGGTGAAATCGACATCGAGCGGACACGCGAGGCCAACCTTCACGAACTCGGTTCGGCCGTGATCTTGGAAAATGGCCAGTTCACGAGCACGCCAGTCATGAAGGGGCCTGCCCAGGAAGAGCGGCTCTCCGACCTGATCAACAAGCGCCGCCGCAGCCAAGGCGCGACCCATCGAACACCTTTTGCGAGAGAGTCCAGCGGACCGAATCGATCGCCGCCGAGCGACCTCTCGAGTCGTGAGCGCATGCCGTACCGAGATCTACCGGTACTGGAGGCCATTCAGGGCGCCTTTCGTAGCCAGGGCGTGGAC
The DNA here is from genome assembly GCA_022561975.1 of Acidobacteriota bacterium. Taxonomy (GTDB): domain Bacteria; phylum Acidobacteriota; class Thermoanaerobaculia; order Multivoradales; family JAHEKO01; genus CALZIK01. The sequence continues at coordinate 43,430 of JADFQD010000002.1, forward strand.
ACGGTGAAGATCTACCAGGGTACGTCCGGTGAACGCCTGCTGATCGAGATCGAAACCAACTCCGAGGCCGCGGTTTTTCGCAGCATCAAAGTGGCCGCCGGAGCACTTTCGCACGTGCGCGCGAACATCTCGGCAGCCATCGAGGCTTTCGAGCTGGTGCTCACGACTTCGAATCATTCGCGTGCCGGGGAGTTCTTGATGACTACCGAACAGGCAGCGAGGATCGTCGGCGGCGAGGTCGAGATCTCGAGCTACTTCATCGCTCAGGTCAGGTTCTAGACCGGACTTCGGAAATACGGGGACACGATACTCATTTCGCACCGAGTGGTCGGCGTCACCCGTGGCCGCAGCCCTGGAAATCAGTATCGTGTCCCCGCATTTCCCGATCTGACGCGTTCCCGTCAGGACGGGATCTCGGAATTGCGCTCGAGGCCCAGAAACTCCTCCACGGTCACGCCGACGCTGCGTTCGAAGCGCTGCGCGTAGCTCTCGACCTCGCCGACTTGCTCGTCGAGGAAGATGCGCTCGACGCGGAACATTGGCATGAAAGTCGTGGACAACCCCAGAGACGGCTTCTCCCGGCGCCGCGCCTGGAGCATCCAGTCGTCGAAGCTGGACAGGTTGATACCGCGTAGAACCACGCCGGTGCCGTCCAGAGCTTCGAGCAATCCCCACAGTTTCTCGGTGGGATTGACCAGGTGCACGACCACGATGGAGCCGGTGCCGAGCATCAGTTTTCCTCCTCTTGTGCTGGCTCAGACAACTCGACCAGGACTCCTCCCGCGCTCCTGGGATGAACAAATTGCACCCAACAGCCCTCGGCTCCTCGCGTCGGCTGCTCCCCGAGCAAATCGACCCCGGCGCCGCGCAATGTCTCGACATCGCCGCGAATGTCATCGGTCGAAAAGCAGAGGTGATGCATCCCCTGGCCTCTTTTCTCGAGAAACTTGGCGATCGGAGAGTCTTCCCGGGTCGCTTCCAGCAGCTCGATTCTCGTACTACCGAGTGGAATCATCGCAACGCGTACACCCTCCGCGACAACTTCCTCGGTGGCCCCAACTTCCAGGCCGAGCGCTTCGTAGAACCGCTTGGCGCGATCAATCGAGTCGACCGCGATGCCAACATGGTCGATGCCACGGATCGACGTGCCCTCCCCGGAGTGACCTCCTGCAATGATCTCGGCAAACAGATGCTCGGCCAGCAAATACGGATCGGCGCGCTCGGTCAATCCGCGTTCGATCACGGCGTCCAGCCCTCCGACTTCCGCGGCGGCCAGAACAATTCTCTCCTCGAGGAGGTTCTCGACTCGAAGGCGCAGATGAATCCCTCGACGTTTCCGAATCTCACCGGTCTCTCGCAGCCATTGCCGATGCTTGCGAATCTCTTCGAGCACTTCTTCGATGCCGTCACCACGGCTGGCCACGGTCTGGGTGATCGGCGGGGTCCATTTTGGCTTCTGGCTCGGCGGCTCGGCCATCGAGATCATCGACTCGATATCGCGCTGGCTCCGATCGGCGCCCTCGCGATCGGCCTTGTTGATCACGAATACATCGGCGATCTCCATCAGTCCGGCCTTGATCGCCTGAATCTCATCACCCAGCCCCGGAACGGTCACCACGACGACCGTATCGACGCTGCGGACGATATCGACCTCGTCCTGGCCGACACCCACGGTCTCGACCAGAATCCAATCGAACCCGGCCGCATCCAGAATGTCGATGGCATCGTGAGAGGCCGCCGCCAGCCCCCCCATGGTTCCTCGAGTCGCCATCGAGCGGATAAACACTCCGTTGTCCGTGTAGTGCGACTGCATGCGGATGCGGTCGCCCAGGATGGCACCCCCCGAGAACGGGCTGGTCGGGTCGATCGCAAGGATGCCAACCGTATCGCCGGTCTTTCTCAACTCGCCGGCCAAGCGATCAACCAATGTGCTCTTGCCGGAACCCGGTGGACCGGTGATCCCGACCAGGCGAGCCCTGCCGGTTGCATCGTAAAGGGCGGCGATCAATTCTCGCCGTTGCGGTTGGCGGCCTTCGACCAGCGAGATCGCCTGGGCGAGCTGCCGCGCCCGTCGCTCGCGCACCCCGGCGACCAAGGCGGCCACGTCCGGGCGGACCGATCGCGGATTCATGGATTTTCTTGAAAGAGCTGACGAGCGATGACCAGGCGTTGGATCTCGCTTGTGCCCTCGCCGATCGTGCAAATCTTGCAATCTCGATAGTACTTCTCTGCCCTGTAGTCCTTGATGTAGCCGTAACCACCGTGAATCTGGACACCTCGCTCGGCGCAAAACACAGCCACCTCGCTGGCAAAAAGCTTGGCCTCGGCCGCAATACGGGTAACACGCTCACCGCGATCCATCGCGACCGCCGCCGCCAGAGTCAGCATTTCGGCCGCCGCGCACTTGGTCGCCATCTCCGCCAGATGGAACTGAATCGCTTGAAACTTCGCGATCGCTCTGCCGAACTGTCTGCGCTGTTTCGAGTACGCGATCGAGGTGTTCAAGGCTCCGATCGCTGTGCCGACGGCGAGAGCGGCGATCGAGATCCGCCCGCCGTCGAGTATTTTGAGCGCCTGAATGAAGCCGTCACCCTCGACGCCGAGCAGATTCCCCTCCGGCACGAAGCAGTTCTCCATAATCACTTCGGCCGTGTCGGAGGCACGGCTTCCGAGCTTGTTTTCTTTCTTCCCCGGCCGGAAGCCTTCCATTCCACGCTCGAGCACGAAGGCCGACATATTGTGGTGTTTCGGCCCCTCGGGGTCGGTCACCGCCAGAACGACACAGATTTCACCGACCGATCCGTGCGTAATAAAGGTCTTCGAGCCGTTCAGAAGCCAGCCGCCCTCGGTGTGTTCCGCCCGTGTTCGAGTGCCGGCTGCGTCTGATCCGGCATCAGGCTCGGTCAGGCTCCAAGCGCCCAGCTTCCGGCCCGAGGCCAGATCCGGCAGCCAGCGCAGACGCTGCTTCTCGGAGCCGAACTTGAAGATGTGGTTGGTGCACAGCGAATTGTGCGCCGCGACGCTCAGCCCGACCGACGGGTCGACCTGACTGATTTCGTTGATTATCAGGAAGTACTCGACGTAGCCAAGGCCCGAGCCGCCGTACCGCTCCGGCACCAGAACCCCCAAGAAGCCCAGTTCGCCGGCCTTCTCGAAGACTTCCGTTGGGAAGCGCTGGGCTTCGTCGGTTTCCTCGACAATCGGGTCGATCTCTTTCTTGGCGAAATCTCGAGCCAGCTCCTGGACCGCCGTCTGCTCGGCCGTGAGTCCGAAATCCAGGGTCTCCAGTTCCGCCCGCTCAGGTGATTCTGCTACCGTCATTTGCACGAGATCTCCTTACCGTGAGCCACGCTATCATGCGCACTTTGTCGTCAGCCTCGCCGCCCAGAGCTCCGATTCCGGTGCTCCGGACCGTCCTCGTCGTCATGCTCGCGGCTCTGCTCGCCGCAGCCACCGCCTGCGCGGAGCGCACCGAGGTCGTGTTGCCGCTGCTGGTGATCTCGGGCCCCGACAACTTCACCAGTTTCGAGATGCAAACCTCAAGGGGTGAAACCATCTGGCGCCTGGAAGCCGAAATTCCTTCCGAGATCCCTTTCTTGGTCTACGCCACGGTGCCGGACGGCTTCCAGCAGGTCTTTCCCAGAAACGGCGCGCCGCGACCACTCAGGATAGGAGAGGACCTGGTCATGATGTCTCGAATCCCGACTCGGGTCTTCACCCATCGCGCCTTCGCCAGCTCCGAAAGCACGGTCACTATTCTCGAGTCCGAGATGCGGCGCCTCGAGTTCGACGGGGACAGCTCAGGAGTCGTAACTCCCGACCCCTAGCAGCCCTAGCCCAAGTGGACTCGGTCCACGATCCCGACGATGACCGCTCGTACAGGAGCACTCGGCGACTCGAGAATCTGCCGCGCCGAGTTGCCCTCGTCCAGAATCAGCACGTCGTCACCCGGCCCGGCACCGACCTGGTCGATGGCGATCAAGTAGTCGCCGGTCGCAGTGCCCGAAGGTTCGATGAGGTCACAGATCAGGAGCTTGCGCTTGGCATAGGCGGCTGCGCAAATCGTGGAAACCACGGTGCCCGAAACCCGGCCGAGCTTCATGGGGTAGTCAGCTCGACGGCGTCGACCAGACCCACAATCGCGTCATCGACAGGAACAAAGGTGTTGGGAAGAGCCAGTGAGGCCTCGCGGCTCGACACGTAGTACACCAGGTCGTCCGGTCCTGCCATGGCGACGCCGTCAGCCGCGACGATCGCTTGGCCGCTGGGCTTGCGGGTCTTGTCCAGCGGCTGCACCAGGAGAAATTTCACTCCCTCGAGGCCTTCGACCTGGGTCGTCGCCACTACGGTCCCGATGACTCGACCGAGTTTCATCGCCTTCTTTGACCTTCGGTTTGGGAAACGATTCTGACCGCAAACCTCGAGTCCGCGTCCAGATTCTCGCGCATCTCGTCATGCAACTGGGGTATGACCACACTGGCAACCAGCAGCGACGGATCGCGCAGGCTGGCAACGCCGGTCTCGACCGCGACCTCGACGTCCGACAGTTGGCCCCCAAAGAGCGCGTAGGCCTTGCCGCCCAGGCCGTCGGCGAGCAGAATCTCGAGCAGGGTGACCGACGCTGCCTTGACCGCCGCGTCCGCCGCCCTGATCGTCGAAGCCGCGGTACGCGTCTCGATCACGCCCAGAGCTTCACCGGGACCCGGCTTGCGCATACCGGTCAGTGCGCCGACGACTTGCGGATCGATGTCAGGAAGAAACACCTCGTCAATCTCGGAACCCCGTGAGATCGAGCGACTCGCTAGCCACGCTTCTTCGACGTCGGCGACCTCACCCCCGGCCATCACCAAATACTTGCCCGGATGCACCGTGCCGGCATGCAGCGTCAACAGCGGCGCACGTTTGACCATGGCATCGCCGACCTCGATGCCCATCGCGATCGAGCCGAATTCGAGCAGCAGAAGTGCCGGACGCATGGTTTGGCAGCTAGCCTGACCTAGACGATTCGCAGCGATCCCACCACCGTCAACCGCCGAATGCGGGCGAAGGTCCGGGGCCGGGTCAGCCCTTCCCCGGTCGGCGTTGCGATCGAGAAGGAGGTGAAGTCCTCGCCGCCTTCGCCAAGACCGGCGATGTTGGCGGCGTTGGCCACGAAGATCGAGGTCTTCATCGCCCGCGCCATGCGGGTAATGTTCTCGACGTTGTTCGAATAGATCGAAGCGGTGTGGCGAAATCCGTGCTCGGCGCGAACCGAGAGGTCGATTCCTTCATCCACGTCGCGCACCCTGACCACCGGCATCACCGGCATCATCTGCTCGGTCCAGACCAAGCTGTGCTCTTTGGGAACCTCGGCGATCACCAGTCGGATACTGTCTGGCGCCTCGACTCCGATCTCGCGCAGAATCCGGCCGGCGTTTTGCCCGATCCACTTGGGATTGATCTTGCCCGGTTTCTCGGGAGCTCCCAGCTCCCGGAAAATGACGCGCTCGAGTTGCTGAATCTGATACTCGTTGAGCACTACGGCGCGGTCGCGCCCGAACGCACGCAACAATTCATCCGCCTTCGACCGCACCACGAAAGTCTCTTTCTCGTCGGTGCAAACTATGTTGTTGTCGAACGACGCGCCGCGGATGATCTCCCGCGCCGCACGTTCGATGTCGGCCGATTCGTCCACCAGCACCGGAGGATTCCCCGGGCCGGCGGTGATCGCCTTCTTATTGGTCTTGAGCGCCTCCTTGACGACCGCCGGTCCGCCGGTCACCAGGAGCACCCGCACACCGGGGTGATTCATCAGTTCCTGGGCCGACTCGATCGTCGGTTCCGGAACGGCACACACCAGATTCGGCGGACCCTCCGCTTCGAGAATGGCGCGGTTGATCCGGCGAATGTTCTCGGCCGAAACGCCCTTGGCCCCTGGGTGGACGTTGAAAACGATGGAATTGCCGGCCGAAAGCGTGGCAATCACGTTGTTGATGATCGTCGAGGTTGGGTTCGTGGTCGGGGTGATCGCGCCGATAACGCCCCAGGGCGCGAACTCGGTTACCGTCATACCCCGATCTCCTGTCACCACGTGAGGCGTCAAGTCCTCGGGCCCAGGGGTCTTGCGGGCGACCAGGAGATTTTTCTTCTCCTTGTCGTCCGCCCGGCCGAGTCCGGTCTCCCGATGCGCCATTCGCGCGAGTTCAGCGGCGTCGCGCTCCATCGCCCGCCGAATCGCGGCGACCAAGCGAAAACGGCCGTCGAGCCCGATGGCCTCGTACTCCTCATAGGCAGCTTCCGCTGCGGAGACCGCGGCGTCGATCGAGTCGAAGATGCCCAGCGCCTCGCTCTCGGCGATCGAAACGCGGCGCGGTCTGCTCTGAGGCGAGGCCGATGGAGTGGGTGCCGTCTGCACCGGCTGCGTTGGCTGCGCTGGCTGCGAAGCGGACGCAGCGACGCCGCCAGCGGCGAAGCGCGCACGCACTCGCTGCAGGATGGCGTCGACTTCACCCGGATCGACCGGGCTCATTCCTGGCCTTTCCTGTACACCTCGCGGCCGCCGACCTCGAGAGTGTCGACGATCGCCATGACCACGGCGTCACAGGGTCTATCCTTGGTCGCGACCGTCTGACGAGCCGCGCTCCCGGTCGCGTACAGCACGACTTCCCCAACTCCCGCGCCCACAGCGTCGACAGCGACCACCGATCCACTGACTTCGGCGCCCTTCTCGTCGAGAGGCTTGACGACCAGGAACTTGAAGCCCACCATCGACGGCTCCTTCTGAGTCGCGACGACGGTGCCCTTGACCTTGCCCAGCAGCATCTATCCGGACCGCGCAGCGGCTATCGCTTCTTCGAGGTGGGCTTGCGGCCCAGAGGAAGGGCCTCGTCGATGTTCGCATGCGGACGCGCGATCACGTGAGTCGAAACCACCTCTCCAACTTTCTCTGCACCGCGCACGCCGGCCTCGATCGCCGCTTTCACCGCCGCGACGTCGCCTCGGACCACGGCGGTCACATACCCGCCGCCGGTCTTTTCATACCCCACGAGTTCGACCTTCGCCGCCTTTACCATGGCATCGGATGCCTCCACCATCGCAGCAAAGCCGCGCGTTTCTATCATTCCCAGCGCATCTGCCATCTGTTTCTCCTTTTTATTTCGGTTCTGTTGTTGCGGAGTCCGGCAAGCGGCCGCAACTCGGTCATTTGATCGCTCTCCCGTGGACTCCTTCGAGAGCCGCTACGGCTGCCTGCCAGCCGACATCAATGTCGCGTTCCTCCCCACCCAGATAGATTCTACCCAGCGATCCAAACGAACGCACCTCGAGAACGTTGATCTCGGCCGCCTTCTCGGCTTCGTTCGCCGCCAGCGCCGCGTAGGCGGCCGGCTCGACTTCCAGCACGTAGAGCGTCTGCCCGGGAATCAGCATTTGGCCGTGGCGCATGCGGTTGATCAGCTGGGCCTGGTGGTCGTCGATGCGACGAATCACCTGGCTCGAGTGGATCTTCGGCTTGATTCGGTCTTCTTCCTCGAGCCCGATCTCCTCAAGAATCGCGGCGCCCGCGCCTCGAGTCTCGGCCTGCGACTCGGAGTGAATCTCGAGCAGCCCGTAGAAACGCTCGACAACCTGCATTCCCGGACGCACCTTGTTCGACTTGAGCGCAATATCGGTCAGCCGGTTGATCTCGATCCCGGGAGAAACCTCGACATAGAGCGATGCGTCACCCGCCAGCGGCAGAAAGCCCTGGGCGACCGTACCCAGAAAGGCAGCGTACTGGGGCTGCATGCTGTCTAGAAAAACATAGGCTCTCAGATCAATACTTCCCACCGTCTCCTCCTTCCCGTCCACCTACGATTGCAATCCCGGCCGAGGCCCCGATACGGGTCGCACCGGCAGCGATCATTTCGCGCGCGTCCGCGGTGGTCTTGACACCTCCCGAAGCCTTGACACCCATCTTCGCACCCACCGCCTCGCGCATCAGCGCTACGTCGAATACGGTAGCACCGCCATGGCCGAAGCCGGTCGAAGTCTTGACGTAGTCCGCCTTCGCGGCTTTCGCCAGCTGGCTCGCGGCAACCTTTTCCTCGTCGGTCAGAAGTCCGGTCTCGAGGATCACCTTGCAAATCGCTCCGACTTCACGGCAGGAATCGACGACCTTGGCGATGTCTCTTTCCACGAGTTGGTAGTCACCGGCCTTGAGCGCGCCGATGTTGAGCACCATGTCGATCTCTCGGGCGCCGTCTCGAAGTGCTCTACGGGCCTCGAGCGCTTTGATCTCCGAGGCGTTGGCGCCGAGCGGAAACCCGACCACCGAAGCTACCCGTACGTTGGTGCCGCGCAGCTTTCCGGCCGCGCGCTTGACCCAGACCGGGTTGACGCAGACCGCGGCAAAGCTGAAATCTCGAGCCTCCTGGCACAGGCGATCGATTTCCTCAGGAGTCACTTCGGGGCCGAGCTTGGTGTGATCGATGAACCGGGCCAAGTCGCTCGGCACATCGGCGCCGTTGCCGTTGTAGGCGACCCGCGCCGCTCCCTCCTCGACCATCGCTCGCACTTTGTCGGAACAATTCGCCGCACAACTGCCACAACAGTCCGGGCACTCGCCGCCGGATCCGGCCTCGAGTTCCCCAACCACCCGTTGAGTAATCGCCTCGATCAGATCTTCTCGAGTCCCCACAACTAGACTCGGGACGCCGTGTACATTCTTCCGATCTGGTCGATCATGGCTGCTCGGCGAGCATGGCGTCCGCCACCCACGGGAGTGCCGATCCAGGTGTCTACGATCTGGCGCGCCAAATCCTCACCCACCAGCCCGGCACCCAAAGTCAAAACATTGGCGTGGTTGTGCTCGCGGCTGTTGCGCGCCGAAGAAATATCGTAGCAAAGAGCGGCCCGTATTCCGGGCACTTTGTTTGCGACCATGCTCGATCCTATTCCCGCTCCATCGACGATGATTCCAAGGCTGCATTCTCCCACGGAAACACAGCGCGCGACGGCATGGGCGAAATCCGGATAATCGACGGACTCAGGCCCTGATGTACCACAGTCCACGACTCGGAACCCCTGGTCGCCGAGGTGCGCAATCAGTTTCTGCTTGAGAGCGTAGCCCCCGTGATCGGCGCCTAGGGCTATGGCCTGAATCGGCGCCGACTCGGTGGTCTGATTCGACTCCGAATCGGCAGCCACCGCCTCCTCCACCGCCCGGCGCACCAGGTCTCGAATCTCGGACTCTCTAGCCTGCATTATTCGTGAGCGCCATGGGATGCCTTGTTTACCATGCCGCCGATTTCAACGTCCAACCGCTTGCTCGGCTCGAATCGGTTCGCCCAGCTTCACAAGCTCGAGACCACGGTAGTAGTGGCTGAGTATTTCGTGATATCCGTGCCCGCGCATGGCCATGCCGTAGGCGCCAACTTGGCACAAACCGACGCCGTGGCCCCAGCCCCGACCCGAGAACAGCCAGCCGCCCTCTCGTCCCGGCGGGTCGAGCCGCCGGGCCGTGAACAGCGTATCCGGCAGATCGAAGGTCCACCGGATCGGAAGGCCGCGAACCGTCACCGATTGCCCGCCGGCACCCGTAATCTCGACCTGACTCACCCGCCCCGAGACGCCGCGCCCCTGGATTTTGAAGCCCTCGAACTCCATTCCTGGGTAGCGGTCGGCCACCAGACGCGCCAGTTCGGAGTCCGTTCGGAAACGCGTCCAAGTGCGTAGGTTGCTGGTCCGGTCGAACGCCACGCCGTCGGGATCGACGCTGTGACGCAGTGCGAGCACGCGGTCGTCGTGCAGGTATATCGTTAGCCGGTCTCCCGGCAGGAGCGCCAGCGTCGCGGCCTCTTCGCGCCGCCCCTGCCAACGAAAGGTTTCGAACTCGTCCGCCAATTCAAGGCGGTGAACCTCGCTACCCTCGCGGACTACGAGTTCGCTATCGCGGCGGCTCAAATAGCGAACATCGCGCACTTCCAGCAAGCGGAGAAAGACCGCAAGTTGGAACAGTGTGTCTTCGGACGCCTCCGCTGTCAGCGCTTCCTCGAGCGGAGCCGACAGCAACCCGACTTGAGCAAAGTAAGCGGCCAGGCGGAGGTCCTCCGGATCCCAGTCCGATGGTGGCTCCTCGAGCAGATAGGGGACGTCCTCGGGAGCGACAAACAACTCTGCGTCGAGCGCCAGACCGAGCTGTGAAGCCAAGAATCGCTGGACTTCACGCCGTTCCAGTGATGCCAGGGAATCGTCTGGCGTCGATAGCCCCGCCAGTTGCGCCAGCCGGCGCACACGCCTTGCGAAATCCTCCGCCGCCACCGGCGAGGCCCCGGCCCGAGCGGCCTCGGAGGGAACCAGCCGTCGCACCAGCGTAGCGGACAGAGTCAAGTTCCGGTTCACCGCCCTTCCGAGGCGATCGACTCCGGCCTCGAGGCAGGGCACACCGCGCAGATAGGGATTGGCCTTGCGTGGGAATACGACTTCCACGTTCTCGGTGTGGCCGCCACACGTCGAGCTGTAGAGGGCATCGGCGTAGGACCCGTCATAGAGCAGCACCTCGGCGCTGGTTTCGAGCACTGCCTGATCGGAAAGCGGATGCTCGAAAGTCATGCCTCCGTAGACCTGGCATCGCGGAGTTGCGCAAATGTCGTACCCTTCTTCCGAAAACTCGCCCAGGTTTTTCAAGGTGTATGTGCGCGCGGCCACGGCCTGTGCCTTCAAGGCGTCCAGGTTGTCGTAGATCCTGGGCCCCATCTCGCGCGGCACAACGCCGCGCAAGTAGTCGTCGAGACCGACCTCGTTGATCAGATTCAACGTCCCCCGGTCGTTGAGATACACCAGGAGGTCGCCGCGGTACGTGCGGTTCCCCATCGCGATGCCGCGCCCGGAAGTCGAGTGCACTCGCAGCCACCTGCCCGGGACAACCCAGACCCGATCGCCGCGTTGCACCTCGAGGCCAGGATTGCCCAGTGACTCCTGCTCGCCGGCCACCCAGACATCGTGAAAGTTGTTCTGATTGAATAGCTGCTTGGCAGCCTCGGCAGCCTTGCGATCTTCGTACTTGCCGGCGCGAATCCGGTAGAGACCGGTGCCCGCGTCAAAGACGATGCTGGTCGGTTCGTTGAGCGCGGTCTCTACAGTCCGCGCAAGCTGCAGCGCTTGCTCCTCATCGTGCAGGGCAGCGATCTGCAGCCGGAACACGCCGCCTCCGGTGAGCCTGACCGCAGGCCGCACCACGATGCTCTCCACCGCCACCAACGTCCGGCCACCGACGATTGCAATGATGTCGGCGGCGCAGCAAGGCAGTTGGATCGATTCCTGATCGCTAAGCAGCCCGACCCGCACCGTTCGCGGAATCACAGGCTGCTCGCGAGTGAGGCCGGCCGACAGCGAGGACTCTACCGAAAGCAGCACCAGCGCGCACGCCAACGCGATGACAATCGCGAACCGCGGCAACGACTTTCTCGAGACCGGCATCACGCCGTTGCCTCGTGCTCCCCGATCACCAAAGCGACCAGTGTCGCCGACCCAACGACGGTCAAGAAACCGCTCGAAAGCCACTGCGCCAAAGTGACCAGTGCCTGCCCGGTGAGATACGCCATCATTCGTTCTCTCAGAGCCATCTCCAAAACCATCGAGACCGGCACCAGAATGATCGCTAGAACGATCGACGCGACAAAGAGAAGCAAGAACAACAATGCCACACCGGGGAACCGCCGACCCGCGATCCCCAGCGCTCTCCTCGCCGCGGCCAAGGCGCTTCGTGTGCCGGTCACAATCTCTGCCAACGCCAGCTGCATCCATGCCGCAAGCAAGATCATGGCGATCACAAGCACTAGAAAAACCGAACATCCCAGAACGAATTGAACCGCGCCCGAACCTTCGCGGAGAAGCACGAAGAGTCCCGCTGCCACGACGCCGAATGCCGTAAGCGCTGCCAGCCCCATAAGGACAAACAGGTTGAGCAGCCAGAAGATCGGCCAAGTCAGACCCTCCGCGAGCTTGCAAAAGGCGTTCACCGAGAACTCGCGATAGCTCTGCCAACGAACTCCCTCCGAGATCGCGCGACGCTCTCCCGCCGCCAGAGTCCCCAAAACCCCACCCTGGAAGTAGCAGTACACAACAAAGGCGATAGTCCAGATCAAGCCGGCCGCGAGAAAGGCAAGAATCAGCGGTATCCCGGCTTCGAGAATGCGTTCCCGAAGCTGGCCCTCGCCACTTGAGTCAAAGGTAGACATGACGCCTCGCAGGAAGGCGAAACCCAGCACCAGTACGATCGGCACCAGACCCACTAGTGAGATCGCCGACACCACCAGGGTCTGAACGAAAAGCACGACGACCAGCTGCCAGTTGGCTCTCAGATTCAGCAGGCCATGCTGAATCGAATCAAGGGCAGAGAGCCTCATCTAGCGGTCCAGGCGGATCGGATCAAAAGTTATGCTGGTGGCTCTTGATCTCGACGCGAAAATCGGCAGCATCGATGGATATCGGTCTAGCCATTTCATAGAGCCGGCTGATCAGTCGAGCTGGCACTCTCCAAGATAACGGATCCTCCGAGGGCGCCGATCTCTCTCGATCGAGAGGCTCATCCGAACTCGGGGCCTCGAGACGCAAATTGGTCGTGAAAATAGTGGGTAGTCGATGGTTGTAACGAGTATTGATGACCAAGTAGAGGATCTCAGACACCCACGCGGACGGCTTCTGAGCGCCAAGTTCGTCCAGGACAAGAAGCTCGGCCTCTGTGGCGCGGCTCAAGATCGAGTTCTTCGAGTCGACAGTCCCAGGTTCGAAGGTGGCCTGAATCCGGTGAATAAAGGAAGTAAAATCCTCGAAGCGCCCCCGCACACCATAGCGAGCGATGAGTTCCTTGAGCACCGATACCGCGAGGTGGGTCTTGCCGACGCCAGGGCGCCCGAGAAAAAGCAAGCCACTCTCCGTGAAACGCCCCCTCTCGGTAACGAATTGCTCTATGTAGCGCGAGCAAACCTCGCGCGCCTCCAGCAGGCGCCCCTGCTCATCGATCTCGAAGTTCGCCAGCGTACACCCCAGATAGCGATCCGGGATACCCGCCGCGGCCAGCAAGCGGGGAGCCCGGGCGTCTCTCTGGCAGTCACACGGTGTCGCGGCACCGGCACCTCCGTCGCTCTCGATGACCCAGCCTCGGCCTCCGCATTCGGTACAGATCTCCGTCCGAACCTCTCCAGTCGGCATGGGCGGCATGAGAGCCATGCTACCACGCTGCTCCGGGCGTCGATGGGGACGGAGAGGGTGTCAAAGAGGCCCGGATTCAGATCTTTGAGGGCAGACCGCCGCCGTACTTCTCTAGCGCGTAGCGGCGCTCTACTCCCAGACGCCTCGCCCTCGTCTCGCGCCTCAGCGCGTCTAATATCTCGTCCATTTCCGACTTCATCGACTCCATCTGTTCACGCATGTTGAGCACTACTTCGACACCGGCGAGGTTCACCCCCAGCTCTCGCGTCAAAGTGAGTATGGTTCGCAAGCGCTCCAGCGTCTCCTCGTCGTACAGGCGGGTATTGCCGGCGCTGCGCCGCGGCTGGATCAGCCCTTCCCTCTCGTAGAGCCGTAGTGTCTGCGGATGGATCTCGAACTGCTCGGCCACCGCGGAGATCATCAGGTACCGGCGTCGACCCGGCTGCCTAATCATCGTCGTCGTCCCAGACGACCGCTATCTCGCGCCGTGCCGGACCCTGCCCTTTTTTTCCAACTCGAACCGAAAGCACGCCCTGCGCAAGCCGTGCCGTGATGCCCTCTTCGTCGGCGTCCGGGCCGAGGGTCAGAATCCGATGGAATGGCCCGTAACGACCTTCCATACGATGAAAGTTGCCCGACCCGGCCGGAGGGCGTCGCAGCCCGAGCAACTCGAGCTTTGCATCCACGATGCGAAGCTCCAGGTTCTCGCGCAGCACACCGGGAAGTTCGGCTCTGATTTCGTAGGCATCGGCCGTCTCGAGTATGTCCACAGTCGGTATCCAGGCTCCCGGAATGTCGCCACCCGCAGGGTCCATTTGCCCCGGCACCGACTCCTGATCGAGCAACGACCCGAGCTGGCGCCTGAGCGAACGCAGCCGATCGAGATGAGGTTTGGAGCTCACCTCAGCTGGCCTTGCCCTCGACGTCTTGGTCCTCTGCATCCAGATCCTCGACGTCTACGTACTCAGCGTCGATCACCTCATCGTCGGACTGTGGGGAACCCTGGGCGTCGCCGCTTCCCGAATCGGTCGGATCGCCCGCATTCGGCGCTCCGGCGTCGCTCTTCTTGTACATCGCCTCGGCCACTTTGTGTGAAGCTTGGGTCAGCGTCTGAGTCGCCTGTTCCAGGTCGCCGAGATTGTCCGCCTCGAGCGCTTTCTTCGCGCTTTCGAGAGCCGACTCGAGCGCGCCCTTGTCGTCCGCGCTCAAGCTTTCCTTGTGCTCTTCGTAGATCTTCTCGGTGCCATAGACGAGCTGGTCGAGTTGGTTGTGGGCTTCGACCTTTTTGCGCCGTTTCTTATCCTCCTCTACGTTCGCCTCCGCCTCGCTGACCATGTTCTCGATTTCCTCCTCCTTGAGGCCGCTCGAACCGGTGATCGTGATCTTCTGCTCCTTGTTGGTACCCAGGTCCTTGGCCGAAACGTTGAGGATGCCGTTGGCATCGATGTCGAAAGCCACCTCGACCTGCGGGACACCGCGCGGCGCAGGCGGGATGCCGACCAGATGAAACCGCCCGAGCGTGCGATTGTCCTTCGACATCTCGCGCTCGCCCTGCAGCACGTTGACCTCAACAGAGGCCTGATTATCGGCCGCGGTCGAGAAGACCTCGCTCTTCTTGGTAGGAATGGTGGTATTGCGCTCGATCAGCTTGGTAAAAACGCCACCCAACGTTTCGATACCCAGAGAGAGAGGCGTGACGTCCAAGAGCAGCATGTCCTTGACGTCGCCGCGTAGAACCCCGCCCTGGATCGCGGCGCCGATCGCAACGACCTCATCGGGGTTGACCCCTCGATGCGGCTCCTTGCCGAAGACCTCCGCCACCAGTTTCTGGATCGCGGGCATGCGAGTCTGTCCTCCGACGAGCACCACCTCGTCAATCGCGCTGGCTTCGATTCCGGCATCCTTGAGAGCCTGCTTGGAGGGCTCAATCGAGCGCTCGATGATGTCTTCCACCAACTGCTCGAACTTGGATCGCGTCAGCTTGAGATTGAGGTGCTTGGGTCCCGACGCATCTGCGGTAATGAAGGGCAGATTGAGCTCGGTTTCGTGGGCACTCGACAGCTCGATCTTGGCCTTCTCGGCGGCTTCTTTCAGGCGCTGAACGGCCATCGGATCCTGTGCCAGGTCGATCCCCTGGTCGCGCTTGAACTCCTCGAGCAGCCAGTCGATCACTCTCTGGTCGATGTTGTCGCCACCCAGATGGGTATCACCGTTGGTCGCCTTGACTTCTACGACACCATCGCCCACTTCCAGAATAGAGATATCGAATGTACCGCCGCCGAAGTCATAGACCGCGATCAGTTCGTCCTTTTTCTTGTCGAGGCCATAGGCGAGTGCCGCGGCGGTCGGCTCGTTGACCAGCCGCTCGACCTGCAGGCCCGCGATCTTGCCGGCATCTTTCGTAGCCTGCCGCTGGGCATCGTTGAAGTAGGCGGGTACGGTGATGACGGCCTTCTCGACTTTCTCGCCGAGGTAGTCTTCTGCTGCCTGCCGGAGCTTCTGCAAAGTCATCGCCGAGATCTCCTCAGCCGAGTACTTCTTGTCGTCGATCACGACCCTCAGACCGCCATCGGCTTCGACTACCTCGTAGGGCACCATTTTCAGCTCTTCACTGATTTCGTCTACCCGGCGCCCCATGAACCGCTTGATCGAGTAGACGGTGCGCTTGGGGTTGGTTACCGCTTGCCGTTTCGCCACCTGTCCGACCAGGCGTTCGCCGCTGTCGGTAAAAGCGACGACCGACGGGGTGGTGCGATTGCCTTCGGAATTCGGTATCACTTTCGTGTCCGAACCCTCCATTACCGCCACCACCGAGTTCGTCGTTCCCAGGTCAATTCCGATTATCTTGCTCAATTCTCCTAACCTCCTGATGAAAGGTGGCCTCGACGGGACTCGCCGTCCAAGCTTGGCCTAAAGATACAAATCTTAGTCGAGGCTAGTCAAGCCCCGCACTCATTAGATCTAACAGTTAGACACTTAGATTCTATTCCCCACAGGCCTTCGGATGGTCCGACGCCCCGCGCACGCACAGCCTCAATCCAGCAGCACGAGGGGGGGCTCGGAGGCCACTTCCGCGACCAAAAACTGGGGATCGAGCAAGAAATTACCGGCAATCGCGCCCGACCAACCGGTTTCGACACTCTCCTTGGTCGAGACCTTCTGAACGAGATAGCTAGCTGGGCCCACCGAGAAGACGAACCGCCGGCCGCTCGGGTCGGCGACTGCGTCCGGCGAGAGCAGCCGATCGGCAACCAACAGGGAAAGATCTTCGGGATAACGGCCCTCCAAGAGGAAAAATGTGGTCGCCGCGCTGTGTATCTTGTGCACCGAGAGCCTCTCGCGCTGGCTGTCGAAAGCCTCGCGCAACCCTCCTTGCCACGGGAACGGAAGCAGCAGTCGCCCCGCGAAGGTACCCAGCACCCAGAGCGCAGCGCCAAGCAGTGCGAGCCCCATGAGCCGCGGTGGCCAGCACGAGACCGTGCCGGTCTTGCGGGCGGGGAGCGCAAAGGGGGCCCTGGATTCGCTTCCCGCCTCGAACTCCACTTCGCTCTCCGGCCCTAAATCGAGCGCGAGTTCGGTGGCATCGAGGGGTTTGGCGAGCATCGCTTCGAGGCCGAGGTCGGCGATCGGGCCGGTTGCCGCTGGCTCCGATGGCTCCGAGGGCTCGGCGGGCCCTGGGATCTTTCGGTCGCCAGGCGTCTCTATCAAGCCGCATTCCAGCCAGTGCGCCGACAGGGCGCGGACAGCATAGATCGAAACGCCAATCTCTTCGGCGATGCGACTTACACTGCGCTGACCATCGAGTGCTCGGTAGATCGCCTCGGCTTCCGGCCGATTTTCCTCGAGCACTTCGCTCGGAAGCGGAGAGTCGGGGCCGGACCCCAACACCGAAGCGAAGACCTGATCCGGCCGGCTCACGTGACTTCCGAACGGACCTGCCGCCTCGAGGTCGTCGGCCGCCCGCACCAGCAACTCATCGATGTCGAGCGGAACGATGCCGGCCTCGTATGCGACGTCATCGCCCTCGTAGAATCGATACTCGCCCTGCTTCCAAGTCAAAGCCTGGCGGCTGAGTTGGTAGGTCAGGCGGCGCAGAGAGCCCAGAAGCTGTTCGCGGGTCAGATACGAACGCTCGATCAGCAATTCGGTGACGCGCCCACCGCCGGCCTGATACTCAGCGACCAACCCGGCGAAGTCCTCGACATCAACTAGCTCTTCTTTGACCAACACTTCACCGAGCCCATCTTCGAGTGACTGGTTGAGGGCATCCGCCGAAACCACCTTCCCATCGAGCAGCGAGAAGGCCATGATCTCGTCCTCGCCTTGCACCGTGAGAATTCCCGTTACCCGCTCACGCTGCAACTTGCGCAGCACGCCAGCCAAGGCTCTTGCTTCGAGAGTTCCTTCCATCACCGTCAACCGCTCCCCGACCGGCTGCTGCGCAAAATTCGCAGACCGCGAATCAGCATGAAAACCATCAGACCCACTAGCGGAAAGAAACCGAGGCCGAGCTTTGGCGGAACCAGAGCCCATGGGACCCCATACGTGACTCGGCTCCAGAACGGTATCGCCACAAGCACGAGGGGAACAAGAAGCGCTCCCAGAGCGCTCGACCAACGATCCTCCTCGGCTTCGACGAAGCCGGGAAGCAGTACACGCCGAATCGTCTCGAAAGGCTCTACGAACCAGGCGCGCTCAATTCGCCGCGAGCGGTTCCCGACCTTGGTCGAGATGAAGTAGAGAAAAATCGCCGGAAACACGAAGATCAGGGCCAGTGGCAAGGACATTGTCCTGCGCCAAAGCGAGAACAAGTCGGAGTTGCTTTCCTGCTCACGCCACAGCCGAGCCAACTCATCACGAATCTCCCCCTGGCGATCGAAGCCACCAGCGACCATGACGATCTCGCTACGGTCCGCGGTTCGAATCCACGCGCTGACACCCCCGGCGTCGAGCGCGCTCGAACGGCGCAGTGCCTGTCCCGACTCATCAAACCGGTACTCCTCGGAAAGCGCTCGGCTGAGATTGAAGAACGCCTTCGCCTGCTTCGGATCGAGGCTGGTTGCCTGTTGCAACAAGACAATCGCCTGCTCGAGATTGCCTTCGTAGAAGTAGCAGGTCCCGAGATCGCCAGCAGCCGCGGCGTTGGCGGGCTCGGCCGCGAGCACTTCGCGGTAGAGATTCCGTGCCAACTCCCATTGGTGGATGCTCAAGTGGAGGTCCGCCAGGAAATGTCGAAGGGCGACGCTTTCGGGCAATTGCTCGGACAGCGGTTCGAGATCCTGAAACAGCAACCCGACGAGGCGTCCCTGCGAGGCGCTCTGCATAGCCCGAACCTGGGCGGTCGTATCGAGATTCATTCTCCGAATCTGTTCACTCACCAGAACCGGCGTGAGCCCCAAGATCACCCAAGCGGTAATGACCGCGAGTTTCTCCCAGCGACTGCCGTAACCCCACGCCAGCACCGACCAGTAAAGCGCCAGCCACAGCAGGCCTGCGGGCAGCAGCACCGGCCACAGCAAGAGGGCTAGGGTCAGCGTGTAGGCAATAATCGATGGCACCGAGCGCTCGAAGAAGCGAACCAAGTCACGAAACAGGAGAACCCCGCGCGTCGCCCACTGGACGGACACCAGTCCCGCGACCAGCAGAGTGACAATCGTCAAACACCAGAGCAGCAAGTCGCCAACCAACACATACCGGTAGAGGGGATCGAAGAGCGAACGCCAGTAGCCTCGCACCGTCGAACGCATCGCGGCAAGACGCTCGCCGCGCTGTTCTTGAACGGTTGCCCGGGCGAACGCGGTCTCGGCTCGATCGGGGTCCAGGAGTTCGGCGGCGGCGAGACTTAGTTCGGCGCCCTCGAAGTCGTTTTCCCTCGCAAATCGCTCTGCCCGTGCCGCTGCGGCCACGGCAAGCTCGGGCAAGCGCGGCAGACCTAGACCGTCGGCAATCGAAACCAAATCGTCAGCCTGACGTTGAGCGCCAGCGGCGTCACCCTCTTGAACCGACGTAAGCCATTCGATCCAAGACTCCTGGATAGAGTTGAGTCTCTGCCGAACGTCGTCGCGCAACGGAAAGCCCTCCTGCTCTTGAGCCGGCACCACCCCCGCCGCGAGTAGCAGAAATGCCATGGCGAGCCAGATCCTCCGGACAGAACTCGTGATCACTCCCTCCTACCCCACCTTCTCCACGTAGCGCATTCGCAACTGGAAGAGCAAATCTTCGAGCAGCTTGGCCTCTTCGGAGTTGATGTTTCCCTTGGTCTTGCTCTGCACAAGGTCGAGAAGATCGATATGAAACCGCGCAAGCGGAAGGTTTTCCTCGGCCTCGCCTCCCGGCATGCTGGCGTCGCCCAGAAACATCGCGATCGGCTGCGCCAGCAGCCCAATCAGATCCACGAATGTCGGCGCGGGCAAGTCGCCGTCTCCCGTGCCCGGTTGTCTCCGAGCCGGTTCTCGGGGACGCCCCAGCGGAGGCTCTGACGCTGCCGCTTTCGGAAGCGGCATCTCCGGAGTCTTCGGCTCCACTCTTGCCGGCTCGACTCTTGGCGGCTCGTCAACCTGTTTCGGCTCTGGGCGATCACCAGGTTGATCCGCTCCGACCTCCTGGTCCCGGAGACCCTCACGGATCTCGCCCTCGGCCGTGAACATCCGCTTGTCGGTCACTTTGATTTTCGCGTTCACGCAACGGGCTCCTTTCCGAGACAATCGTAGCAAGTGGCGGTTTTCGTCAACAAGCCGGCAGCTCTCGAACCATAACCGAAACCGGCGAAAACCGTCGAAACTCCTCCTGCGTATCTACTCGACATACACTCCGGGCATGAACGATCGGCTGGCCAAGCTCGAGAACCTCGTGGATACCCTGCGCGGTCCGAACGGCTGTCCCTGGGATCGAGAGCAGTCTCTTTCCGACCTGCGCGCCTATCTGCTGGAAGAAGCGCACGAACTTGCCGCGGCGATCGACGCCGCCGATCCCGAGGCGATCCGGGAGGAGTTGGGTGACCTCTTATTTCACATCGTCTTCATTTCCCGGCTGATCGAGCAGCCATCCGAAGGCCCGACGCTGACCGAGGTGGTCGACATCCTCCACCAGAAAATGGTCGATCGCCACCCCCACGTGTTCGGAGATGAGGTCGCCGAAGACAGCGAGGCCGTGCACCACGCCTGGGAAACACGCAAGGCGCAGCAGCGGAGCGGGTCGGTGCTCTCGGGAGTTCCGTCCACGCTGCCCGCTCTCCTCGGGGCCTATCGAATCTCTCAAAAGGCCGCCGGCGTGGGGTTCGACTGGCCCGACGTCGCCGGCGTCGTTGCCAAGCTCGAAGAAGAACTCGGCGAGGTGGTCTCGGCGCTCGCCCAAGACTCCAGCCAGGAAGCCGTCGAGGAAGAAGTGGGCGATCTGCTGTTCGCCACTGCGAACCTGGCGCGCAAATTGGGCTTCGATCCCGAGTCGGCGCTGCAGCGCGCCAACAGAAAGTTCAAGCGCAGATTCGAAGCCATGGAGGCTCGCCTGAATCCAGCCGAGCAACTCTCGGAGCAGCCGCTCGAAAGGCTGGAAGAACTGTGGAATCGAGCCAAGAAGGAGGATCGCCGCCCGAGCTGATCTCTGATAATCAGGCGGCTTTCTTTTGCGCCGCTTCCGGCTCGAGCGCAACTTCGATGGCGCGCTCGATGATCAGCTCATCCAGCGACCGGTCGACATCACCCAGGCGTCGAGACGAGCCGGTAACCGCAGAATCAGGAGCCAAGGTCTGGTTCAACATCGTACCGTCCGGCGTCACGTAGAAGGCATCGGTATAGAAAAACTCGCCGCCTCCGGACAGAGTTCTGGACGCGGATCGCCCCGCGTGACCGAACGTTCCCCCGCCCACGGTCACAGCCTCGGCGAGCTGCTTGAGCACCACGGCGAAGACTTCGCTCGCCCCTTGCGAGCCGCGGTTGGTCAAAAGCACCAATCGGCCGTTCCAGATTCGCTCTCTGGATGAAGTAAATGTCTCGACCACCTCGGTCCGCTCACGAAGCTCTCCCAAAGCGCCATCCACGAACAGGTCCGCGGCCGCCAAAGCGATGTCGACGCTACCGCCCGCGATACTGCGAAGATCCAAAATCAATCGCCCGTTCTTTGCAACCTCGGGTGTCGAAAGCAGCTCCTCGAGTCGTTCGACCAATCCGGGCTCGAACTGCCCGATTTGCACGATCGCAACGCCCTCACGCATCTCGACGTTGGGCTCCTCGGTTTCGAACTCCCGGAGCGTAAGCTCGAAGTCCTTGGTCTGACCTTGGCGCAGAACTTCGATGGCCACCTTCGTACCCACTTCACCGCCGAGCATGACCCGGGCCTCCCAGAGTGGCAACAAGCGCGTCGACCGGCCATTCAATTTGGACACGATGTCGCCGCTCTTCAAGCCGACCTCATCCCCAGAGCTTCCCGGCGCAACACCCACGACAAACAGGAAGCCCCGATCTCGCACGAGTTGGAGGCCGGTGCGCTGAATTCCATGTCCCAGAGCCTCTCGGTACCTGGCTACCGAGTCCGCTGGCACATAGGTTGCCATTGGATCCAGGGCGTCGGTCGCTCCGTCGAAAGCACCCGCAAACAGCTCGTCGAGTACGGTCTCCTCGACGTAACGTTTCCGAATGTGCTCGAGAACCTCTGTGAAAACAGCGAATTCTCGGTAAAACGAGTCCTTCTTGTCGTCGCTGCTGGCAATCGCTCGCGTCAGGCTGCCGGTCGCGATGGGAGCCAGGAGCAGAACCGAAATCAACACGAAGAGCGCCCGGCTGCCGCTGAATCGCCCAGGGCTGTCAGGCAATGCGCTGTCAGACACTAGCGCAACCACTCCATGGGATCTTCAGGTCGATTCTCGACTCGTATTTCGAAGTACAAAGCTGAGCCGGTTCGGCCCAAGACTCGATCCGAAACTACCACATCGCCCTGGCTCACCTCGAGTTCCTCGAGGCCCGCGTACAAAGAGAACACCTGATTTGGATGATGTACGACCGCAGTCAGCCCGAAGCCTTCAAAAGGGGCAGCAAAAACAACTACGCCGGGAAACACCGAGGTGACGATGCCGCTGCCCGACGGCACAATCTCGACGCCATTGTGAGGCACGCTGGTGCCATAGCGCGCCTCGTACCGCGGACCGAACGGAATCGAGACGATACCGGCCATCGGCCAATCCAGGGCTCCGCGGAAGTCCTGAATCGGCTTTGCTGAGAGAGACGGTTCGTCCTGGCGCGCCAGCACGGCGATCAAGAGGGCCAACTTGCGTTCCTTGTCGCCCAGCGAGTCCGCCTCCCGTTCGATTCGGGCCTTCTCCCGCTCCAGAGCCTTGGCCACGAGAACCTGCCGGCTCCTCGCCACCTGCAGTTCTGCGAGCCGGGCACGCTCGCGAGCTACCCAGCGCGCAACCTCATGCTCCCGTTCGGCGAGAAGCCGACGTTGGGCTTCCAAGTCAGCCTGCTCGCTACGGTAGGCCGGTACCAGCCGGGCATCCCGCCGGGCAAGAAATCGCAGCGTCCGAACGTAGAGGAAAAATTCGCTCGGCGACCGGACCGTGGCAAAGCCCCGCAGCAGATTCGCCGGCGCAGCCTGGTAAAGGTCGAGGATGCGCCTACTGAGCCGAATGCGGGTCGCGGCGAGTTCCCTCTCTAGCTCGTCGTATTTGGCCTCCGATGACCTCAGAGAATTCTCGGCCAAAGTGCGCTCGGTCCCGGCCTGGGCAACCAACTGCTGCTGCAACCGGAGCTCGAGTCGCATGCGCTCCAGCTGTACCTCGACAATGGTTCCGACCGCTTCGACCTCGGAGAGTCGGTCGCGAAGCTCATGGATCCGATCCCGAATCTTGCCGAGTTCCTGCTCGCGAGGGGCTCCGCTCGCGAGTTGCGCTCCGGCCGGCTCGATCCAGCCCCCACCCACTGCCAGCGCGGTTAGCGCAGCCAGAGCAACCGTCAGCAGCGGCGCCCTCCTCGACCGATCGACCGTTCTCGTCATGCTACGATCCGTCTGCACCGTTCGGCGCACCCTTGATCGCGCCTCCGGCCTTTCTACAGCCTGATCTTGTCGCGCAATCGCCTGTATCTTGTCGGCCTCGCGGTCTCCCTGCTCTTGGTCCTCGTTGCCAGCTCGGGCTGCATGGGCGACCCCAGAACCGACGGCACGACCCTCGAGCACAGCCAACTCGTCATCGCCCTCGACAGCGCCCCGATTCATCTCGACCCCCGGCTCGGCAGCGACGTAGCTTCCGGCCGGGTGTACGAACTCATGCTCAACGGGCTGGTAACCAAGGATATTCACGGCAACTTCATTCCGGAACTGGCCGAGTCTTGGGAAATTCTCGACCAGGGGAGACGATATCGCTTTCACCTGCGCACCGGCGTGCGCTTTCATGACGGGCGCGAGTTTTCCTCGAAAGACGTCACCTGGACGTTCAACTCGATGATCGAGGGCCGCGTGGTCTCGCCCAAGCGCGGCGGCTTTCCGCAGCTCGAAAAAGTGGAAGCCATCGATGACGTCACTGTCGATTTTCTGCTCTCTGAGCCCTGGGGCGCACTATTAGGCAACGTAACGTGCTTCGTCGGCATCGTGCCCGAAGACTCTCTGCCCGAAGACTTCAACAAGAACCCGGTCGGTACCGGCCCCTATCGGCTGATCGAACGCCTACCCGATCGCCTGACCTTCGAGGCCTTCGAGGGCTACTGGGGCGCCCGGCCGAAGATCGAGCGTGTGGTCCTGCGCGAGGTGCCGGATGCGACCGTGCGTGCGCTCGAAATGAAGAAGGGCTCGGTGCAACTGATCATCAACGGGCTTTCACCGGATGTGGTCGACCGCTTTGTCGCCGACCCGAACTACCACGTGCAAATCGACCCCGGCTCGAGCTACCTCTACCTCGCCTTCAATCTGGAGGATCCCGTGCTTCGAAACCGTGGCGTACGCCAAGCCATCGCGCATGCCGTGGACCGAGCCAAGATCCTCGAGACCCTGTATCGGGGCCTGGGTGTCCTGACCGAAACCGTGATGCCCCCCGGGCACTGGGCTCGACACGAACACCTGCCCCCGATCCCGTACGATCCGGCCGAAGCCCGGCGGCTGCTCGACCAAGCGGGTTTCCCGGATCCGGATGGCGAGGGACCGGGAACTCGATTCGGCCTCGTCTACAAAACCTCAACCGACGAGACCGCGGTTCTTCAAGCTCAGATCATCCAGTCGATGCTGGCGCGGGTAGGGATCGCGCTTCAGATTCGCTCGTTCGAATTCGCCACCTTCTATGACGATGTCAAGCAGGGTAACTTTCAGATGTTCAGCTTGGCCTGGAGCGGTATCGTCGACCCCGACATCTACCGCCTCATCCTGCACTCAGAGCGGATTCCTCCGGCGGGCGCCAACCGCGGCCGCTACCGAAACCGCACTTTCGATCGATTGATCGATCAAGGAGCCAGCTTCGCCGAACCGGAGAGACGCCGACCCTACTACTTGAAGGCTCAGGAGATACTGCGTGAAGAACTCCCATACATCAGCATGCTTCTGAAAGCCAACGTCGCGATCATGCCCTGCGCTCTCGAGGGCTATCGCAACTATCCCAGCGGCGAACTCTACGGCGTGCCCACCATGAGCTGGGGTACCGGCTCTGAGGATTGTCCGGCTCGCAAGTGAACGGAACGCTGGTGGCTGCTAGAACGAGGCTACCGCCTCGTCCTCTTCCTCAAAGGTCTCGAAGACGGTGATCAACTGCGTGATCTGCAGAATGTCGACCACCTTGGGCGGCAAGTTGAGCAATTTGAGCTTGCCTCCTCTGTTGGTCACCGTTGTATAGGCCGAGACCATCTCTCCGACCCCGGAAGAATCGATCGTCGAAACCTGGTTCAGATCGAGCAGGATATTGCGCGATCCGGCCTCCAGGCTTTCGACGACGGCATCGCGCAGGGCTATATCACCGACTCCGATCGTGATCTTGCCTTTCGGCTCCAGGATCGTGACTCCTTCTCTATGACGAACATCTACCTTCATCGACTTTCCTCCTCGTCGGTCAAACCGTTGGAACCGCGCAACAACTTCCGCAGGATCACCTCGGTTCCTCCATCTAAGCCGAAAGTGTAGTCGATCTCGTCCATGAATTTCCTCATGAACAGGATCCCGCGGCCGCTGGGCCGAAGGAGGTTGACCGGTGCCAGCGGATCGGCCACTCTCTCGGGGTCAAAGCCATCGCCCTCATCGCGCACCCTGACAACCAACTCTCCCGGCAGGAAATCCAGCGCCACCTTCACCTTTTTCTCGGGGGCCGAGCGATTGCCGTGTTCGATGGCATTGGCCACGGCCTCTCGTACCGCCATCCCCACCTCGTAGGAGACTTGTTTGTCGATGTCCAGATTTGTCATGGCCTCCTCGAGAACCATTTGAACCAGCTCGAGATTCTCGACTCGGCTCTGGATCGAGAGTTCGACTTGCAGTGCCCTCGGCAAAACCGAGCCAGTCTAGCAGGCCCCGCCTCACCTTCTCGCCGACCTTCACCTGCGACGCCGTAACTGCTTGAATCTGCTGCGTTACGGTCCGCTAGTAGAAGTCCACAGAGTCGCGCGCAAGGACTCGTCGCCGCTCAAACCGGCATGCGGCTCGCGCCCTCCAAGAACTCCAGTGCTTTGGGGATCACGACGGTCAGCTGAAGCGCGTCGAAAACCGCGTGCGCGACCACCGCCGACCAGATGTTCTGGCGCCAGCGCACCAGCGCAGCGAACACCAGTGACAGTAGCGTCACCCCGACCAGCATCAGCGGTTGACCGTATCCAACGTGCGCCATTACGAACAAAACGGTCGCAAACGGTATCCCCGCCCGGGGTTGGAGTAGGCCGCGAAAGAATATTTCCTCGGCAAAGCCCGCAGACACACTGAGCGCCAATCGCAAGCCGATCGGAAGGGCGGCGATCCACGGCACCAAGGCCGGGGGCTCCCGAGGCAGGGCGCCCTCTCCGCCCACGGCCCAGATCAGAACGCCCAACATGATCAGCACCAGGAGCACCGCGACCCAGGCTCCGACTCCGGCCGCGAGGCCGATTCCCAGGTCCTTCCATATCGCGGGTGATCCGAGCCCAAACTGACGGCCGAAGCCGGATCGCACCGACCTGGGTTCGCCGGCAAAGCCGAGCAAGTACCAGGAGAAGAGTGTCAACAGAAGAATTCCGTGCAACAGGAAAAGCTGTGCTCGGCTGATGTTCGAAAGGTCCGGACCCGGCCCCCCCAGCGAGGCCAACGGCAGAAAGATGCCCAGCCAGAAGACAACGCCGAGCAGAACCAAAGAGGCCAGGCGCCGCGGCCTCCAGCTCAGGACGAGCCGAGCCGGCTCAGCCGGCTCGCCGACGGGAACGGGGCTTCCGAAGGCCGGCGGCAAAAGGCCGGAACGGACCGTGCGCCAGTCGAAATAAACCGCCGCGCCGGCGGCCAGACCCACCGGGACGAAGGTCCCGAGCAGGCCAAACAGGCCGGGAAGATCCGACAGGCTAGCCGGCGCATCGCTCACCGGCTTCTCCCCCTTCGGCCGTCGGTTCGGGCCGAACCAATCGATACGGATTCGAAAAGCAAGAGACGTTTCAGCTATTTCTTGCGCTTGCGCCGCAACGACTCCAGCACCATGCTCGCCTGCGACAGCCTCTGCAGCTTTCGGTTTCGCAGCTGGAGCGCCTGGGTGTCGTTCAGATCGGGCTGCACGCCCCTGACATCGCGCAGTCTGCGTTGCATCTCGAACCCGAGCTTGTCCAAATCCGGGGAACTCATGCGGACAAAGGTGCGCTCGTTGACCAGGATGTAACCATCGCAGACATCTCGGGCCATGGCCCAAGCGCTGCCCCCTGGAAACGAGCCCATCGCCTCCTATGATACCGCAGTGACGTGCTATCCTCTCGGGCAGGCGTAGCGTCCGACCGCTTGGGCAACGAACACGAAAAAACCACCAGGCAAGCCTTGCGTCTGACTACGGAGGTTCTGTTTTGAGCCGGTTTCAAGGTGTTGATTTTCTAGATTTCGATTCCCTGCTCTCCGCAGAAGAGCGCCTGATCCGCGAGTCGGTGCGCTCGTTTGTGACCGATCGCGTGGTCCCGATTATCGAGGAGTGCCATCGCGAAGCCCGCTTTCCGATCGAGCTTCTGCCCGAGATCGCCGAACTCGGTCTACTGGGCGCAACCATCTCGGAGTACGGTCTCCCGGGCCTCAACAACGTCGCCTACGGACTCATTATGCAGGAGCTGGAGCGCGGAGACTCCGGCCTGCGAAGCTTCGTCTCGGTCCAGGGCGCCCTGTGCATGTACCCGATCTACACCTTCGGGTCGAAAGAACAGCGCGATCGCTGGATCCCGAAGATGGCCTCGGGAGAGGCCATCGGCTGCTTCGGACTCACCGAACCGGATTTCGGCTCCAACCCCGCCGGCATGCGGACGACAGCCAAGCGAGTCGGGAACGAGTGGGTACTGAATGGCGCCAAGCAGTGGATCACCAACGGTTCGATCGCCGACGTCGCCATTGTATGGGCGTACGTGGAAGACAACGTTCGCGGCTTCCTGGTCGAGAAAGGCACACCCGGCTACACCGCCACCGATCAGCACGGAAAATTCTCACTCAGAGCTTCGGTCACGTCAGAGCTGAGCTTTCAGGACTGCCGGATCCCGGCCGACAACGTTCTGCCCAAGACCGTGAGCCTCAAGAACGCCCTTATGTGCCTCAACGAGGCGCGACACGGCATCGCATGGGGCGCGCTAGGCGCCGCCATGGACTGCTACAACACCGCTCTCGAGTACTCCAAGGAGCGCAAGCAGTTCGGCGGCCAGCCGATCGCCTGTCATCAGCTGGTACAGGACAAGCTGGTCTGGATGCTCAGCGAGATCACCAAGGGGCAGTATTTGATTCTCCAAATCGGGCGAATGAAAGACGACGGGCGGCTCCGGCATCAGCATGTCTCTCTGGGCAAGCGCAATAACGTCTGGGTCGCCCGCGAATGCGCGAAATTGGCCCGGGAGATCCTGGGCGCCAACGGCATCGTCGACGACTACCCCGTAATCCGGCACATGCTCAACCTCGAGTCGGTGTACACCTACGAGGGCACCCACGATATTCACGGCCTGGTCATCGGCCAGGCGATCACCGGTATCCCGGCCTTTAACCCGCCGGCGGTCTCGGAACCCCACCCCGCATCCATAGTGGCTGACTGATGCCGACCGGCGAATCGCTCGAGCAGGGTTTCATTCGAGTCTGCGAGGCAGCCGCCGTGGCCGCAGCTCAGACCATGGGCTACGGCGACAGCCAGCGCTCCGATCAGGTCGCGGTCGAGGCCATGCGCCACGAACTCGGCCGGCTGCCGATGCGCGGTCGCATCGTGATCGGCGAAGGCGAGCGCGACAAGGCACCCATGCTCTTCATCGGTGAGGAACTCGGCGCTTTCGTGGGACAAGACGAGGGGCTCGAGGTCGACATCGCGGTCGACCCGCTCGAAGGCACCAACCTCTGCGCCACCGGCGCGGACGGCGCCATCGCGGTCTTGGCCGCTTCCGAGAAGGGCGGCCTGCTGCACGCGCCCGACATCTACATGGAGAAGATCGTGGTCGGCCCGTCCGCCCGCGACGCCGCGATCCACCTCGACGCCCCGGTGGCCGAGAACTTGCGCAACATCGCCGACGCCTTCCAGCGCGAGATCTCGGATCTAACGATCGTAGTTCTGGAACGGGAACGCCACGAAGAACTGATCCGGGACATCCGTGATACGGGTGCTCGAATCCTGCTCATTCAGGACGGTGATCTTTCGGCCGGCATCGCCGCAGCGGTCCGCGGCACCGGCGTGCACGCCGTCATGGGCACCGGCGGCGCTCCTGAGGGTGTGCTCACGGCGGCTGCCATGCGTTGCCTTGGCGGCGAGATTTACGCCCGCTTGACTCCCCTCGACGACGAGCAGAGACAACGTCTGGTCGACCTCGAAATCGATGACGTCGACCGCCTCTACCGGCGTCGGGATCTGGCCCCGGGCGACAAGCTCCTTTTTTGCTGCACAGGGGTCACGAACGGCCAGCTGCTCAAGGGGGTCCGATTCTTCGGCGGCGGGCACCGCTCGTCGACGCTCTTCATGTCACTCAATCGCAAGATCATCCGCTTCGTCGATTCCATCAGCCGGGACGAGACCGATACTCCCGTGCTCTTCAAGTAGCCACGTCGCTCAGGCTCCTGCCCCGGTGTCACCTCTCTCCGACACCGAGCCCGACACATCTGCGGACACCCGACAGGCCTATAATCGACTCAAGCTCCCAATGAGTATCACCGGCAATCTACAGACGATGCAGCTCTCCGAGGTGCTCCAGTGGCTCGGGCACACCGCCAAGACGGGCGTGCTGGTCCTTAGCAACGGCTCGGTCGAGAAACGCATCGTCTTCATCCGCGGAGAGGTGGTCATGACCGCCTCGACCGATCCCAAGGAGTACCTGGGCCACTTCCTGGTCAGCCACGGCCTCATCGACGAGGTGACGCTCGCCAAGGCCATCGGGATGCAGGACAAGGACAAGATGCTCCTGGGAAAGGTCCTGGTGACGATCGGAGCCCTCGAGGAGAGCCAGCTCGACCGGATGCTGCGGCTCAAGCTCGAGGAAAGCGTCTACGAGATCTTCACCTGGCCGAGCGGCGACTTTCGCTTCATCGATGAAGACCTCGACCAGTCCTCGATCATCCCGCTCAAGTTCCATGTCAACGCGCTCGCTCTCGAGGGATCACGGCGAGCCGACGAATGGCAGCGGCTTCGAGAAACCATCCCGTCCAAGGACTGTGTCGCGGTGACGACCGGACCGCTCACAGCCGCGGAAGGCGACGCCGTGGCGCATAGGATCCTGGCTCTTGTCAATGACGATCGCACGGTCGAAGAAATCGCGCTGCACGCACACGCCAGCGAATTCCACGTCTATCGCGTGCTCGCGAGCCAGGTCGAGCCCGGGAGTTTGAAGCTGATCCGCCCACGCCTGGCGAGCACACAGGGCGACGCTCCAGCGAACGGCGCGACCGAGCTCGACAGTGCCGGCCTACTCAAAAAGGCCGAAAGTCTGCTCGAGAGCGATGAATACGAACAGGCCATGGGACACTTCCGCGCCGCGCTCAATCTCGACCCCCACAACGAGAAGATCCGCACGCGCACAGCAACTGTCCAGGCCGAGATCGAAAAGCGACTCCGCAGCGAAGGCCTGCACCCGGACTCGGTGCCCCGGCTCGAGCACACGATGGAGGAGCTGGCGCAGCTCCAGATTTCCCCGCACGAAGGCTTCATCCTGAGCCGTGTCAACGGCACCTATGACATCCAGACCATTCTCAAGATCAGCCCAATGCCATCGATCGACGCGCTGCTCGTTTTCAGGAGCCTGCGCACCGCCGGTCACATCGACTTGGTCCAGCCGAAGAAGTAGAGCCGCCGACCCACAAGCGCCTCCCGGAAATACGGAAATACGGGGACACGATACTCATTTCGCGCTGAGTGCTCGGCATCACCCGTAGCCGCGGCCCTAGAAATGAGTATCGTGTCCCCGTATTTCGCGGAAACCGGTTTGCCCTGACCCTGGCCTGGAGGCTAGAACGGCCGCGAAACGTGATCATTGGCCGCGAGGGCAAACCGGAGCGGCCAAGCCGCGGCCTCCCCCGCATAGTCAACCCCGACTCGAGGACCCACCACTACGCGCTTCCGATCGACTCGGAGTCCGCGGCAGATCCGGAGTTTCTCGCCGTCAAGAACCGCGCCGTCGAAGCTCCTATCAATTGCTAGTGCCTGGCAGAGCTTCGCGGGCCCGCTCGCGATCTCGACGTCACCTCGACCGGAAGCAAGCCCGCGCAGACGTCGCATCGTCTGGACTCCCGACAAAGGCTCTCCGGCCCGAACCAGCACGGCGCCCCCGGTACCTCCCCTTCCCGCCACCGCATTGAACATATTGTGCATGCCGTAGACGAAATAGATGTAGGCGCAACCGCCGGCCCGAAACAACGTCGCGGTGCGCTTGGTGGGTCTGCCGGTCCAAGCGTGACTCGCCCGGTCGCCTTCGCCCAAGTACGCCTCGGTCTCGACAATCCGCAAGACCAGCGTTTGCCCGCGAACCCGCCGCACCAGGTACCGGCCGAGGAGACCGCGTGCGACCCTTGCCGGGTCCCGCCGGTAGAAGCTCGTGGCCAGGGGCTCTAGTTCTTTCGTCATGTCTCTCGCGCGGACCGGTCTTGGCGGCTTCCAGGCTCTCTATAATGCCCGATCATGATCTTGCCGCGGCTCTTCGAGCACCTCCCCGCCTGCCTGGCGGCCAGCTACACCCCCGAAGCCCCATGGGAGCTTCTGGGCTCGCCCCTGGACGAGCTGCTCGCCCAGCTTCCGGACCAGCGTATCAACGGACTGATCGAGCCCGATGTTCACATCTCCGGGAGCGGCATCGTCATCGAAAAAGGCGCTCGCATCTGCTCGGGCGCCGTTCTTCAAGGACCCGTACGAATCGGCGAAGACTGCCAAATCCGCTCCGGCGCCATCCTGCGCGGGGGTGTCTGGCTCGAGAACGGCTGCGTCGTCGGCGCCAGCTCTGAAATCAAGCACTGCATCTTTCTTTCCGGAGCCGCCGCACCCCATCTCAACTACGTCGGCGACTCCATCCTCGGCGCCCGAGTCAACCTCGGCGCCGGAACCATCCTCTCCAACTTCCGTCACGATGGCGCCGACATCACCATCGGCACCGGCGACGACTCCATTCCCACCGGCCGCAGAAAACTCGGCGCCATCCTCGGCGACCGCGTCCTCACCGGCTGCAACTGCGTCCTCCACCCCGGCTGCCTCATCGGCGCCGGCACCCAGCTCTACCCCGGCGTCCAACTGCGCTCGGGCGTTCACCCCGCCAACAGCATCATCAAGCTCCGGCAGGAGCTGGAGATCGTCGAAAAACGGGAGAGCTAGCTGCTAAAGCGGTCGTCGATGGCAACGGGCCCTCGGGCGACGGCGCTGTCGGAAGAGCTACCACCTATTCAGGAAAGCGCAACCAAACTTGCGTCTATGACGCGACGCGTTATAGTCTCATCGTGATTCGGTCCTTCCGATCTAGCAGCCCGTGGTAGAAGTCCTGTGGGCCGCGCGACCAGGGATTACGGTGCGTATGCAAGGCGCGAGGAGGAAGCGATGCCGGGACATCGTAGACGACGAGCAACGCCGCAGACGCGCCGTAACCCCTGGTCGCCCTTCGGGTTGGGGCGGTTTCGGGCACGCTGCGGCGTTGACGCTCCTCAACGATGACACCGCATCGCCTGCGTCGCGTCGCCTTGCAGCGCACCCGAAAGCGCTCCGAACGCGACCCGCAGGACTT
The DNA here is from genome assembly GCA_022561975.1 of Acidobacteriota bacterium. Classification (GTDB taxonomy): domain Bacteria; phylum Acidobacteriota; class Thermoanaerobaculia; order Multivoradales; family JAHEKO01; genus CALZIK01. The sequence goes on from JADFQD010000002.1 coordinate 75,925, forward strand.
CTACCACGGGCTGCTAGCCGGACGAGATCGTCCTCTCGAGGAGACACTTTCGAGACGCGCCCTGTCGGCGCTGCGCGCGGTAACTGGTGATTGCAAGCGAGTTGCGAGGCCTGGCACCGGCCTTGCGCTATTCGGTCGGTGGTGAGAAAGGAGGTCAGCAAATGAAAACGAAGATTTCTTTCATCGTCGTATCCGCAGCACTTCTGTTGGCTCCGGACGCCAGGGCAGCCCACTCGGACACCAACCGGAGGTTGGAGGATACTCAGTATCGGGTCGAGGAGGTCCAAAAGCTGGCCCACCAGGTCAAGGATCGGGCGCGGGTGGTTCATCACTCAGCGGAGCGCCTCGCTCATCACGGAGACTCCCGAGAGGAGCGAGTTCTCGTGCGGCTGCACGAGCTCGTAGAGCAGGCTGGACACTTCCACCGCCAGGTGGAGCGCTACCGTCAGAACGTCGGTCACCTGGCAGGAGACTTCCGCGAGTTGCGTCGGGCTTACACTCGAGCGGCGTATGCCATGCATGATTTGCACGCCTTCGGCAGGATCGATCGCGAGTTCGACAGGCTCTCGGATGCCATGTACGACCTCGAGATGTACGCCGAAGACCTCTTCGGCCGGGGCCGGCCGGCGCGCCGCCGCTATGATGATCGGGGCTACGGACGTCGTCACCGGACCTATCGTAGCCAGCGCAGCCAGGCCCGGGTCGTCCTGCCGCGAGTGCGGGTGGTTTGGAACTGGTTCGACGACTAGTCGCTCGCATCAGACCGACGACTAAGGAGCGTCGGCTTTCGGGCCGGCGTTTCCCCTTTTCTCGAGCGTCGCGGCCTTCCGAGCCGGGAGATACTTCACGGCCTCGCGGAAGGCGACGCCGAGCCCGGGCTCACAAAGGCTTGGGCGGACCTGGCTTGTGCGGTAGCGTTTGGGTCATGCCGACACCACGCACTCGGGTCCGAAGGATATCGGATCGCGGTCACTATGATGTCGCCACCATCTACGCCATCCTCGACGAGGGCTTCATCTGTCATGTCGGCTTCTCGATCGAGGGGCAGCCGTATGTGATTCCCACCGGCTACGGCCGCGACGGGGATCGGCTGATCCTTCACGGATCGGTTGCAAGCCGCATGTTCGAGCACCTCCGTGAGGGCTTCGACGCCTGTGTCTCGGTGACCCTGATCGACGGCCTGGTCTTGGCGCGCTCTCAGTTTCATTCCTCGATGAACTATCGCTCGGTGGTAGCGCTCGGCCGGGCGACGCCGATCAGAGACGAGGCCGAGAAGCGTCGCGCGCTGGAAGTTCTGGTCGACCACCTGGCACCGGGGCGCGGTGCCGATTCGCGACCTGCCAACGACCAGGAACTGGCAGCGACCGAGGTCTTGGAGTTTCCGTTGGACGAGGCCTCGGCCAAGGTCCGAACCGGCCCTCCGGGCGACAACGACGAGGATCTCGATCTGGGCATGTGGGCCGGAGTGATTCCCTTGGAGCTATGCACGGCCGCGCCGATCGACGCCCCCGATCTCGCGAGCGGGATCGAGGCTCCCCGTTACGCCCGCGACTATCGAAGAGGCGCTCGACCTCCGCACGATTCCAAAGCGCCCGAGTCGAGGCACCCCGATAGCCGGCAATTCGAATAGCCCGCTCGGTAACTCGCTGACTCGGGAACTCGGTTACACCGGTCCCGCAGCGCCCCATTTGTCACCTCTGCGACCCCGCCGAATTTGGCAACCTCGAGTGCCAAGTGCCGTATGCTTCGGTAATGAAAAGCTACCTCACAGCCGCTGCGCTGGCCCTGCTAGTTCTCCTCCCCGCTCAGATTGTCCAAGCGGCATCTGCGGCCAGGGGACTCCAGAGATGCACGCCCTGTGCGGGGGTCGTGGTGTCGGACTGGAGTGCCGCCGCAGAAGCTCTGGCCAAGGGGCCGGAGCTCAAAGAGGAGTCGATGCTTCTGGTCAAGCGCAGCGTCTCCCTGGCGGCCGCCCGCGGCTCTGCCGGCTCTGCTTCCGCTGGCTCGGGCGACCCAGGCGAACCCGGTTCAGAAACCAGTGGCGTCCGTAGGGACCTCGAGGCCGGCTTCGCGGCCCTGGCCGCGGAGCGGCTGACCCCGTGGTTGACGGTCGAGTTCACCACGCCGCCGCCGCTGCTCGACAACATCGGTGAGCTGGCGGTGGAACTCGAAACCCTGGCCGGTTTGGCCCGCTCCAGCCCCGCGGGGTCACACTTCCAAATCGCGTGGCCGGCGCGAGGAGAGGCCTCGTGGCGGGACTACGTTTTTCTCTTCAAGAGGGCGGCGGTTGCTGTCAGTGGCGCTCGACCGGACGCGCGCGTGGTGTCGTCGCCGCTTCCGAATGCGAATGCGGTGCGCGCGTTCTTTGCCGAAGAGGTCGCGGCCTATGTCGATGTCGTGGCGCTCTCGCCGGCGTCCGACGAAGTGCTGACCGAAGCCGTCACAGAAATTCTCGTCCAGGATCCCGGGGCTGCGGTGGTCATCGACTCGCTATCGATGCCGCAACCCGAGTCGAAACTTCTGGGCGAGGCGGCCCGCATGGCCTATCTGGGGCTGGATGCGACGCTGTTTTCCGTGGAGTTGATCTCTGAGCCGGCCGCGCTTAGTTTGAAGCTCCTCGCGCGCGAGTTCTCGGGAGACGTTTCGCCCGCCCCAGGAAGCTCACCCGAAGGCGCCGAGAGTGCCTGGGCGTTTGTTCGGGGCGAGGACCTGAGCCTCCGGGTCATTGTCGATGTCTCGCAGGGCGCCAGCGAACTCGCCCTACGATTCGCCGACCCCCGACTGCGCGAACCGGCGGTCTTCGACTTTGTCACCGGAGAGGCATTGCGCCAGTACGGCATCGGTCGAGACGCCGAGAGCTTCTCGGTCGAGATTCTGGACCCCGAGGCGGTCGTGGTGATGTCGCTCGCGCGCATGAGCGCCGCCGAGTTGGAGGGCATTTTTGGCCTGGAAGAGGAGGTTCTGGTCAGCGACACCCGGCAGATGCCGGTCGAAGAGATCCTGCGCCTGCACCAGGCCTTCGAAGACGCCCAGGCGCGCAAGATCGAAACCTACATAGCCACCAACACGTCGCATTTGAGGTTTCAGTTCGGCACCACCAGCCAGACCCTCGAGACGACTTTCAAGGGGCCCTACTTTTTTCGGCAGGGCGGCGGCTACGACTGGGTCTGGCAGGAGTTCTTGATCAACGGTGTCCGCTGGAAGCGCAAGACCATCCCCGAGATTCCGTTGGTGCAGCCCGAGAAAGCCGCGGCGTTACCGGTCGAGATCACCTTTTCCAAAGAGTATCGCTACGAGCTTCGTGGCACCGCCACCGTCGAGGGGCGCGATTGTTGGGTGGTGGATTTCGCTCCGGCCGTGGCGGTTACGCCGGAGCGCACTCTTTATCAGGGAACGGTATGGATCGATCGCGAAATCTACGCCCGGGTCAAGACGCGCACGGTGCAGCTTGGCCTCGAGGGAGATGTCATCTCGAACGAGGAAACGCTGTCCTATGCCCCGCTCACCGCTGACGGATCCACGGCACCTTGGACGTCGGAGAGCTACTTTGTACCCACGCGCCTGGTCGGCCAGCAGATCTGGTCGCTGCTTGGCGGAACGACCGTGGTCGAGCGGGAGATTCTGCTCGACCACGTGCGCATCAACCCGGCGACCTTCGAGGCCGAGCGCCAAGCCGCTCTGGATTCAGACGCCACGATCGTTCGCGACACCGAGGAAGGCCTGAAATATCTGGTGGTCGACGAAGAAACCGGTGAAAGGGTGGTCAAAGAGGAGTTCGACAAGAAACGCCGGTTCCTGGTCGGCGGTATCTTCTACGACGAAAACCAGGACTATCCGATACCGCTCGCCGGCATGAACTGGTTCTGGTTCGATTGGCGCGACAAGGGAATCCAGGCCAACCTTTTCTTCGCCGGACCGCTGGCCACCGTGTCGATCAATGATCCGAGTTTTATGGGATCGAAGTGGGACTTCGGCATCGATGTCTTCGTGTTTGCTCTACGCGGTGCCGATACTCTTTTCCGAGATGGCCGCGAAGCGACCTTGGAAGAGGTCAAGACCAACAACCCGAATTTCGATGTCCAGCTCGGCCGGCCGCTGGGGAACTTCGCGAAGATCGAAGCCCAGTATCAACTCGGCTATCAGAGCTTCCGCCGAGGCGACGACACCGCCGCGGAGTTCGTGCTGCCCGCAAACCACCTCAACCACGAGTTGCGCTTGACCGCGAAATACAACCGCAAGGGCTACCGCTTGCGGGCCAGTGGCAGCCGTCACCGGCGCGGCTCCTGGGACTTCTGGGGACTGCCCGGAAACACCGAGTTCGAAGGTGATGACGACACCTACACGACCTGGAACGTCGCGCTCGGAAAGACCTGGCACCTGCCTAAGTTCTTGAAGTTCGGCGTCGAGGTCGAGTATCTGGACGGTTCGAACCTGGATCGTTTTTCGAAATTCGACTTCGGCACATTCTCGAGTGTGCGCGTGCGCGGCTACGAGACCGGAAAGATCAGAGCCCAAGAGGCCCTGGCGGCGCACTTCAATTACGGCTGGAACGTGGGCGGCGCATTCCGGCTCGAGGCTCTCGCCGATGCGGCCTGGGCCACTGATGAGATCTCGGGGCTCGATCAGGAGCTTCTGGCCGGGGTCGGTGTCGCCGCAACTGTGGTCGGACCGTGGAGCACGATCATCAACGTCGACCTCGGAGTCGCGGTCGCGGGGCCGGATGACGGTGTCACCGCAACGATTGCCGTGTTGAAGCTTTTCAACAAGTGACCAAGAGCCGCATCGGATGGGCCTACTCGGTCTCGCCCTGGCCGGCCGCGAGCCGAGTGATGTCGCCGAGTTGATAGAGGCGTCCGTTGCCGACGCCGGGAGAGGTCTTGGCGATCTTTTTCCAATTCTCGGGTGCTGCGAGGTTCTCCTTCCAGAACGGAAAGGTGCGGCACTGCCCCGGCCGGGCGTCGTACACCGTGCACTTGCCGTCCCAGAAGACACAGGCTTTCTTTCCTGGGCTGCCGGGCAGCGGAATCTCGGTCAGGCTGTAGCGGCGCCCGATCTGGCGCAGGTACTTGCTTGCGAACGTCTCCGGGCTGATTTTCAGATGCTCCGCCAGGCGCTCGATCTCGCTGCGGTCGACCCAGACGTAGCCCTCGACGGTGCAGCAGGCGCCGCACCCGGTGCAGCCGAAGCGCAGTCCGTCTTTGTACCAGGGCTCTTGTTCGGCTTCCCTACCGCTCATCTTTGTAGACAGCGCCTTCCTTCATCACGAAGGCTACCGTTTCGAGCACGGAGATGTCTTCGAGTGGATCGCCGCGCACAGCCACCAGATCGGCGATCTTGCCAACTTCGACCGAGCCCAACTCATCCTGGATGCCGAGCAGCTCGGCGGCCGCCATGGTCGCCGCTTGGATCGCCTCCATTGGGGGCATGCCGGCCGAGACCATGAGCGCGAACTCCCTGGCGTTTTCTCCGTGCGGTGAGACCCCGCTGTCGGTGCCGAAGGCGATCTTGACGCCGGCCCTGTAGGCTTTGCCGAAGGTCGCGTGGATCTTGGGTCCGATCTCTGCGGCTTTCGGCCTCACCAGCTCGGGAAAGTAGCCGTCGATCTCGGCTTTCTCGGCGACAAACACGCCGGCCAGGATGGTGGGCACGTAGTAGGTGCCGTGCTCCTTCATCAGGTCCATGACCTCTTGGTCCATCAGGGTGCCGTGCTCGATCGACCTGACTCCGGCCCGGATCGCTCGCTTCATGCCCTCGGCGCCGTGGGCGTGTGCCGCGACATGAAAGCCGTAGTCGTTGGCGGTGGTGACGATCGCGCGCAGCTCTTCCTCCGAGAACTGCGGATTCTGCCCGCTCTTGGCGACCGAGAGCACGCCTCCGGTGGCGGTGAGCTTGATGAAATCAGCGCCTTCCTTGTAGCGATGGCGCACGGCCTTGGCCGCATCGTCGGGGCCGTTGACGACACCGTCTTTGGGACCGGCGTCGCGGGTCAGATCTGCGCGCAGGCCATTGGTCGGATCGGCGTGGCCGCCGGTGGTCGCGAGGCTCTTGCCGGCGGTGAAGATCCGCGGCCCGGGCACCATGCCCTTGGCGATCTCGTTGCGCAGGGCGACGGTGATCGTGCCGTCGTCGCCCGGGTTGCGGACGGTGGTGAAGCCGGCCATGAGCGTTCGGCGGGCGTACTCGACCGAGCGCACGGCGAAGGTGGCGGTGTTCAACTGCACCCTCTCGAGGTACCTGTTTGGACTGAGCTCGCCGGTGAGATGAACGTGCATGTCCATCAGACCGGGCATGACGACGGCATCTTTGAGGTCGATGACCGTATCGTCGTCGCCGGGCGCAGAGAAGCCCTGGCGAATTTCGGCGATGCGATCGCCGTCGATGACGATCGTGACCTGGTTGCGGACCTGATCGGAAATCCCGTCGATCAGGCTTCCGGCATGGATCAGGGTAGCCGCCGGGAGCGGAACGGCTGCTATCGGAGAAAGCAGGGTAATCACAGCCGGCAGAGCCAGAAGAACTCGCAGAGCCGGGATCTGGGCTGGGAATGCCAAGCGGCGTTGGAAAAATGGGGGCATTGTCGGACCTCCTGAAGAACGATCTGCAGTGAACTATCCGCGACGATATCATCGGCGCCGTTGTGGCAATTCATGGCCGCGAACGGCGCGAAATGGCGAAGCGCAAAACAACCAAAGTTCTCCCGAAAACGGCCACCGCCCAATCGATGGCGGCGGCCCAGCGCGAGATCTCGGGTCTAACCGAAGGCCAGGAGAAGAAGATCGTGACGACCTTGACCGACACGCTGCGCAAAAGCCGCAAGATGTAATCGGGGACACCATTCTTTGGTGTCCCCTCCCGACTCGTCTTGCGCGGCGCTCAACCCAGTAGCGGTCGATCCCCCGTGTCGACCGAGTCTCTCGAGCCGGCTCGCTCGGCTCACCACACGTCCTCGTGACACCGCGCCGCTTCCAGCCCCCTCGCCAGCCGCACCTCGGGCCGCCAGCGGAACTTCTCCGAGTACTCATTCGTCTTGCCCTCGACCGCGTCGGCGATGATCGGCCCGAGCACCGGCGCGAACTTGAAGGCGTGGCCGCTGCCGCCGCAGGCGACGGTCACGCCCGACCGCTCCGGATGCGCCGCGATCCAGAGATCCTCGTCGGCGGTATCGCAGTAGGGGCACAGGCGCGTGCCGGCCACTTCGGCGTCCGCAAGGCTCGCGAAGTGCTCGGCCAGGAACGCGTGGAGCTTCTCGGTGATCTCCGCGGGCACGGTGAGCGGGTTGCCATCGTCAGACAGTCCAGGCACCGCTGGCCCTGGCTTTCCTGGCTCGACTACCACCCCGAGCCCGTGATGCCCCAGCTTGACCACACCTTCCCGTGGATGGAGTGGAAAGCCGTAGAAACCGGTGCGGGCGATGTCCGCGGTAAACACCGGAAAGCGATCGGCGGTGAAGCGCTCGGGTTCTCGGGGCCGCAGATGCCAGACCGGGTGATAGCTCCGTGTCAAGGAGGCGGCCAGCTCGGGGAGAAGGTCGGCCTCGGCGATCCACGATCCGCCGGTGAGAACTGTCGCATCGGCTTCGATCCTTCCGCCGCTTTCGGTTATGACACCGGAAGTGTTGCCGGATGACTCGATGAGCGAGGTGACCCGCTCGGATTCCGAGACTTCGATACCGCGCCGTCGGGCCTCGCGCACCAGCGCGCTCACCACCCGCCCGCTCTCGGCCCAGCCGCCGACCGCGTGAAAGAAGCCGTCGGTGAACTGCTCACTCCAAACCGGAAAGCGCTCGGCAAGCTTCGCGCCGCCGATCCGCTCGGGCGTGTGCCCGCGAGCGCGCAGCATCTCGAAGCTCTCGTATTCGAACCCGCCGGCCGCCATCTCATCGAGACACACCATGAGAACGCCGGTCTCGTGGTAGAGGGCGTCTCTTCCTTCCGCTAGCCGTTTCTCGTTCCAGGTCAGCCAGCCGGTGCGCGCCTCTTCCATGAGCGCCATGTAGGTTGCATCCGCGCCGTACTCCATCCGGCAGACTTTCGAGATGTCGGTCGAGGCGGCGAGCGGGTTGGGAATCGGACCGGCGTCGAGCAAGCGAACGTTCCAACCGCGACGGTCGAGTTCGAGAGCCGCGGTTAGGCCCATGATGCCGGCTCCCACGACCACGGCGCGAGGCCGGCGCCGACGGTCGGTTGCCGAGTCGGTCATCCGGATAATGGTTCGTGCTTGCGCGACTTCAGATGCTCGGGCTCGTACTTGCCGACCGGTAGCAGCAGGCCCAAGAAAAGCACCGACAGAATCGCCGCCAGCCCGAAGATGAAGCCGTAGGAAGTCGACTGCGTGATGGCGCCCGATATCCAGCCGGCCGGGATCTTGCCCCAAACCTCGACCGATGCCAGGAGGGTGTAGTGGGTGGCGCCGATGCGCCTGTCGACTCGCGCCATCATGTAGGCGAAGAGCGCCGTGGTGAGCGCGCCGCCGAAGAGGTGCTCGGCGCAGGTCACCGCCACCACGCGCTCGGCCGTCGGTTCGACGAGGGTCAGCCACCACTCGCCGATTACCGGTAAGACCCGGAGCGCCGCTGTGATGCCTACCGCGTGAAGCATCCTAATGCGGCTGGCCAGCAGGCCGCCCGCCACCGAGCCCACGATCGAAAACAGCATGCCCCAGGTGCCCACCCAGAGGCCGATCTGCTCGCGACCGAAGCCGGCGTCGACCAAAAATGGCTTGAACATGGTGTCGGCCATCTGCTCGCCGAGCTTGTAGGTGCCGATAAAGACGATGAGCCAGCCCATGCCGCGCACCGAGAAAGACTTCTTCAGCAACCTGAACACCGCACCCATTGTTGGTTGCTCGAGTGGACGGGTCGCATCGCCGGCCGAACCCGCGGGATCGTTGCCTCCGTTGCAATCGTCGCGGCCGCGTTCGCCCGGCGCCCGCTTCTCTCTATAGGCAGAGGTCACGATCGCGACCAGGAAGATCAGCGCGGCCATCGACAGGAACAACCCCTGCCATCCGATGGTACCGCTCGCCCAAACCAACAGGCCGCCACCGGTCAGCATGCCGATCTTGAAGCCTACGACCTGGGCGATGTTGCCTTTGCCGAGTTCATGCAAACTCAACAGATCGATCGCCAATCCGTCGACCGCGATGTCCATGGTCGCTGCCGCCAGGTTCATCAGAAAAACCAACGCCAGCAGGCTCTTCAAGCCCGAGTTCGGATCGAGGAACGCGGCCATGACGCACAACGCCGCCAGCACCAGCTCGAGCGGCAGAATCCACGAGCGTCTGCGGCCGAAGCGCTCAGAGCCGTAGCGATCGACCAGCGGTGCCCACAGGGCCTTCAGCATCCACGGCAGCGACAGCGCGGTGGCGAATCCGATCGCGGTCAACGACAGGCCGGCTTCGCGCAGATACACCGGCAAGGCGGTGGCCTGGAAGCCGAACGGCAGCCCCTGGACGAAATAGAGCGGCCAGAGAATCCACAGTTTCCGAGCGGTCGAACTCACGGCGCCCATTCTACGGCTCTGCCGTATGATCTCGGCGAATCGCCTTCGGAGGATCTGCGAATGGCGAAGGGGAAATACGGGGACACGATACTGATTCCCAGGGCTGCGGCCACGCGTGACGTCGTAGCACTCAGCGCGAAATGAGTATCGTGTCCCCGTATTTCCCGTATTTCGCAGGGTAGA
>JADFQD010000049.1:0-13079 GCA_022561975.1 Acidobacteriota bacterium
TGCAGGTCACGCGCCAGGGCTGGCAGCTCAGCACGCTGGGGCCGGGCGTGTCGATTGGCGAGATGGTCTACCTGCGGCCCGACCACCCGGTGCGCACCGCCACGGCCGTGGCCGAAACCGAGGTGCTCGTGCTCAAGGTGCCCAACGCGGCGCTGCGCGAGGCCTCGGAAGCGCTGCAATCGCACTTCGACAAGGCTTTCATCCAGTTGCTGGTGGCGCGGCTGATTGCGACCAACGAGCAACTGGCCGAGTGGGACGTGGCGCCCGCGCCGGCCGGTCGCACCTGAGTTTTCGGGCGCGGCCCCCTCCTGCATCGGCCCCGCGTGGGCAGCACATCGGCATAAACGCCGCCATTATTTCAATAATTCAACAATCGTTGTATGATTGAAGCATGGAAGAAGCCGACGTTGTCCGATCCCTTGCCGCCCTGGCCCAGCCGCTGCGCCTGCGCACCTTCCGCGCCTTGGTCGTGGCCGGGCAGGAGGGGCTGACGCCCACGGCGCTGGCCGAGCACCTGGGCATTGCGCCCAATACGCTGTCGTTCCACCTCAAGGAGCTGAGCCACGCGGGTCTGGTCGAGGCCGAACGCCAGGGCCGCAACCTGGTGTACCGCGCTGCGTGGATGAAGGATCAGCGGCAGCCGTACGGTTACTACAGCGCGATGGCCAAGCTGTTCGCGAGTGAAACGGCGTCGAAGTGCGCCAATCACGCCCTGCAAGTGTTCGGCGGGTATGGGTATTGTCAGGACTATCCGGCCGAGAGACTCCTACGGGATGCCAAGATCACGGAACTCTATGAAGGCACCAGTGAGATTCATCGTTTGGTGATCTTTCGTGGCTTATTGAACGAGGCGCAAGACGGTTGGATGGCCAAGGTATGACAACGAAGATGGACAACACGAAACTGGTGGCGGTGATCGGCGCGGCGACGGCGTTGTTTGCGGCCACCATCGCCATAGCACAGACGGATATCAAGAAGGTGCTGGCGTACTCGACGGTGTCGCAGCTGGGCTACATGTTTCTGGCGGCGGGCGTAGGGGCGTACGCGGTGGCGGTGTTCCATCTGGTGACTCATGCGTTCTTCAAGGCGCTGTTGTTTCTGGGGTCGGGTTCGGTGATCCACGCGATGGGCGGCGAGCAGGACATGACCAAGATGGGCGGGTTGAAGAAGGCGCTGCCGGTGACCTACGGGACGATGCTGATCGCTACGCTGGCGATTGCCGGGGTGCCGGGGCTGGCGGGGTTCTTCTCGAAGGACCAGATTCTGGCGGCCGTTTTTTTCAACACGGCGGGCTCGAGCAAGGCTCTCTGGGTGGTCGGGCTCCTGACCGCCGGCCTGACGGCTCTCTACATGTTCCGGTTGATCTTCCTGACCTTCACGGGCGAGTTTCGAGGGACCGAAGAGCAAGCCCACCATCTGCACGAATCGCCGAAGGTGATGACGGTGCCGCTGATGGTGCTGGCGGTGGGTTCGGTGCTGGCGGGCTATCTCGGGTTGCCGAAGCTGGGCGCGTTCGACTGGAACCTCTTCGGCCATTATCTGGAACCGGTGCTGGTTCGGGTCGGCGACGTGGGACACGCAGCGCAGCACGGGCATCACGCCTCGGTGGGGGTCGAGCTGATCCTGATGGCGCTGTCGGTGGCGGTGGCGGGTTTTGGAATCTATTTTGCCTGGACCCTCTACGGTGCCCCGCGAGGAGAGGCCCAGGCTCTGGCCGGCGGCGAACGCTGGGCCCAGCGCTTCCCCACCGTCCACAACCTGCTCTTCAACAAGTACTACGTCGATGAAATCTACGACGCCTCCGTGGTCAAGGGTACCTGGGCTACGGCTCGGGGTCTGTTCCGATTCGACGCTGGTTTCATCGATGGGGTTCTGGTCAACGGAGCTCGCCATTTCACGGTCGGAGTGTCTCTGCTTGCGGGTTTTTTTGACAAGTACGCGGTTGATGGGTTGGTGAATCTGACTGGCTGGCTGATGAAAGCTGGCTCGCGCTTCTTCCGTTCGGTGCAGACGGGACTCGTCTCCCAGTCGGCGACGGCGCTGGTCCTGGGGGTTTTGGCCTTGAGTGTTTTCTACTTTTTCGTCCGGATGAGCTAGTCAATGAGTCACTCGAAGCCCGCGGGCCGAGTCGGCGCCGTTCAGGAATCTGTTGTCTCGCTGTTTGGGAGTTAATCCATGTTCGATTGGGTTCACCACGTTTCGATTCTGAGCATCATCTGCTATGTGCCTCTGTTGGGTGCGCTGGTGGTCATTTTCCTCTTCAAGAAGGAGCAGGGTGAACGGATTCGAAAATTCGCGACCGGTATCGCGCTTGTGGATTTTCTGGTCTCGATCCCGCTCTGGTTCGCCTTCGAGCGCGACGGGGATCTTTTTCAGTTTCGAGAAAGCCTCGCCTGGATCGAGACCCTCGGGGTTCGCTACGAGTTCGGCATCGACGGCATTGCCCTGCTTCTGGTTCTGCTGACCACGTTGCTGGGCGTCCTGGCTTTTCTGTCCTCTTGGAGCGCGATCAAGGTGCGGGAGAAGGAGTACTACGTGTTCATGCTTCTCCTCCAGACCGGGATGCTGGGCGTGTTCATGGCGATGGACTTCTTTCTCTTCTACGTGTTCTGGGAAGTCATGCTGGTGCCGATGTATTTCCTGATCGGTATTTGGGGTGGTCCGAGAAAGCTTTACGCGGCGATCAAGTTCTTCCTCTATACGTTGGTCGGTTCGGTGCTCATGCTGCTCGGTATCCTGGCTCTCTATTTCTACAACTCGAGTGGACTGCTCGAGTTCGGCGGCCTGGGCAATCCGCGCACGTTCTCGATTACTCAGTTTCACGACATCGCTTCCCAGATACCCCCCGATCTCCAGTTCTGGATTTTTCTGGCGTTCTTTGTCGGCTTTGCGATCAAGGTGCCGATGTTCCCGTTTCACACCTGGCTCCCGGATGCTCATGTCGAAGCGCCGACGGCGGCTTCGGTCATTCTTGCCGGCGTTCTCTTGAAAATGGGAACCTACGGATTCGTTCGGTTCTCGCTGCCGATTCTGCCGGTGGCGACCTGGGAGCTGTTGCCATGGGTAGTCGCGCTTTCCATTATTGGAATCATCTACGGCGGTCTCGTGGCCATGGCGCAAAAGGACATGAAGAAGCTGGTGGCCTACTCGTCGGTGAGTCACCTCGGGTTCGTGATGCTGGGTGTGTTTGCGCTCAACGGACCGGGGTTGAACGGCGGCATCCTGCAGATGATCAATCACGGGATTTCAACCGGCGCTCTCTTTCTACTGGTGGGCGTCATCTACGAACGGCGGCACACGCGCATGATCGCCGAATACGGCGGTATTTCGGAGCAGATGCCGATGTTCGCGACCATCTTTCTGATCATCACGATGTCGTCGATCGGCTTGCCGGTGCTGAATGGTTTCATTGGCGAGTTCACGATCCTGGTCGGTGCTTTCAACCGCGTGTGGTGGTGGGCGCTCATGGGCGCGGTCGGAATCGTACTTGGCGCCGCCTACATGCTGTGGATGTATCAGCGAGTTTTCTTCGGCCCGCTGAAGAACCCTGAGAACAAGGACCTGAAGGACCTGAACCGGCGCGAGTTGCTCTATCTCATGCCGCTGGTGGTCCTGTGCTTTTGGATCGGTCTCTATCCGAGGCCTTTCTTCAGGATCCTGGAGAAACCCGTGAACTACATCGTCGAGATCTGTGAGTCGAACCAGCCCGTTGCGGATCAGCAAGTCGATGCGGGCTCGAGACCCCAGACCTCGGAGCACAGCGGAGACTGAACGCAAGTGGATTCGATTCAGCCGCAGGAATTCCTGCTTCTCATCCCTGAGATTTTTCTGGCCACGGCCGGAATGCTGCTTCTGCTGACTGGAGCGCTCAAGACCGCCACCAGCTACCGCCTATGCTCCACCGTCTCGCTGGCTGCGCTTGTGGGCACTGTGGTCCTACTGGTAACCGTGCAGGGGGTGCCCGATGCACCACGCGTCATCTTGTCTGGCATGTTCATCGTCGATGGCTACAGTTTCTTCTGGAAACTGCTTTTGCTCATGGCGGCGACACTCACGGTCGTGTTGTCCGACCGTTTTTTGAGTGACGGTGGCTATCGGCCTGCGGAGTTTTATTCGCTGATTCTTCTGGCCACGACCGGCATGCTGTTCATGGCAAGTGGCTACAGCTTGCTGTCGATTTGGATCTCGCTCGAACTCATGGCGCTGTCGAGCTATATTCTCGCGGGCTTTTTCAAACACGAGCGCAAGTCGAACGAGGCGGCGCTGAAGTACTTCGTCCTGGGCGCTCTTTCGAGCGGGATTCTAGTCTACGGAATCTCACTCTTGTACGGTGCCACGGGCACCGTGCAACTGGATCTGCTGGCGACCGCGATACCGGGCGCGATGGCCTCCGAAGCCGGCTACCGTTTGGTATCCGTTGGCTGGTTGCTGGTCGCGATTGGCCTGTTTTTCAAAGTCGCAGCGGTTCCATTTCATGTCTGGACGCCGGACGTCTACGAGGGGGCGCCGACGCCGGTCACGGTCTTCTTGGCGACCGCGTCCAAGGTTGCTTCCTTCGCGATTCTGGTGCGGATTTTCTATCAGGGGCTGCCGTATCTGCAGCCGGACTGGCAGTGGGTTACCGCGGGAGTCGCCGCAATCACCATGATCTGGGGCAACCTGGCGGCTCTCACCCAGTCCAATGTCAAACGTATGCTGGCCTACAGCTCGATTGCTCACTCCGGCTACGTGCTGATAGGCGTGCTCGCCGCAACCGAAGATGGGCTCTGGGCGGTACTGTTTTATCTCTTTGCCTATACCTTCATTACGATCGGAATATTCGGCACGGTGATCCTTCTGGAACGCAAGGAATACGCGGGGGAGACCTACTCGGACTACGCCGGATTGGCTCAGCGCTCGCCCTTTCTGGCGGCGATGATGCTGGTATTCATGCTCGCGTTGACAGGACTTCCGCCCACGGGCGGCTTTTTCGGCAAGATCTATCTCTTCGCCGCAGCGGTCGAATCGGGTTGGCTTTGGGTGGCCGTCGTGGGCGTTGTGACCAGCGCGATTTCGCTCTTTTACTACATTGGAATCGTCGTGCAGATGTACTTCAAGGACTCGGAAGAGGGAACGCCGTCGGCTCTGCATGCTCCCGGCCTGGTGAGCGCGATTGCGGTTTGCGCGGTCATCACGGGGCTCTTGGGTATTTTTCCGGGGCCCTTGGTCGAGTTTGCCAAGAGGAGTCTGGTCGGATTGCTCTAGTGGTTCGTTTCCAGGTTGCGTAATGTGTGGCACGGTTTCTGCGTAGTGTGCAGCCGGAGCCCGTGGCCATGAGTCAGACAGCAGATACGCGTCACAGCCAAGGCTGGGACTTCGAAGCGGCGGCGATGCCCTTCGTCGATTCGCTCTACAACACCGCGTTTCGCATGACTCGCAACAGCGAGGACGCCCAGGACCTTGTGCAGGAGACCTATTTCAAGGCCTACCGGCACTACGACAAGTTTCAGGAGGGCACGAACTTCAAGGCCTGGCTGTTCAAGATTCTGAAAAACAGCTTCATCAACAACTACCGCAAGAAGCAGAGTCGTCCGCTGCAGACCGATTTCGCCGAAATCGAGGATGCCTTCGAGAATCGCCTCAGCGACGAGGTCACCCGGAAGATCAAGAGCCCCGAAGAGGAGTTCCTCAAGGACGTGCTCGACGAGGACGTTCAACAGGCCATGGACGAACTGCCCGACGACTACCGAATGGCGATTGTTCTAGCCGATCTGGAAGGGTTTTCCTACAAGGAGATCGCCGAGATCCTGGAAGTCCCGCTGGGAACGGTGATGAGCCGACTCTATCGGGGTCGGAAACTACTGGAGCACACAATGCTCGAGTATGCCCGAGAGCATGGCTACTTGCGCAACGGATCGCCCGCCAAGATGCGCAACCGCGAGCCGTCCACAGAGGAATATAGGGACAAGGCCAGCCGTTAACCGGTGTGGAGATATTTTCGGCGAACGCGGACGAGTTATGGACTGTCGTAAGGTCAGAGAAGTAGTATTTGTCTACGCTGACAACGAGATGGAAGGAGAACTTCTGATCTCGTTTCGACACCACGTCTCGATTTGCCCCGAATGCGCGCGCCAGACCGTCTTTGCCGAGCGGTTGGTCATGGTCGTGCGGCAACGCTGCGTCCGGGCGCTGGCTCCCGAACAGTTGCGCCAGCGTATTCTGACCGGTTTGCGGCACTACCGGGCCGGAGATCGAGGAACGCCGTGACCAGGAGCCGCATGGGCCGCAAACTGAGTCGGACCGTCTGGCTTGGCTTGGTAGGGCTGCTCCTGCTACCGCCGGGTGCCACCGCGGCGGTCGAAATTGCCGGATTGACGCACCGTGACGGCACTGCGGTCGAAGCCGACGAGGTGTCCGGGAATTCGCTTTTCGTCGTGTTCTCGACATGGTCTCCGAAGTGTCGGGACATCGTCGAGAGAGTTCGTGAGATTCACGGCGAATGGGGAGGCCGGGCTCGTGTCTTTCTGGTGGCTTTTCAAGAGGATGCCGCTGCCGTGGACAAGTTTCTGTCCGCAAGCCCCCCGCCCGTCGAAGTGCTCTTGGACCCCGATGCCTCGTTCTCGAAGAAGCACATGATTACTTATCTGCCGAGCCTTCTAGCCGTGAAAGACGGCAGCGTTGCCTTTCGAGGGAAGCTGCCCTCGAACATCAATCCGGTGCTGCGTCCGATTTACGAATAGTTCGCGCGATCTTTTTGCCGAGCGCGGCGAAGCGGGCTGTGGTATCTTTTGACAGCCGGTTTTCAGCCCGATTTTCTTGTCCGGCCCGGTCTTCGAGCGGCAGTGCCGACCTTTACCTCCAGGATACGAGTCGATTCGCGCCATTGGAGAAGGTGGATCTACCTCTCTCTTTTCCTGACTGTCGCGGCATTGCACATCACCGAGCGCCGCTTGGCGGCCTACGCGAGGTCTCCTTATCCGATCGCGCGGACCGTGCCGTTTGCGGCGGTTCAGTCGATGATGGAGCACGCCGTCGTCGAGTCCTATCCGTTTGTGTTTGCGTTTGAAAGCGGTGAAACCTTGAGCGCCGCGTTGGCCGGAGTCGGACTCCGCCGCTCCGAAGTCGCCCAGGTCGTCGAGGAACTTTCGCGCTGGGCCGACCCGCGCAAGATCCGGCCGACCGACCTGTACTCGGCTAGCTTCGCCGATGACGGCGGCGTGAATGTCTTCGAGCTGTGGATGGCTGGAAGGGGAAGAGTGCGGGTTGCGCGAAGCGACGTTGGATGGGTGGGAGATTGGAGACCATTCGAGCGATCCGTCAAAGTCCACGCCATAGAAGGGGTCCTGGAGAACGCGCTCGAGACGGCAATTGCGTCCGCCGGGGGCGAAACCAACCTCGCGATTCTGATGGCGGACGTGTTCCAGTGGGACCTGGACTTTACCCGCGATCTGAGGCGTGGGGACGTCTTTCGAATCTTGTACGAGACCGTCTATCTGGATGGGGCTGCGGACCGGCTTGGCTCGATTCTCGGAGTCTCCTACGAAAACCGCGGCCGCGTTCTCGAGGCCTACAGGTTCGGAGAGGACGGCGTCTACTTTGACGCCGAGGGCCGGCCGCTGAGGAAGATGTTCTTGCGGTCGCCGCTGCGCTACTCACGGGTGACGTCTCGCTTCAGCCGGAAGAGGTTTCACCCGATCCTGAAGCGCTACCGTCCCCACTACGGAGTCGATTATGGCGCTCCTAACGGAACCCCGGCAAGGG
Organism: Acidobacteriota bacterium; assembly: GCA_022561975.1. Taxonomy (GTDB): domain Bacteria; phylum Acidobacteriota; class Thermoanaerobaculia; order Multivoradales; family JAHEKO01; genus CALZIK01. Next base: position 7,741 of record JADFQD010000049.1, read on the forward strand.
CAACCGCGAAGGGCACCGTAATCTCGGCGGGTTGGGATGGTGGCGGTGGCAAGACCGTAAAGATTCGCCATGCCAACAGCTATCTCACCGCCTATTTGCATCTGTCTCGCTTCGCCGAGGGTGTTCGTTCCGGCCGCCGAGTCAGGCAGGGCGACGTGATCGGGTACGTCGGCAGCACGGGGCTCGCGACCGGCCCCCACCTCGACTACCGCATTCAGCGCCACGGGCGCTGGATCGACCCGCTGTCTCTCGAGAACGTTCCGGCCGATCCGGTGCCTCACCGCCGACTTCCTGAGTTTCTGGCCTGGCGTGACGAGCTCAGACTCAGCTTGAACGAGGGTAAGGCCTTCGACGCCACTCGCTGGTCCGAGATTGTCGAGTTCGCGGATGCCGGTCGAGCGGGCTCCACTGGCTCCGGTGGCTCGGGCGACTCGGCAGGCTCGCAGATGAGCGCCCAATAGCCTGACCTTCTCACCGATCATCTACTGCAACGCCCGTATGTACCTGAATCTACGGCGTTGCGCTCGATCGGGCCTCCTAGACGTACCTACGGGTACGCCTGCGGTACCCTCGCTCGCAAGCCTTGTATCTCCAGGCACCTACGGCGTTTCGCTACGACGATCGGTGAGAAGGTCAGGCTAGGACCGGGATGCAAGTCTCCGCCCGCAGCTGGTGCCGCGTCGATTTCGCGGGCGGCACCCTCGATATCTGGCCTTTGGGATTGCTCCATCCGGGTGCGGTAACGGTCAACCTGGCAATCGACATTGCCACCCAGGTGGATCTGCGGCCGAGTGTCGGAAGCTCAGGGGCAGACCGGGCCAAGGAGCGGGGAGAGTACAGGCTCGTGGCGGGTGAAGACATCCGGACGACCCGCGACTTGAGCCACTGGTTCGAGGATCCGGCGACGGCTCTGGTTGGCCACCTGGCGTCGAGCCTCGGGCTCGAGCCGCTCGAGATCGAGATCCACAGCGAGTCGCCGAGGGGCGGAGGCCTGGGTGCGAGTTCAGCCATCGCGGTGGCTTTCATCGCGGCCGCCGAGAGGTACACCGGCGTCGAGGAAACCAGCGTCGATGCGCGAAGCCGGCTCGCGAGGGATGTCGAGGCCCGAGTGATGGGTTTGCCCACCGGCCGCCAGGACCACTTGCCCGCCCTTTGCGGTGGGCTTCTCGCGATAGAGCACGAACCGGGCGGCGAGCGGATCACGAGGCTCGAGTTCGACTTGGAGGTGCTCGGCAATTCGCTGGTCGTGGCCTACTCCGGTCAGAGTCATTTCTCGGCCGGAAACAACTGGCGCATTGTTCGCCGTCGACTCGATGGCGACCCCACGGTCGTGAGGCACTTGGAGGAGATCGCGCGCACGGCGCGCGAAACGGTGGAGGCGTTCCGAGCGGAGAGCCTCGAACGAGTGGGCGAACTCATGTCGCGGGAATGGTCCCATCGTCGTCAGCTGGCCGACGGCATTTCGACGCCTCAGATCGAGACCATGCTCCGCACAGCCACCGATCATGGCGCTTGGGGGGGCAAGGCCTGTGGCGCCGGTGGCGGCGGCTGTGTGGCGGTACTGGCGCCCCCGGAGAGACGCCGCGAGGTCGCGGCCGCCCTCTCCGAGGTCGCCGAGGTTCTTCCGGCCAAGCCGTGTTCCCGGCCTCTCGAGTTGCGCTCGGAATAAACGTGATATCGGGCACGATGGTGTCCGTGCGATCCGCGGAATCGACCTCATCAGAGGACGAGTCATCGGGACCGTGTGAGGGTATTTCGAGCCGGAACGCGCTGTTTTCCTGGAGTTCTTCGCTGACGAGGCTGGTCTGGAGCTTGCATCGTGGAGGATTGGATGTATAGCCCGACGGGCAATCAAGGAGGGTGCTCATGCTTGACAGACAACTTTCGAGAAAATTCGTGATCACCGCCGGCTTGGTGGTCGCAATGGGCGCCTTGGGCGCAAGCCAAAGCTGGGCCGACAAGGCGCACAGCCGGACGAGTTCACACAGCCGGGGCGGCTCGGCGTTCTCGGGGAGCTCGCATAGCCGGGGCGTCTCCGGGCGGACCGCGGTACATCGAGGCGGCAGGAGCCATTCGCGCGGGGCGGCCTCCACTCGTAGCGGCGGCGGTGTCCGACACAGCGGTCCCGCGGGTCCCGCGGGGACCACGGCTACCGAGGTCACCGAGGCGGCCGGCACAGTAGTTATTACGGACTGAGCCTGGGCTACTACGGCCGCTACGGCGCGTTTTTCGGCGGCTACGGCGGCTACGGCGGCTACTACTACAACCCGTTCTACTATGGCTACCCGCTCTACTATTCCTACCACCCCCGCCGCTACAGCGACTTTGGTGCGCTCGACCTCAACGTTCGTCCTAAGAAGACCGAGGTGTGGGTGGATGGCGAGTACGTTGGGGCGGCCGGTCGGTTTGATGGCTACCCCGGTCATCTTTGGCTGGGCGACGGGCGCCACGAGCTGATCTTCTACAGCCAGGGCTTCGAGACCGTGCGTCGGGAGGTGAATGTTCTGGAAGGCGTGGTGCTGGACATCCATCACGATATGGTTCCGGGCGCGTCGGTTCCTGCGCAGGAGTTGATGGCTTTTGGTCAGGAGGAGCTGCGACAGCGTGAGGTCGAGCGGGTGTATCAGGAGCCGCGTGATCGGCGAGATCGGTTCGACGAGCGGCGTCGATCCAACCGGCGTTCGATTCGAGAAGACGCGCGCGAAGAGCCGGGGCGGCTCAAGCTCGAGATCGCTCCCGTAGACGCTTCGATCTATCTGGACGGCCGCTTTCTGGGCTCTGGTCAGGAACTCGAACGGCTCCACTCGGGATTGATGGTCTCCCCGGGGGAGCACACCCTCGAGGTGGTTCGGCCCGGATTCGACTCCGAGGAGGTCCCCTTCTCGGTCGAGTCCGGTGAGGAGACCACGCTGCGGATCGAACTCGAAGAGGCTCGAGTTTGAGGGGCTAGATCGTCAGGCCGCGCTGTTCGAGGCGCAGCAACCAAAGCTTTTTGTTGGGCCCGGCGACGAAACTGCCGGGCCCTGACTTTACAGTCACCACCCGGTGGCAGGGAATCACCAGCGGGAGAGGATTGCCCAGAAGGATCGCCAGGACCTGGCGATAGGCTCCGCCGTTTCCGGCCGCCGATGCAATTTGCTGGTAGGTGCGCACTCTTCCGTAGGGAATCTTGGCCGTCTCCTTGAGCACGCGTTTGGAGAAACCGGTGACGCCCGACGGGCCCAGATCGAAATCGACGCCCAGGCGTCTTCGAGCGCCGGCCAAGTATTCGAACAGCCGGCCTAAAACCTCATCCAGGAAATCGCTACGCTCCGACTTCTTGAGGTCGGCGAACGGCGTAAATTCCTGCCGGTCCCGCCCCTTCGGAACAATCACGATGTGGGTCAGCTTTTTGCCGGTCAGCTCGAGTCCCAGCGCGCCAATCGCTGACGGAACCAGGACCCGCTGAATCGGTTCAGAGGATGATTGCGGCGCCTGCCGTGTGCCTGGGGATTCACGCATGGGGCGAAAGGGTATCATGGGCCTTTCAGAGGCTCGATATGTACCGGAAGCCGCTTCCACGTCGCGACAGCCAGTTCCGCGGCGAAGCCGGCGGCGCTGTCGAAGGATTTGCGGGGCAATGTTCGGAAGGCGACGTTCAGAGTAGTGGCCCCTGCGAATGGGAAGGGGACGAGGCGGATTCGGCCCAGTTCGAGCGCAAAGCGGTAGCCGCTGCTGCTCCCTCGCGAGAGATGGACACCGAGCGCTCCGCATGCCCCCAGAGACAGGGTATCGGCCAGTTCCAGGAACCTGTAGTCGTCCCGAAGCGCCGAATGAGCGACTCCGGACGCCTCGTGGAGTTCTTTCTCCAGTTCTGCAAGTTCCTCGCCGAACTCCTTCCAGCTTGCCGAGCTCCAGTTGTCCCGGTGAATCTCGATCGCGTGGCATAGAATGAGTAGTGCCGCGAAAGGGCGCTCCGCCGCGAAGCGGCGAACGCCGCGTCTCCAGATCCCGATACGATCTTCGTGGGACAGTGTGTTGAACGGCAGCGGCCTGCCGGACGCCGGATCGATTCGAGGTGCCGCATCGGCTTCTCGCCAGCCATTGTCGTGTTCTCGAATCGCGAACAGCAACTCCTGATGGCGTGGATGGCTGGGTAGGCCATCACGCCGCCAAAGTGCCATCAAGGCGCCGGCCAGGGCGGCGTGGTCGGGCTGGGTGAAGAGTAAGATCTGGTCACCGCGTTCGGTGATGATCATCGTTTCGCTCCGGATGCGAACGCCGGAGCCCCAGCCACCACGCCGTTATTGGGAATGGGCGGCGAAGCGAAATGCGCCGGTTCGAGGTCTAGCCCAGAACCGGCGCGATGGGCGGAACGAAAACAGATAGCGCGAGCCAACGGCGTCACGGCGCAATCCTCGACCGTGCCGATGGCCAGCAGGCTAGTCGAGTTTGATCGAGCCCTTTGCGCTGTCCCTGCGCCGGCGCTCCTTGGCGTCATACTCGTCCATGCACGAGTCCTTTTTCACCATGGCGCACTCGAGGTAGTCGACGATTTCGATCAGACAGGCGCGGATGGCCTTGCCGGCCGGAGTCTTGCTTTGTTTCGCGAGGTTTCCGGAGAAACCGCCTCTGAATACGCCGACGCTGAAGCCCCTGCTGCCTGTCCGCGCCTCGACCGTCCGTGTGAAGGCGACCTCGCCGGTGGTGGTGTCGATCACTCGCAGGTCGACCGCCATGTAGACCTCGCTTTTCTTGCCGCCGAGGCGGATGCCCCTGTAGCCGATTCCACCCTTACCGCCTTTGACGTTTTCTTCGTATGCTGACAGGCTACCCATGACCAGATACTGGGCGCCGGTGAGCTTGCCGATCTTGGCGCCGGTGCTTTTGCTCACTCGGCCGTAGTCGGCGAGATCCTGCTCTCGGAGCACCGGTTCGAGATTGGCCCGCTCGACAACGGTGAAGGACCCCAGAGAAGCCAGTTCATTGGTGAGAGTATCCGCCAGATCCCAGCCCACGCCGCCGGACCACCATCCAGCGTGAGTCTTGTTTCGGAACTCCGCCACTCCAATCGAAGGTTTCGCTGCGGCGGCAATGCCGGCCGTCAACACCAGGGCTGCGACGGCTACAACCGAACTTCTGAAAAACAGCTTCATATTTCTTCTCCTGGCCTGCGGCCTGTTGTGTGCACCAACTCTACCAGCGGCTGCCAGTATAGTTCGGTTCAGGCTGGGCTGCGAAGGCGCGGTCCGAAACCGGACATGATTCGGCTTGGCTCGGACCGGGCAGATCAGGGCCGAAACTCGAGGGTCAGGGTGCTCCAGGAGTCGACCGCCTCGCCGTCTCGGATTGCCGGCTGC
>JADFQD010000049.1:13089-24415 GCA_022561975.1 Acidobacteriota bacterium
CACCGAGATCGGCGCACTGCGGCGAGAGCTGCCCGGTCGAAGCCGCTGCCGAGCGGTGGTCCGACGATCTGCGCCTCCCTGACCTTGCCCCGAATCGAGATCAGGACCTTGACGCGGGCGGTCGCGGAGAGTCTGAGCCGCCGGGCGGCCGCCGGGTACGAAGGTGGATTGAGTCGAAGGAGCTGAGCCGGGGTGTCAACCTCGCCCGAGAGGTCTGCGGCTGTCACGGCGGCTCCAGCGGTCTCGGCCGCCGAAGGTAGGTCCTCGACCGCATCCAGCTGGGTAGTGGTTGCCAGGGTTGTCGAGGTCGCCGGAGCCTCGGCCCGCACTTCGTTCTCGGTGCTCACCTTGCGAGCCGGCTCTGGCGGGGGCTCTGATTTCGGCAGTTCGCGCTGGGGCGTGGCGGGCACGGCAGACGATCGCTGGGTGGTTGCGCCAGCAGCGGCCCCCGCGCCCGAGGACCCGGTTGGTTCGGCCCCGTTTTTCGCGGCTCCGGCGGCTCCGACGGTCTCGGTGCTGCCGGCGTCCTGATTCATCGGCGTCGAAACTCGCTCGGCATCGATCTCGCGACGCTTGGTGTCGATGATCTGGCTGCGTAGGTTTTCGAGTTGTCGTTCGTACTCGGCCTTTAGGCTGCGCTCGATCTCGCCTGCTCGTTCGGCCACCGCCCGCTGGATCTCTTGCTCATCCAGTGTCCGGCTGAGCCCTCCGTTCACCACGTCGGTAAGTACCACCCACGGAGTTTCGGCCGGAGGTTGCGCGATCTCGGCTACCCTCGAGGTCACCGGCGTCGTCGGCCCCACCGGCACTACCGGCACTATCAGCTCAGGGGCCAGTTTCGGAAGCCCGGTGGCGGCACTTGCCGTAGCGGCGAGTGGGCTTGCGGGGGTGTCTTCGAAGTCACCACCGAAGACCAAGAAAGCGCCCATTAGAGCGCTTGCGGTAACTCCGGAAATCGAGAAACCGAGCCAGAACGGCTTGCGGTCGGCCGCGTCAACTTCCGCCTGACGGGTTTGTCCGGCCCGGGAGAGAGTCGGCGTCTCGAGGTCGGCTGCGGCCGAAACGGGTTCCCCGTCGAGAGGCTCCGAGCCGGCGAGAATTGGTGACGCCACAGTCGAGACCTCTGCCGTGACTTCGCCGGTCGAGCCAGTGTCGCGCGCGGGAAGCACGAACCTCTTCTCTTGCTTGAGGTCTGCGGATCCGCGTTCGAGGGAGTCGCGAAGAAGAGTGTGGAGCAAGAACGACAGATTGAAAGTCGTGGGGTTGTACTCGCCGTCCAGAATCAGTCTGGCGAGACGCTGTTGCCAGTCCAGAACGTTCGAAATGCGGATCGCGGGCGGCGCGAAGCTGGCTTCGAGAAGAAGTCGCAGACTCTCCGGCCCGGGTTCGCCGGTTGCCTGCACAATCAGTCTGCCGAGATCCATTGACTCGACCGCAAGAGGCTGTCCGGTAACCAGCTCGAACAGAAGGGATCCGAGCGAAAACACGTCGTCTCGGGCGATCGGGGGTTGACCGGAGCGACACTGAGGCGAGATGTAGGATGCACAAAACGGCTTGTCGGCAAGCTGGTCGTGCAAGGCGCGCCCGATGCCGAAGCCGCAGACCTTGACCTCGCCCTCGTTCGAGAGCAGGACCGAATCCGGAGTCAGAAACGAGTGGAGCACGGGACCGTCGTTGTCCTCGACCCGATATGCCGCGGCCAAGGCCAGCGCGACCCGCTCGGCAATGAAGAGTGCCTGGTCGAAAGGGACCGGGAACGACTGCTCTCGCGCTGCGGTCAAGAACGCCGCAAGGGTGGTTCCGAGTTCGAAATCGTAAGCTGCGTAGGGGATTCCTCCGACCTGGCCAAGACCGGCTCCGATTGCGATATGGGGATCCTCGAGCTTGTTTTGGCGATCTGCCGAAGAATCGAGGCTACGCACTAAGTCGTCGGGTTCGATATCAGGCTGATCGAAGATCTCCAGCCAGACGATCCGCTCGATCGCTCGGCCCTTGGTGACGCCGGCTCGGTAGCATGACCGATAGGTGTTCGATTCGCTCCGCTGGAATAGGAGAAACTGTCCAAAGCGCTCGGGCTGGTTCATCATCGACTCCGTTGCAAGTCCGAAAACCGGGTGCCGGTTGGATTCGGTGAGTCCCTGCTTAACGAAGGCCACGGGGCTAAGTCAATGCACTTCTTCACCCTCCGGGTTTTTGGCCGGGTTTTCGGCCAGGTTTTCGGCCCAGCGCTGCCGCCAGTAGAGCTTTTGCCATTGGTAGACGTTGCGGTTGTGTTCGGTCAGGGTACGCGCAAAAACGTGGGAGCCGTCGTTGCGGCTGACGAAATACAAGTGGGGGACATCGGCTGGGGCCATCGCTGCCGCCAGGCTGGCCAGACCGGGCGAACAGATGGGCCCCGGAGGGAGCCCGACGGAGCGGTAGGTGTTGTACGGCGAGTCCATCTCGAGGTCACGGCGGCGAAGGTTCCCATCCCACTTTCCCAGGCGCTTGAGTGCGTAGATGATGGTCGGATCGGCGTAGAGACCCATGCCGCGCCCCAGTCGATTGGCATAGACGCCGGCGATGATCGGCCTCTCCTGATCCAGGAGTGCCTCTTTTTCGATGATCGAGGCAAGAATCACGACTTCCCGTAGAGTCAACGCGAGTGCGTTGGTCGAGCCTTCGCTGGTTTCGCCGGTCGAGGCCATGGAGCGGGCCTCGAGAAAGCGCTCGCGCGAGGTCGTCACCAGGGTGTCGACGATCTGCGATTCGGTGGTGCCGCGCGCAAAAGCGTAGGTGTCCGGGAACAGGTAACCTTCGAGATCGGTCGCGTTCTCGTCGAGATCCCTGATTCGGAGCGGCGAGCTCATTTCGGACAGAAACGCCTCGTAGGAGCCGAACCCTTCCGCGGACAGATGCATCGCGATCTCATCGAAGGTGAGTCCTTCGAGAAGCGTCACACGGTGCGTCAGGACCTCGCCTCGGGTGACCTTGGCTAGCACCTCCGGCGTCGCCGCCGGCCCTCGAAACAGGTATTCGCCGGCAATGAGGACCGGATTCTCGAGGGTGAATCGCCAGTAGAGTCTCGCCAACCTCTGGTCGGCAATAACGCCCTTGTCTTCTAATAGGCGCAGGCCTTCCCGCACCGAGGCGCCCGATGGGATCGTGACTACGATCTGTGAGCCGGGAAACGCCTGGAATGGTTCCTCGAGGGTGCTACGCGCGAAGGCCAGAGCCAGAGCGCCGACCACCGCGCCGATCAAAAACAGAGCCACGAGCGATCGCAACAGAACCGCCCTAATTCGTGTGCCCGCCATCGATCGCCGCTCAGACAGGCTCCGGCGTTCGCCGACGGTCGAGCGCTTCCTGGAGCAAGATCTGGGCTGCCAGGGAATCCACCCGCGCCCGGCGCTGGCGCGCCGTCAAGCCCGCTTCCCGCAAGCGCGAGTTGGCTTCGTGACTGGTCAGGCTTTCATTGACGGTCTCGATCGGCAGATCCAGGGCCGCCGCGAGCTTTCTCGAGAACGCCGCCACGCGCTCGGACTGGAGACCCGCGGATCCATCCAGGTTGAGCGGATCGCCGAGCACGATCAACTCGATCGATTCTTCCTTTGCCAGGGCGCTCAGCTCTTCGATCACCTGCCTGTCAGAGCGGCGGGCCAGCGTCTTGCAAGGGATCGCGTACCGGCCTTCGGCGTCCGATATGGCCAGACCGATGCGCTTTTCGCCGAAGTCGATCCCCAGGGCCTTCATAGGCCTAATCTCCCCCCGGTGAGGCGTCCTGTCAACAGAATCGAGACATTTTCGTTGTGCTAGGCTTTGTGAACTCGAGCGGAGGTATTCGGACTGTATCGCGTCTTCTTTGTCCCGACCCGCAAAACCACAGATGACAATGCGGGAGGTCGTGATCCTGAGCGCCGTGCGGACGCCGATCGGCGCTTTCGAGGGTGCGTTGAGTTCACTCGCAGCGCCCAAGCTGGGCGCGGTGGCAGTTGCGGGTGCGATGCGAGCGGCCGGGGTCGAACCCGCCGCGGTCGAACAGGTCTATCTGGGCTCGGTGCTCACGGCCGGTGTCGGCCAGGCGCCGGCGCGGCAGGCTGCCCTGGACGCGGGCTGCCCGGTCGCCACCGGTGCGGTCACCGTGAACAAAGTTTGCGGATCGGCGATGAAGGCGATCATGATCGCGGCCAACGACTTGCGATGTGAAGATTTCGACCTGGTCGTAGCGGGAGGAATGGAGAGCATGAGCCGGGCGCCCTATCTGGCCCTCGACGCGCGAGAGGGCCTCCGGTTGGGCCATGGCAAGCTGGTCGACTCGATGATCCACGATGGCCTCTGGGATCCCTACAACGATCAGCACATGGGCAATTGCGGCGAGTTGTGTGCCCGGAAGTATTCGTTTTCTCGCGCGCAGCAGGACGCTTTTGCCGGCGAGAGCTACCGACGCGCGCAACGAGCCGCCGACAGCGGTGCGTTCGACGCGGAGATAGTTGCCGTGGATGTGCCGCAACGCAAGGCAGATCCCAAGCGTGTGCATGCCGATGAGGAGCCGCCGCGGCTGAATCCGGACAAGATGGCGGCCCTCCGACCGGCATTCGACAAGCGGGGCACGATCACGGCTGCCAACGCGAGCAAGATCAACGACGGAGCCGCCGCGCTCGTGCTGACCACCGCGGAGCACGCGAAGAGTCTGGATGGCTCACCTCCCATCGCCCGACTCGTGGCGCATGCCTCGATCGCTCAGGAGCCGGAATGGTTCACGACCGCTCCGGCCGGAGCCGCGCGCCGTGCGCTGGCGCGTGCCGGGCTCGAGATCGAAGACATCGATCTCTGGGAAGTCAACGAGGCCTTTGCTGTCGTGGCGATGGCATTCATCGAAGAGCTTGGCCTGTCGGCCGACCGGGTCAACGTCAACGGCGGCGCGGTCGCGCTGGGACACCCGCTGGGCGCTTCCGGAGCGCGAATCCTCGTGACCCTTTTGCACGCGATGGCGGCGCGAGATGCGAAGCGCGGTTGCGCGGCCATCTGCCTCGGCGGTGGGGAGGCCACGGCGCTGGTTGTGGAAAGGCTCGGATGAGGCTCGCGACCGGTCTCGCGGCGGCTTTCGTGCTGGTCGGAACGATTGCCCTCGAGGCGCAGGGCGAGCCTGACGCGGTTGAGCCATCTCCGGCAGCCGGAGAGATGACCGCCACCGCTGCGTCCGATGACACCGTGGAGGTCGAAGCCGCCGCCGAGACGCCAGCCGAAGAGCCCGACGAAGAGCACGCCGAAAAGCTCGATAACAACGAAGCGGACCAGCCGGCTCCGGTCGAGCGAATCACTTTCTCTCTGCCTTTTTCTTCCGAAACCGGTGGGGGCATCGCGTCCGGAACGGCGGGTACGCTGGAATACGTGGAAGAGAATCTCGTGACCGCCTCCGGCGGGGTCGAGTTCATCTACCAGAACATCAAGCTGCAAGCCGAAACGATCTCGATTGACCTCGCGACCAAGACGCTGATCGCCGAAGGCCGTGTGATTCTCGACGAAGGCCCTTCCCGGATCACCGGCGAACGAGTTGTCTTCGACCTCGAAAAGAAGCAGGGCACGTTCTACGAGGCCAAGGCCTTCGTCTCGTCGGACGTCTATTTCGAGGGGGCAGAAATCTCGAAGGTCGCCGAGGACATCTATACGGTGACCGATGGCACGATGAGTTCCTGCACCGAAGATCGGGTACCGGACTGGAGCTTCCGGCTCGGCAAGGCGCGGATCAAGGTGGACGGCTTTGCTCGGGTCAAGAACGTCCGGATGCGAGTCAAGAAGGTTCCGGTTCTCTACCTTCCCTACGCTCTGTTCCCGACCCAGGGCGGCAGGGTACCGGGGCTTCTGTTTCCGAACTTCGGGTATTCGTCGAGCCGAGGCACGGTGCTCGGGCTGGCGTACTTTCAACCCTTCGGGGACAGCTACGACGCCACCATCTACGGTGATCTTTACGGTCGGGACTACCTCGGCCTGGGTACCGAGTTCCGCTACCGGCCGAGTGTGACGACCGGCGGCGTCATCCGGGCGCTTGCGATTGATGATCCGATCGAAGACACGATCCGGTGGAAGGCCTCTTGGCAGCATTCCAGCAACCAACTGCCGTTCGGCCTGCGCGGCGTGGTCAACTATAGGGACTTCTCGGACTTCGAGTTTTTTCGCGACTTCGAGCGCAGTTTCAACGACGTTTCGATCCGATCTCTGTACTCCAATGGGTTCATCTCGGGCAACTGGGGCTCGCATTCCCTCAACATTCTCGCCGACGACCGTGAGACCTTCATTCGGAGCGGCGTCACCGTTACCCAAACCCAGCTGCCGGAGATCGAGTACCGCCTCCGCCCCACCCGTCTCGGTAAGCTGCCCCTCTATCTGAGTCTCTTGACCTCGGCCAATCGATTCGAAATCGGTCGGACCGGCGTTATCCAAGGAAGCTACTCTCGGGCCGATTTCCTCCCCAGCTTGACGCTCCCGATCAGCACGGTGCCCTGGCTGTCGTTTTCGGTAGCGGCCTCCGCACGCACGACCTGGTACGAAGACAGCGTCACCGCGAACAAGAGAGCCTTCCGGGGAGAATCGCTGACCCGCTTTGCGCCGTCGGTCTCTGCATCGATTATCGGCCCCTCGTTTTCGAAGGTCATCGAAAAGAGAGTGGGCAGCTTTGGCAAGTTCAAGCACATCATCGAGCCGCGATGGTCCTATTCCCGGATTGACGAGTTCGACGATCAGGAGTTCGTGCCGCTCTTCGATGAGGTCGATACCCTGATCAACCAAGAGATCTTCAGCGTCAGCCTGATCAACCGCATTCTGGCCAAGCCTGCCGACGAGGATTCCTTGGCCGGAGCGCGAGAGATTCTGTCGCTCGAGATCGGCCAGTCCTTCAGCCTCGACGACCGGCCCTTCGAGCAATCTCGCGACAAGTCTCTACTGGGAACGAAGTCGCCGATTTCCGCCCGGTTGCGTTTTGCTCCCTCGGACCGAGCGAGCTTCGAGGCGAGAACCACCTACAGCGCGCTGTTCGACCGGGTGAGCTCGGCGTCTCTGTTAGCCGGCTACAGGTTCGGAGCCGACGGCGTGGGACTGACCTGGGTGACCTCGATCAATCCCGAGCTGGGAACCACGCGCAGCCACCAGGCGCGCGTCTTTACGGACTTGACCCTGGTCAGGAATCACCTGCGTATGCAGAACCAGGTCAACGTGGACTTCGTGACCGGTCTGATTCAGCAGCACAGGCACATCTTCTACTACACCTCCCAGTGCTGGGGAATGCGCTTCGAGTTTCGCGAGTTCAAGACCACCACTCGCAGGGATCGGGACATCCGGGTGGCACTCTCGCTCAAGAACATCGGGACGTTTCTCGACCTCAATCACGGCGAACGGGATCGATTCCCCTGATCGTAGATCGGCGGCCGTCGTGCGAGTCCTGATCACGGGCATCTCGGGGTTTCTGGGCAGGCATTTGGCGCCCAAGCTCCTCGCCGAGGGGCATGAGGTCTTCGGGATTCGCCTCGACGAGGGCGAAGCACTCGAAGGCGTGGTCGAGAGGCAGGTCGATATTCTGAATGTCCCGGACTTGAATTTGGTCGTAGCGGACTTCTCACCCGAAGTGGTCGTGCACCTTGCGGGCCTGAGCCATGTCGGCCGTTCGTGGGATCAAATGCCGCAGTACTTCGCCGTCAATGTCCTTGGCGTCGAGAACGTCCTTGCTGCCGCGACCGGCGCCAAGGTGATTTTCGCTTCGAGCAGCGAGGTCTACGGCTCGGTGCCTCCGGAGCAACAGCCTATCCTCGAAAGCCGCCGTCCGGCGCCTCGCAATCCCTACGGGCTGACCAAGGCCGCGAGTGAGCGGCTGATCCTGGCCGCCGGCGGGATTGTCGTACGTACCTTCAACCTGATCGGACCGGGACAGGAGACCATCTTTTCGTTGCCCAGCTTCGCCGCGCAGCTGGCCGGCCAGAGAGGCCAGACCGGCCGGACCGGAGCGGACTCTGCGGTCATCAAGGTCGGAAACCTCGAGGCGAAGCGGGATTTCGTTCATGTATCGGACGGCGCCGACGCGTATGCCATTCTGGTCGAACACGGGGAGCCCGGTGGAATCTACAACCTCGGGGGCGGCCGGCCGGCGTCGATTCGCGAGGCTCTGGACCGGCTGATCGAGATCACCGGCCAGACCGTGTCGATTGAGATCGACTCCGAGCGCCTGCGACCGATCGACATTCCCCTGCTGTGGGCCGATGCGTCGAAGTTGAAAGGGCTGGGTTGGCGACCCCGGCTGGGGTTGACCCGCGCCCTCGAAGATCTCTGGCAAGCGGCGAGCGCGCCGAGTTCCGAGGCTCGCAATTCCGCCTGACGAGTCCGATGGAACACGACCACAGCCCGGAAGCGATCGAGCGGCGGCTTGCAAGAGGCCCCGATGCCAGCTATCTGCGCGACTGGATCTACGGCGGCATCGATGGGGCGGTGACGACTTTCGCGGTGGTCTCGGGCGTCGTAGGGGCCGAGTTGTCGTCGACGGTCATCGTGGTTCTGGGACTGGCCAATCTGCTGGCGGACGGGTTCTCGATGGCGGCGAGCAACTACTCGGGAACCAAGGCCGAGCAGGACCAGATCGAACACTTGCGACGTGTCGAGCACCGGCACATCGAGGAAGTGCCCGAGGGCGAGCGCGAGGAGATCCGCCAGATTTTTGCGCACAAGGGCTTCGAAGGCGAGACTCTCGACCGCATTGTCGAAGTGATCAGCTCCGATCGCGAACGCTGGGTCAAGACCATGCTGACCGAGGAGTACGGCCTGCCGCTCGAGGCTCGTTCGGAGTGGCTGGCGGCGGCCAGCACCTTTTCGGCGTTTCTAGTCTGCGGCGCAGTGCCGCTCCTGCCCTACCTGATCGGCCTCGACCACGCCTTTGGTCTGTCGATCGCCGCCACCGCCGTGGTCTTTTTCCTGATCGGGTGCGGCCGCGGCCGCTGGTCGGTGTCTCCGTGGTGGAAGACCGGATTCGGGACGCTTGCGGTTGGCGGCATCGCCGCCATGTTGGCGTACGCGGTAGGGCATGCTCTCCGGGCCCTGGCCGGCTGACGCCCAAGAGGAATGGAGTAGTTTTTCGTTAACCGGGCGGCAGGCACCGGGTGGCGCCCTCTCGCTTTCCCCCGCCGGTGAATGACGCCAACTAGGCCCGAGAAGGGGACCTCCTCTGCGAGTTGCGCTCGTGGATCCATGGGTTAGCTCTTCGGGTTGTACCTCTCTTTCTTCTTCCACATGGTGAGTACCGCCGCGGCGAGTTTGCGTGCCACGGTGAGCCGGGCGAGGTTGGGTCGGGTGCCGTTCTTGGTGAGTCGGACGTAGTCGGTCCAAAGCGGCTCCATCTTGAAGCGGATCACCGTCATTGCCGCGCCCTTGAAGATCCGCTTGAGCGTCCGGTTGCAGTCCTGATTGAGGCCGCGGGTTTGCTGGACCGGGACTCTGACCCACCGTCTCCCGACCTTGACCCAGTCCGACGACGTCCGGGTCACCAAACCGAAGCCACAGTAGGCCCAGAACTGGCGCTTGGTCCGGAACCGATGCGGCGTGATGACGATCGGTATCAACTGAGCGACGCGGATCGGCCCCAGCCCTGGGGTGGTTCTGAGGATCCGAGAGATCGGGTGCTGGCGGGACTCGGCGATCATCGCCTGCTCGATCTCGCCACGCAGCTCCTCGATCGAGGCGAGTTCGATCCCGAGGGCCTCGACCGTCTGGCGCATCCAGGCCGGGAGCTCGGGAAGAGCTTGCGCCTGCGCCGCAAGCCCATGCCCCGGATAGCCCACGGCGCGTCGCCGAGTTCCACTCTCGGCTGGAAGACCTAGCTGCCCTTTCCGGGGCCGAAACAAGAGCGAGCCTAATTCGCCATGCTCTTCAGGTCTACGAGTACCTTGCTGAGGAGACCGCAAGGGGGCGGATGTTCTTCACGGAGGACGGCGATGGAAACCGAGAGAGAGTGGTCTTCCTGGGCTTGAGAACACCACGTCAGATGGCCGAGGCGAACGGCGCCGAAAGATCGCCCAAACGTAGCGTAGTCCCATAAGGAAACACTATGCAAGGACTGATCGACGCCGTCGGAGAACTCGGTCCCACGCTCCCTGAGGCCGCGGCAAGCCTGCCGCCCGCCACGACGCGAATACGAGGGAGAGCCTTCTGTAGACTTTGCGCGTCATGAAGCTGATAAGCCCGGCCGAACAGATCGCCGGTGTTCAGCCAAGTAGACATCACCTGGTGATTCTGGGTGCCGGGGCCAGCCTGCAGGCCTTTCCCGACGGCGATCGGAACGGACGTCGACCGCCTCTGATGGAAGATCTGGTCGAAGTAGTCGGTCTTGGTAACGTCCTTAGTGCTCAGGGGTACCACGACGCTATCGAGAACTTCGAAGCCTTCTACAGCGACCTCGTTACAGATGGACGGAACCCCCGCCTCCTCGAGGAAATCGAAAGGAGGGTTCACCAGTACTTTTCGAGTCTTGCTCTCCCAGACAAGCCCACTTTGTACGACTACCTGGTGTTGGGCCTTCGCGAAAAGGACTTCGTCGCCACCTTCAACTGGGATCCGTTCCTCTGGATGGCCGCCGAACGGAACCGCAAGTACACCCCGCTGCCCCACATGCTTCATCTACACGGCAACGTCGTGGTGGGTTACTGCGAAAGAGATAAGGTAAAAGGGCACCTGAGTTTGCCGTGCCGGAAATGTGGGCGCCCTTTCACTCCATCGAGGCTCCTGTTTCCCGTGAAAGAAAAGAACTATCAGGCCGACCCGTTCGTGGCCGCGGAGTGGGAAGCCCTGGAGGACGTGCTGGAGCACGCCTACGTCCTCACGATCTTCGGTTACAGCGCGCCAGACACCGATGTTGAGGCGATGAGGGTTATGCGAGAGGCATGGAATCGGGAGGGGCACCGAGGCCTCGAGGAAGTCGAGATTATCGACATCAAGTCAGACGAGGAGCTGACGGAAAGCTGGAGCGATTTCATCGTCTCACATCACTACAGGACCACCGACGACTTCCGCACCTCTTTGATTAGCCGCTATCCGCGCCGCACATGTGAAGCTATCTTCAACCAGTTCATGATGCTGCAGATGTCAGAGCGAAACCCTGCTCCGGTGGATGTGACTCCGAACGAACTCGGGCGATGGTACTCCCAATTCGTCGACGCCGAGCACGCGGGAGACACGGATGCCGATGGAGCAACACAGTAGGCCCGACTGGTGGAGGTGCCACTCATTAGGAGGCGGTATGTCAAGGGGTAGAGGTTTCCCAGTCGGGCGGGGGACGGCCCGAGTTTACAAAGGAGTCGAGGAACGAAGTGGCGGC
>JADFQD010000170.1 GCA_022561975.1 Acidobacteriota bacterium
AATGCGATATCGCTGGCGGCCGACGGCACCCTCGCGACGGTGTCCGTCGAAGGCACGCGCTTCGGCGTCAGCCGAGAACCGCGCTATCGGAGCAACGTCACCTCGATGCGCCAAGAGGACGGGCGGGTCCATCTCAACGGCTGGGCGTGGGACCGAAAAGAGGAAGTCGAGCCCGAAACCGTACTGCTCTTTCGCGGTACCGAGCTCCTCGCTTCGATTCCGGCCAAGCTCCCGCGAGGCAGAACTGTCGCGGGCAAGCGCAAAAAGCGACCCTTCTTCCGTCTCGGACTCCCCGCCACCGAGATCCCCGAGGTCTACGACCCGGAAGTGCGAGTCGTCGCTCTGTCGACCGTGGCCGGCGTGGCCTGGGAGATCCCGGTGCGGCTTTCGTACCGTCGCTACGAGCATCGTCGGCAAAGGGCGATGGAGCGTGCTGCCTACGCCGAAGGCACAGCGAAGTAGAGCCGCCGCGTACCTTGGTGCAGTGTCTCGCTGCGCTCGACCCTGCCACCTTTAGCTACAATGGTTTCCTTACTTGGAGAAGTTATGAGTGCTGTCAAGGAAAAGGCTAGAGAACTCGTCGACAAGCTGCCCGAGGAAGCCACCTGGGATGATCTGATGTACGAGATCTATGTGCGTCAGGAGATCGAAGCAGGCTTGAAGGATGCTGAAGAAGGCCGGGTGGTGCCGCACGAAGAGGTCAAGCGCCGCTTCCTGGGCAGATGAAGATCCGGTGGTCGCAGCAGTCACTCGACGACCTTTCGGCGATTCACGATTACATCGCTCGTGATTCCGAGCGCTACGCAGAGCGGTTCGTCGAAAGGCTGATCGGAGCCGTCGATCGGCTAGAGGAGTTTCCACGGCTCGGCCGATCTGTACCCGAGGCCGGCGAGCAAGAGTCGATTCGAGAAGTGATCTACCGACAGGCGAGCAGTCGCCTCAGGCAGTGTTCCTGGGCGTTGGCGTCGAAGTAGGTGAAGACACGAGGTTGCGACAGGGGATCAAGTCGAAGGGTCCCGGCGGCGCTTCCCGGCGGATGTCCTGGAGGAGGAAGTCGACCCCTTGGCGGTACGGCGCTGCGAGGCAATACTCGCCGGCAGGCTCCCGTGTGAAGGCCTGCTGCTGCCATTCGGCGGGCAGGTCCCGCAGGCACGATTCCGGGTAGACGGCGCGCCGGAAGAGCTCGGGGAGGACGTTGCGGCCCAGCACTTCCCAGAGGTGGCGATCGCGATAGAAGCGGGAGATGGTGATGCGAAAGCAGTCGTCGAGGTGTGGCCATTCGGAGGGGTCGCGCAGGAGGAGACGCCGGTAGGCGGCGAGGCCGTGGAGGTCGAGCGCCCGTAGGCGATGGCGGACCCGGTGGCAGACCTGGCGGCGGACCTTGCGGAAGCCGGACCAGACGTAGCCCAGGCGTGGTAGACACCATTGGAGGAACTGGACGCAGTCGCGGTCACGGGTGGCTGGCTCGGTGCTCATTCCTCCACTTCCGGCTCTCAGTCTAGTGTGTCGCGCCGAGGGCTCGGGCGGTCCGCCGCGGGACCCGTGGACCGGTGGAGTGTCATAGGCTCTAGCCGTGGTCTTGGGTCTTCCGGTCTCCTTGATGCCGGCACTTGTCAGCCGACCCGAGCCGGCCTGGCCACGAGCCATGAACGATTCGGTGTCAGCGCAGCAGCTCGAGGCGCACGTCACGCGGCTCGCGGGCGAGATCGGGGAGCGCAACGTGTTTCGGCCCGAAGCCCTCGCTGCCGCGGCTCGCTACATCGAAGAGGAATGGCTACGCCAGGGATATGAGGTCACGCGGCTCGCCTACACGGCGCGGGGCGTCGAGTCGCTCAACCTGGAAGTGACCCGCAGCGGTCGCCGGTTCTCTGAGCAGATCCTGCTCGTCGGGGCTCACTACGACTCGGTTCGGGGCAGCCCCGGGGCCAATGACAACAGCACCGGTGTGGCGGCGTTACTGGAGCTTTCGCGACTCTTCGCAAGGGCGTCACCGGAACGGAGCCTGAGGTTCGTCGCCTTCGTCAACGAGGAGCCGCCGTTCTTCAACTCGGCGAGCATGGGCAGCATGGTCTACGCCAGGGCCGCCCGCGAGCGGGGCGACGACATCCGGCTGGCGATCTCGCTCGAGACCATCGGCTACTACTCCGAGGAGCCGGGCAGCCAGCGCTATCCTCCTCTCTTCCGCTACTTCTACCCCGACCGGGGAAACTTCATCGCGTTCGTCTCCAACTTCCGCTCCCGAAGCTGGTTGAAGCGGGCGGTTCGGGCCTTCAGGGCGTCCTCGGATTTCCCCCTCGAATCGGTTGCCAGCTTCGAATTCGTTCCGGGCATTGGCTGGAGCGACCACCTGTCCTTCTGGCGCCAGGGCTACCGCGGCCTCATGATCACCGACACCGCCCCGTACCGCTATCCCCACTATCACCTGCCCTCCGACACGCCGGACAAGATCGACTACTCGTCTCTGGCCCGGGTGACCGAGGGCCTAGGCGGTATGCTGACCCTCGTAGCACAGGGTGAGCGATCGACCGCTTCCGACGACGAAGGCTAGCGCGAGAACACCTTCGCGCTGGACCCGTCCCGAAAGACTGCTGCGGTGCGGCCTGCTGGCGGGGCTTGGTGCATGTGGGCCGGTACTGGATCCTCCGAGGATCCGCGGTCGGTTATCCTGGCACTAGAGAGGAGAGGACGATGTTCGACGAGATCCACCTGTCGATCGACCGCCTACTACCTGCCCTTCGCAACGACCTGCGCCAGCTCGGTCGCATACTTCTCCAAATGAAGGTCGTTGACCTCTTCCAACGTATCTATCCATTGGCTGGGGAATGCGCTGATACCCGCTATCGCGCCACACATACCGCCGACGATACTCGCTGTGGTATCGCAATCCCCACCCAGGTTGGCCGCCATGCGAATGGCCTCGACCGGTCGCCCGTTCGCGAATCTGAGCATCCCGAGACAAACCGGTACCGTTTCGGTCGTCGCCACTCCGGCGCCTACGGTCTCGTAGAGATCCCGCATGACTTCGAGCTTGTCGTCGGACCGGCCCGCGATTTCGAGAGCCAACGCGGTACGGCTCTTGATTGACGCACCGAACCAGGTGTTTCCCTTCGTCATGCCGAGATCGACCGCTTGCATGGCGCACCCCAGCAGCTCATCCAAGTCGTTCACACCTCGAATTGCGCTTCCAATGATCATGGCCACGGCGCTGGCTCCGGCGATGGCGATGTTCGTGTAGTGCGTGGGCATGCATGCGGCAGCCACCGCGCCCACCGTCTCTTGCAGCTCGCCATGCCCGTAGATTCCCACCGGGGCGATGCGCATGGTCGCACCGTTGGTATCCCCTGCAACGCCCGACGTCTCTATGGGAGCACCAGAACGTATCGAGTAGAGGGCCCGCAAGGAGCTGGGACCGAGCAGCATGGAGTCGAAAGCCCCCATGCTCTCGGCCCATTGCAACAGACGATTGGCGATATCCTGAGGATCGATATGCCCTGTTTCTATCAGCGCGTCGGCAAGCAGCAGCGTCTGCTGGGTGTCGTCGGTGATTTGTCCCGCCACCATCCCGTCGTGAATGACGTGGCCTTCTGGAGCGGGAAGAAAGTCCCTCACTTCGGCGCCGAACGTGTCCCGAATCGAGCCTGGACTCATGAGAGAGGTCGGCATCCCCATGGCATCCCCCGCTGCCACTCCCACCAGGCAACCGTGGATTCGCTGTTTCAGACTGGTCATTCGAAAAATTCCGGCAGGCCCGCCATTACGCTACTGTGCCTCGAGCCTACCTAGGAAGGCGACCGGTACGGCCACCGCGTCGGCGATCGATTCAATCTCCGGCGCTTCTGCGGATACGAGTACACAGGTAGAGGGGCCGGCCGATTTCATGGGATCGATCGCAGCTTCCTGGGACTCGACGAAGCGCAGGCCCGCCGATTTCGCCATCTCCTCGGCCTCGTAAAGAGCCCCGCGTGAGCCGACGGGGAGAACGTCGTGGGCGCCGTCGACTCCGAGGAGCGCTCTGATCTGCGATTGCCTCACGATCTCCTCGTCATCCAGTCGGATCTCATCGTCCGGCCCTGATTTCGGGAGCCCGACGCACAACACTACGTCGTCCGCTTGTGAGGTGCCCGGTCGGAAATCGTCGTCGTGCACGAGCCCCAAGACCGTCGTTCCCACGCCGGTCATCGTCGTAGGCACGTTGTCTTCGGAGCTACCAGACAGAGGGAAGTTTTCGGGCAGACCCGCCTCCGCGAGTTCGTCGCGAATGCCGCGAACAATCTCGTCCCCTCCGTCATCCATGGATACGGTCAACATATCGAACGCGGCCAAGGGTAGGGCACCGCAGCAGAGGATCTCAATGAGAGGAACTCTCATGGCGAACCGGCCCACTAGATAGTCGCTCACCTTGACCACATCGTTCTCGCGCGGACCGATGCCGCCGTCGGAATCAACGGCGACGACAAGCGAGAATCCGTTTCCGAGCTCCAGTGCTGTCAGATCTCTCACCTGGCGACATCGAAACCCACCCTGCCCCTGCCTTGCCAGCGAATAGCGTTCTTCGAAGAGCTTTTCCCAGTTCTCCATCACGACATGCGGGCCTCTCATTATGAGAAGGGTGTGACCTCCTCGACGAATTGCGTGCCTTCATTACCACAAACGGGGGCTTTGGCTTCGCTCGCGGCTCGTGTGCTACCTTCTCGGCATTCATATCAGATCCCAAGGTGAGGCGGCTGACCCCCGCCTATCTCGGGTGGTAACCAGGAAAGGTGGTGCAGATGTTCTCGATGGCGCTCAAGCTCTTGGTCGCGTTCTCAGGAGGCGCCGCCGCCGCCCTGCAGGCGACTCTCGCCAGTTTCATGGGGCAGCGGGTGGGTCTGATGGCCAGCGTCTTCATCGTTCATATCGGAGGGACGGTGCTGGCCGCGGCCTTTCTGCTCGGGCAAGGAGGGGGGAACATCGCTCAATGGCGAACACTGCCCTGGTACGCGCTCGGAGCCGGCACACTCGGCGTGGCCATATTGAGCTCGATCAACTATTCGATCCCCCGCCTGGGAGTGAGCACGACTATCACCCTCTTAGTGGTCGCTCAACTCACTGTGGGAGCGCTCGTCGATCACTTCGGTCTCCTGGGAACCCAGGTGCGCCCTTTCGATGGTACCCGCAGCTTTGGGATGATGACGCTTGTGGTCGGCACTTGGCTGATGCTGCGGTAAAGGCTGGCGGCCCGTTCTGCTCTTCGGGACCTGTCCCGAAAGGGAGGCCAGGTTTGCCAGGGGCGGTAGCTGACCTCCCCGCCTTCAGCTTTTTGTTTTCCTGGCGCCTCTGTCGCTCCGAAACTACCAAGGTGCTTGAGCAAGTCGGCGTCCAGCGGCTGGACTGTGCTCCCTTTCGGGTCGAGAAAGCGCTCAGTCTGGCCGCGATCACTGCGGGAGGTCAACGATTCCCTGGGTGGACGGGGTTTTGGCGAGGGACACGGTGGCGAGTTCGCTGTAGGGGCCCGCTATTCTCCGCG
>JADFQD010000050.1:0-11111 GCA_022561975.1 Acidobacteriota bacterium
GGTGGGCAGGAGGACAGGGGCTCCCTCTAGCGACTCGGGAAAACCGTGACTGTACTGCCCCTCTCTGGCTACGATCCAGAAGTAGTAGAGGTGCTGGAAGTTCAAGAAGTCAACCGGCATCGTTCATTCGGGGGGAGCGGAACTAGCTACCGACACCTCCCGGAGGCTGAAGGCTAGCTCCTGTATCGGGTGCCAGGGCCCAGTGACCAACGAGCAGCCCTGCCGCCGCCGCAACTGCAGAGCCGATCAAAACGGCAAACTTGGCCACCGGCAGCGTGAGCGGGTTGGGGAAGGCCAGTGCACTGATAAACAGCGCCATCGTGAAACCGATGCCGGCGACGCATCCGACCACAAGGAGCCCGGGCCACGAGACGCCATTCGGCAAAGACGCCAGACCGAAGCGGACGGCTAGCCAGCTGATCAAGACGATGCCTAGCGGCTTGCCGAAGATCAGACCGAGACTGATTCCTAGAACAATACCGCTCGCAGTGTCTGCGTTCCAGCGAATGCCGCCGAGCGCGACACCGGCGTTGGATAGAGCAAACAGCGGCATGATTCCGAAGGCCACCCATGGATGGAGCGCAGCCTCGATCCGTGCGACGGGTGGAATCGGTTCCTGGCGTGCCTGATTCATCAGGTCGAGTTCTGGCAGCAGAGCGCCCGTGGGGGCGCCCGACCGGTCCCGGGGCACTTCTTCGCTCGAGCTCTCGGCAATCGATCCTGGCCCGATCGATCCAGAAAGAGACTCTCTCGACCGGAAGATCATGGAACTCGCGGTCTCCCTGGCGGAACTTAAGGCGAGTAACCTGCACGTAGTTCACGCGTCGAAACTGTATGGAGTTCCGGTGGAATCAACGGCGTTGCTCTGGAGGCGCTGGGAGGAGGCGGCACGCACCGCCGTTTGTCTTTCTTGCTGCTTGCTGAGGCGCTTTTATCCGGCCGCGGTCGGTTCGTGTGAGGCGCGATAGTTGGATATTATGTCGTCGACGAAGCCGACGTCGAAGCCCTTTCGCTCCAGAAGTGCGGACGCAGCGGCGGCCCGGCTGCCGCTGCCGCAGTGGACCAGCAACTTGCGGTCCTTCGAAATCTCGTCCAGCCGGTCCAGGAGACGGGTATGGGCCACGTTCATCGCCTCCGGAACATGATAGGCCTCGTATTCCGACGCAGCGCGCACGTCGAGGACCAGAGAGTCCTCCTCCCGACGGATTCCATCCAGGTCGTCGAAGTCAATCACCTCTGTTGAAACGAGTCCTTCGAGGTTCTCCAGTACCTGGGGCGACGCGAATCCAGCGATGTTGTCGAGGCCGATGCGGATCAGGTCACGCACTGCCTCGTCGATCCGATCTTCGTCCACGATCAGGTAGATCTGCTCCTCCGGGCGCAGATACGATCCCGTGATGGTCGGAAAGCTCTTGTTGAGCGGGGTATAGAGCGCGCCGGGAAGGTGTTCGGCCATGAACGCCTTGCGATCGAGGCGGGTATCGAGGACTACCGCTCCGGGTTGCTCGGCGACCTTCAGCAACTCATCCGCCGTCATCGGCCGCGGCGTCGGCAACTCGCCGAGTAGAGGCACACCTTCTTTGTTGAGTCGCTTCATTCGACCGAAGTAGAGCGGTGGCTCGGGTTGGCCTTCGAGGATCATCTGAACGAAGTGATCCTCCCCTCGAGTCGCCGCGTCGATGGCTTGGTTGGAGCGGCGCTCGTATCCAACTGTGGACGTCGGCACCGCTCCGAGCGCCTTGCCGCAGATACTTCCGGCACCGTGCGCCGGCCAGACCTGAAGGAAGTCCGGCAGCTCCAGGAAACTCCGGACCGATGCGTAGAGTCGTCTCGCCGACGGCTCCATCGCACCTTCGACACCGGCCGCGGACTCCAGAAGATCGGGCCTCCCCAGGTCGGAGACGAAGACAAAGTCCCCGGTCGCGATGCCCATCGGCTCGGTCATCCCGGAGCCGTGATCGGTGACGAGAAAACTCATGTGCTCGGGGGTGTGTCCCGGCGTGTGGACCGCCTTGATCTCGACGTGGCCCACCTGGAAGCTGTCGCCATCCTGAAGAAGCGTCACGTCGTAGTCGCCGTCCTTGACCCACTCGTACTTCCAGTCGGCGTCTCCCTCATCGGATAGATAGAGCTTGGCGCCGGTCTTCTCAGCGAGCTCCCTCGCCCCGGAGAGAAAATCGGCGTGGATATGGGTCTCGGCAACGGCGGTAATCCGGAGGCCCTCGGATTGGGCGACAGCCTGGTAGCGGTCGACGTCGCGCTGCGGATCGATCACCAGGGCTTCCTTCGTCCGTTGGCAACCCAGCAGGTAGGCGTACTGCGCGAGCTTGGGGTCAAAGATCTGTCGAAATAGCATCGTCGGCTCCTTGGCGAGAGTCTGTTCAGTGGGGCAGATGGGGTCTCAAAACGACGTAAGCCCAGATTCCGACGAGGGCACTCAGCAGAACCACGACGGCGCCGGCGAGCCCCCAGCCGATCCCGAAGAGGCTACCGCCGGAGAAGCCGGCGCACGGCTGGTATCCACCGCCCCAGGAAGCCCACCAAGTGCAATCATCCACTACCGGTAGTCGATCGACCGGACCTACAGGGGCCAGTCCTTCAGAATACGCTCGGTCTCTTCAGCATGCTGGGTTTCATCCCTGACCATGTCCTCGAGCTGCACGACCAGTCCCTTCTCGCCGAGCTCCTCAGCCTGGCCGGCTCGTTCGATGTAGTCTGCAATCGCCTGTCGCTCGGCGCTCAGGATCTCTTCGAGCATCTCGCGATTGGATCGGGCCGATGGAACTTCCCTTGGCACCGTGATCGGCTCTCCGCCCAGGGCGACGACCTTGTTGGCCAGAAACTGAGCATGGCCCTGTTCCTCCACCACTTCCGCGAGTAGGAACTGCGCAAGTTGGGGGCGATACGGACCCGTGACCTTGGCGGCATAGGTCAGATACTGGATGACCGCGCTCAGCTCACCAGCCAGGTCTTTGTTCAGTCCAACGATGAGTGCTTCCTTGGTCATGACTAACTACCTCTTTCTATTCGAGAGACAAAGAACAGACCTTCCGGTTCTCGCGAAAGGATGGGAACCTCTTGGTTCGCTTGTGTCGCTCATGATAGCGACGAAATAACAACGGTCAAGGCATGGTACCGAACGGAGGCCGGGCGAGTAGACTCTGGTCGCGCCTCGAAAGGCCAGAGACGAGTCCACCAGAAAGAGCTTTGGGACAGAAGCGGTCCAAGATGGAACGTTTTTCCGAACCCGGACATGACGCATCGAATAGTCGCCGCCGTTGCTCTCTTGGGCCTTGCGGTTCTGGGTTCATGGGCGTGCTCGCGGGGTGGCGGAGACAGCCGGGCGGTACCGATCCAGTTCGGCTTGGACCGAATCGCTTCCGCCGAGGTTCCCCCGCCCGCCGGCGGGCGGATCGGGCTGATCGTGCACGCGGCCTCGGTCACGGCCGATGGGAGCCATGCCATCGATGTCCTGCGCACCGCAGGCAGCAACGTGACGAAACTCTTCGCTCCCGAGCACGGGCTCCGCAGCCGGGCAGCGGACGGTGAACACATCATCGACGGTCACGACCCGGTCTCTGGGTTGCCAGTGGTGAGTCTCTATGGGGAGTCCCGGAAACCACGAGCGGAAGACCTGGACCTCCACGCATTGATGTTCGATCTGCAAGGCGCCGGCGTTCGTTTCTACCCTATGTCAGCACGCTGATACTCAGCCTGGAGGCCGCCGCCGAGTCCGACATCGAGTTCATTGTTCTCGATCGGCCGAACCCGCTGGGCGGCGAGCGTGTCGAGGGGCCGGTGAGCGCTCGCCGCGATATCGTGCCCGCGAGCTTCGTCAACCTGGCGCCCGGACCGCTCGTGCACGGGCTCACGCTCGGCGAGATGGCGCGTTACGTAGACCAGCGGCTCGACAAGCCGGCGCGCTTGCGGGTTATCTCGATGACCGGCTGGCGGCGATCGATGACCTGGAATGATACGGGTCGTGCGTGGGTCCCGCCGTCGCCGAACCTGCGCAGCCCCGAGGCCGCGCTCGCCTACGCGGGTGTGGCGCTCCTGGAAGCCACCAACGTCTCAGAGGGGCGAGGTACGGAGAGTCCCTTCCTGGTATTTGGGGCCCCCTGGTTGCGTCTCAGCGAGTTCGACGATCCTGGCTCTGCGCTGGAAGCCGCCGGCTTCCGTCTGTCGCCGACAGAGTTCAAGCCCGTCGCAGAACCCGCTGCGCCGAATCCGAAGTACGCAGATGAGGTCTGCCGAGGGTTTCGGATCGAGGTGACTCGAACGGAAAACGTAGAAGCCTACCGACTCGGCCTGGAACTCGTTGTCAGGCTCGCGCGCCAAGAGGGGTTCTCCTGGCGGCGCGACGGACGCGCCCTCACCCGGCTCCTGGGAACCACGACCGTGTACGATGCGCTCGCATCGCGCCGATCGGTCGCCGAAGTCCTCGCGGCGGACACTGCCGACCATGCTCGGTGGCTATCCGAACGTCGCACCGCGCTGTTGTACTAGTTACGGGTTACGGCGCCAAGAACCGATGACGTCGGTATACTGAGTTGATGAGGCGCGTTGAACTCATGGAGCACATTAGGGGTGTGCTCTCGCGGGACGCGAGAGTTGTTGCCGTCTATCTGTTCGGTAGCCGTGCGCGCGGGGACGACCGGGAAGCCAGTGATGTAGACGTAGCGGTACTTCTCGACGAAATCCCGAAGGCAACGCTCGATGCCCCGACGTTCGAGCTCGAGTCACGGCTCGAGCAGGTCATCGGTCTTCCTGTACAGTTGATCAGCCTGAATGAAGCGCCACCG
Source organism: Acidobacteriota bacterium (assembly GCA_022561975.1). Classification (GTDB taxonomy): domain Bacteria; phylum Acidobacteriota; class Thermoanaerobaculia; order Multivoradales; family JAHEKO01; genus CALZIK01. The sequence continues at coordinate 4,803 of JADFQD010000050.1, forward strand.
GATCTCGTGCACCGGGTTCTTCGCGACGGCGAGCTTGTCTGTGAGTCGGACCGCGGTCGGCGAATTCAGTTCGAGATTCAGGCACGCAATGCATTCTTCGATTTACAGCCGATTCTCGAGCGTTATCGGAAAGCGCCAACCGCGCACCAATGACCGATGACCGATCCCGATCGCGATCTCATCAAGAAAAAGCTCGCGCAAATCGAAACATACTCTTCGCGAGCTCACGACTCTGGCGTCGATCGACGCCCTGGGCTCCGATCTCCGCGAAGAGCGGTTCATCGAGCACACGTTGCAGCTCGCAATCCAAGCGGCTCTCGACGTCGCCTCTCACATCGTCTCGGACGAGCGCCTGGGCGAGCCACGAACCAATCGCGAGCTCTTCGACCTCCTTGCGCGGGCTGGTTGGTTGGATGGCGAGCTTGCGGAGACCCTACGGCGAATGGTCGGATTCCGGAACGTTCTCGTGCACGGCTACGACGCGGTAAACCTCGAAATCGTCCGCGACATCGTTGAGCATCGGCTCGTCGACCTGGAAGGGTTCGTCGCAGCGATTCGTGCAAGACTGAGCTGACCGAGGTCAACGAATACCTGGACACACCGGCTGGTACCCCAACCGGCCACGAATGTCCGTCCACCCCCGTCGAGCGCGAACCAGGGCCAGGCAAGAGCACCTCCGATGTAGACCACGAACTGAACCATGTCCGTCCAGAGCACGGCCCGCAGGCCGCCCCTCGTGGGCTCATGGATTCCTGCTCTCCTGCGCTCTCGCAGGAAGCTCGAACCCGCTAGAATCAGTTCGTGCCGGACAAAACAAATTCGATCGGGCGTGCCCATGGCCGCTCGGCGGCCGAGCTGCGACCGGTCAAGATCACGCTCGGCGCGATGAAGTTCGCCGACGGCTCGGCCCTGATCGAGACCGGCGACACCCAAGTGCTGGTCGCGGCGACCCTCGAGAACCGCGTACCGCCATTTCTCGAAGGCAGCGGTCGCGGCTGGATCACCGCCGAGTACGCCATGTTGCCTCGCGCCACGGCGCGCCGCTCCACGCGCGAGGTCACGCGTGGCAGGCAGTCCGGGAGAAGCGCGGAAATCCAACGCCTCATCGGTCGTAGCCTTCGCGCCGCATTCGATCTGCGCGCCCTGTCCGCGATGACCCTGGTCCTAGACTGTGACGTCCTGCAAGCGGACGGCGGAACCCGCACCGCCTCTGTCACGGGAGCCTTTGTGGCAGCCGTCGACGCTCTCGGCGAAGCCTTTCTGCGAGGCGACCTCAAGCGTTGGCCGGTACTCGAAAACGTGGCGGCCACTTCGGTTGGAATCGTCGGCGGCGAGCTCCTCCTCGACCTCGACGCCGGGGAGGATCAGCAGGCCGAGGTCGATATGAACGTCGTCGGTACCGCCAGCGGCGGTTTGGTCGAAGTCCAGGCCACCGGCGAGCAAGGCGCCTTTTCTCGCGAGCAATTCGACGGCCTAATGGACCTCGCGGTGGACGGCGTCCGGCAACTCGTGGAGCAGCAACAGAAGGCTCTGGCGTCAGTGCTCGAGGAAATCGAGGTGCGCGAGCGTAAGGGACCGCGGAAGGAAGCAGCCCCCAAAGACGAAAAGGAACTCTGGAGCAAGCCCTAGCAGCTTACAGAACCGTTCCGCTCAGTTCGACTTCGAGGAGCGGGTGACGCTTGCTGGAGGTAGTGATCTGGACCTTCCCCCGAAACGGTCCCTTGGCCATTTCCGGGCTCAGGGTGAGGACCACTTTGTAGACCTTGCCCTTTTCGACCTCCTCGATCTCCGCGGAGACTCCAGCGACGGTTGATGACACGGCCTCGAGAGAAATCCCGCCCTCGGTCTGGCTCCGAACTTCGAGAGTGGTCGTGTACGGGGTCTCGAGCCGGCGACTGCCCAACTCCGCAACCCGCGGCGTGACGCTCACCTCCGGTCGGACGAAGCCGGAGACGGGGATCTTCACCACGCGTTGCTTCGGATGATTGGTCTCGACCTCTACGTAGTCCGCGAGCGGTCCGACCGGCGCTCGGTTGGCGTCCAGCGTCAGCCGCACCTCCCAGCGAGATCCGCCCTTGCCTCGATTGCTTTGATCGCTCTCGTCCCTCGCGTCAGCCTCGACGCGTCGGTAACTGGCCTTCACGAACGGGTAAGGTGAACGGATGCTGCGTATCTCGAGATCCGGCCCGTCGGCGGTCCGAAGTGTCTGGATGCTCGATTTGCTCCCCGTGCCCTCGACCACAATGAATCGCGCATAGCCGGGCTCGACCTCGATTCGCGGCTGGATGACGGCCTTGATGACCAAGTTGATCTTCGGGTTGAGACTGTCGTCGGTGAAAACGGTCACCGATTTGGCGATCGGTCCGGTGAAAATCCCCGTGCTGAGCACGGCCGTGATTTCTCCGCTCGCCCCCGGGGCGATGGACTTGTCGTACCTGGTAACCGTACAGCCGCATGCCGGCTTGACTTCGCGCACTGTGAGAACGGTGTCGCCCTCGTTGAACAGCTCGAAGCTGTATTCGATTTTGTCTCCTTGCGCGACGGTTCCGAAGTCGACAATCGGTTTGCGCACCACGGCCTTGGCCGCCGCCGAAGCGCTCGAAACATTGACGGCCAGGAGCGCGCCGATCAGAACTATCCACTGTGCGATCTTCATGTTCACCTAGTCCTCCGGATTCCCGCCCACGGCTGATGTTATATTGCTTGGGCGTCGGCCCGCAAAGTCGGAGAGGGGACACAAAACGTAATCTGACGAGAATGCCGGAGACTCTCTTCCGCAAACTGCACCCGGTCAAACGAATCGGCCGCTCTTTCATCTCAGATTACGTATTGTGTCCCCCGCTCCTCTCGACATTTACCTGATCGCCATAGGCGGTACCGGCATGGCTCCTCTCGCTTGCCTGCTGCAAGAGGCCGGGCACTCAGTGCGGGGATCGGATGTCCTGCTCTACCCTCCGATGAGTACGCTGCTCAGAAACTGCGGTATCGAGCCTCTGCTCGGGTACGTGCCCGAGCATCTCGACCCTCGTCCGGACCTCGTGATCGTCGGCAATGCGGTTCCCGAAACCAACCCGGAAGCGCAGGCGGTGGAGGAACTCGGGGTGGAACGCATCTCGATGCCCGAGGCGCTCTATCGTTTTTTTCTCACCAGTCGCCGCCCTCTGGTGGTTGCTGGAACCCATGGCAAGACCACGACGACCGCGCTCGCGGCCTGGGTCTACCGAGCCACGGGGTGCGACCCCGGCTTTCTGATCGGCGGCATTCCGCTCAATTTCGAGCACAGCTTCGCCACCGGCTCGGGCGAACGATTCATCGTCGAGGGGGATGAATACAACGCCGCCTACTTCGATCGCGGCGCCAAGTTTTTTCACTACCGGCCCGACACCCTGATTCTTACCAGCGTCGAGTACGACCACGCCGATCTCTATGAGACCCCAAGCGCTCTCGACCAAACCTACCGCCGGCTGGTCCGGTCGATGTCGGCGAACGGTCTCCTGATCGCCTACGGAGATTCCGTCGAGGTGCGCTCCGTCGCCGCGGAAGCCCCTTGCCGCACTCTCTTCTACGGCTTCGAAGACCATTGCGATCTCCGACCGGAGAAGGTTGTCAGCGACCAGCGCGGCACCCAGTTCGAGCTTCGAATCGCCGGCGACGCCGTCGAAGATCGGATTGCGATCGAGCTTCCTCTCAGTGGAGGTCACAACCTCCTCAACGCGACGGCCGTCTTCGGCGCGGCCTACGCGGACTCGATCCCGCCGTCGGGCATCGCGGCGGCACTTGCTGAATTCGAAGGCGTGCGCCGCCGCCAGGAAGTGGTCGGAGACAGCGGCGGAATCCTCGTAATCGACGATTTCGCGCACCATCCCACCGCGGTTCGGCTCACTCTCGAAGGCTTGCGGAATCGATACCCCGACAAGAAAGTGATTGTGGCTCTAGAGCTGCGCTCGCTCACCGCGGCGCGCCGGATCTTCTTCGACGATTATCTCGAGGCTCTCCGGTGTGCGGACCGAGTCTGGCTCGCTCCGGTGTTTCACGCCCGCAGGTTCAGCGACAGCGAGCGTCTCGACACGCGAAAACTGGCTGCGGCGCTCGCAGAAGCCGAAACTCCGGCTACAGCCTGCGGCTCGATCGAGGAACTGCGGCGCGGCGTCCTCGACTCACTCCAAGCCGGTGATCTCTTCGTAACCATGTCCTCGGGAAGCTTCGAGGGCCTGCCACACAAGGTCGCTGCGGCCATGGAAAAAAGGGGGGACAGGCACCTAATTACGAGGGAACTCCGTAACTACCTCGATGAGGTCTCCCGTAATTAGGTGCCTGTCCCCCCTTTTTCCGCCTACCAAACCGGATCGTAGTCGCTCGACTCGAGGCTCGAACGCGGTCCGCCAACGTGGACTTTCCGGGTCGAGCCTTCTGCATCGACCAGTTCTCGCTGCGCATGAGTCCAGGCCAGGATCGCGCCCTTGAGATTGAAAACTGTGAACCCAGCGGCCTGTAGCTTCTGGGCATAGAGGCCGCTCCGGTGCCCGATCGTGCAGTAGGTAACCAGCGTCCTGCCGGCGTAGGCGCTGGGGTCGCTCTCCAGCTCGGTGCTGGTGATCGAGCCCGGAATCATGGACACCGCTTGTTCCGGAGGATTGCGCACGTCAACCGGCACTACGTCCACGATCTCTCGCAGTCGATCAAGCTCTTCGACGGTTAGATCTTCGACTCCCGGAAACTGCTTTTTCGAGCGAGCGTAGAGCTTCTCGATTTCGAGTTGCTTGTCGGTATCGGACATCGATCTGGTCGCGATTCTAACCCTATCGGCCGGCTTCCGCCGACTCGCGTAACTCACCCTGATACAAGCACTTTGGTTGTTGGTGCGAGGTCGGTCTGCTAGTATTCGCCGAGCTTTTCCAGCGGCTCGAAGGCCCATTCCTCAAAGGCCCGCCTCATGAATTATCCCGGCAACGAGACCCTCGCGGAGGAGATCCGCCAACGTATTCTGAATACGTTTCGCCAGACGCTGGAACTCGTCGAAAAGGGTGAACAGCGTGAGGCACAGCTGGGGTGCAACTTCATTCTGCGCCTCGATCCGCTCTTTGAGCCGGCCCGGAAACTCCACCAACGCCTACAGGCAGAGAGTGACCCGATCGAGGTCGCCGACCTGAAAGAAACGGAAGGCGAGGTCGCCGCAGATCCGGACGCGGAGGCCGCCGCTTTTTTTCGCGACCTGGAAGCCGAATCCTCGGAGCTCGACTCGGCTCTCGATCTGAGCTCGCTACAAGAAGCCCCGGCGCAACAGGTGCCCGGTGCTCCTCCTCAGCAGCCCGATCCCCCGACCGAGACGGCAGAGGCGGCCGCCGAGTCCGGCGGGCAAGCCGACGCCGAGCCAGATGCCGGGGCAGACACCGAGCTCGTCGCTACGCTCGATAGGGAGAGCGAGCAACGCGTCCAGGATCTACTGACCGAGGGCCAGGCCGCCTTTGACAAGACCGAATATCAGTCTGCGATCGACTCCTGGTCGCGGATCTTCCTCATTGATATCGACCACCCAGAGGCCAACCGGAGGATCGACCTGGCTCGCAAGCTCAAGGCCGAGGTCGAGCGCAAGCTCGAGGAGACCTTCCACGACGCGCTAACCAAAGTCGAAGCTGGACGCTTGGAGGAGGCGCGAAGCGGTTTCGAGGCCGTACTTGAGATGATGCCCGGGCACATCGCCGCGCAGGAATACTTGGATCGGCTCGACACGCCCGACTTCGCGGCGCCCGAGCCGGCACGTGCGCCCGCGCCGCGCGTGGAGACCGAAGGCGCTCTTGGAGACCCCGCCTCAGGCGAAGACGAATCCTCCGGTGACCTCGGAGATGCGCTCGACGAGCAACTGCATCCAGCGGTGAGTGCCGGGGCGGAGCGCAGGCAATCGATCGGCGGCGTCGGCAAAGTTTCGCCGCAGCAAAGTTCTTCGAATCGGACCTTCCGTACGGTCGGAGCCGCCGTGCTCGTCGTGCTTGCTGCGGTCGGGTGGTTGCTCTACGAGAATTGGGACAATTTCTTTCCCAACGCCTCGGACGCGACCGCCCCGGTAAGACTCGATCCGATCACTCGCGCCAAACAGACCTACGCCGAGGCCGGTGCAGCCATCGCCACCGCCCAGCTGCGCCGCCTGTCACCGGGGCATTCGCAATACGCCGAGGCGCAAGCCCTGGTAGCCAAATGGGAAGCGTCGCTGGATGCAAGCAAACCCAAAGACGACGCGCCCGAACCCGAGTCCCTAGCGGCGAGGGATCAGTTCGTAGGCGAAGCCCGCACCGCGTTCCGGGAAAAGGAGTT
>JADFQD010000050.1:11121-24259 GCA_022561975.1 Acidobacteriota bacterium
GAGCGTGGCGCAGCCCGGGCCGCTCTCGAAGGCGACGCCAAGGAAATGCTCGAACAGGCAAGGGATAACCTCGCGCCGATGCAGTCCGAGATCGCGATGTTTCGCGACGGCGAATGGGAGATGTCGCTGCGCAATCTATGGCGCATGTGGGAAAGCGGCTCGACCAACCCAGATGTTCGTCGTTTGATGGTCGATTCCTACTTCAACTTGGGAGTCCGAGATCTACAGCGAAAGGACACGGCCTCTGCAATATCCAACCTCAAGGAAGCCCAAAAGCTGAGCGCTGACGACGCCGAACTCTCCAGACTGATCGAGTTCGCCGAAACCTATCAAGGGCGGCCGGAAGATCTCCTTTACCGGATCTTCGTCAAGTACGTGCCTTTTCGGTGAGATGAAGCGGTCGCCTCGCAGGAGCAGCAACGACTCGCTGTTCGACCTGCCGCTCGACACGAGCGTACGAGGCGTGGGCAGCCGGCGCGTCGAAACCCAGACCCAGGCTGAGCTGCCGCTCGAACCGGCGACGGCTGTGCCGCCCGGCATTCCTGCGACGCCCGCGCCGCCAACAGTCGCGGGAGACGGATCTCGGGGACCGACATCGCCAATGCCCAGCGTCCCGACTTTCGGTCAACGACTGGCCGGCGGGGGGCTTGACATGGCCGCTCACCTGGTGGTTCTGGGCTTCGCCATCACGGGCAGCTGGTGGCTCGGCGTGCCTCTGCGCCGGCTCACGCTTTTTCCCCTAGCCTTGTTTTTTGTCGGCTTCTCTTTCATTTATCACGTCCTGCCGCTGGTCTTTTGGGGCCACACTCCTGGTATGGCACGGCTCGGCCTGGTGGCTCGTAGTCTCGACGGCGGGCCTCTCACTATCGGTCAGGCCGTTCGCCGATGGCTGGGCGCGTTACTGAGTGTCGCAACCCTGGGGCTGTCTCTTGTTCTGGGCAAAGAGCGGACGCTTTCCGATCGCTTGAGTGGATCGACCGTTCACGCCTTGGATGGCTAACAGCCCGACTGCCGGCGGCGCAGCCAGAGAGACATGGCAATCGTGCCGTTCGCTATCGCCGTTGTCACCGCAAAAACCGTGAGGCTGCCGAACCAGGGCAGCAGAGAGATCACGCCGCCGACTTGGTAGAGCAAACCGCCGCGTTTGAGCGCGCTCGCCGCGAGTCCACCGATCGCAAAGAAGGAATGGCCGATCAGAAGCAGCCATACCGCCGGCAAGAACTCATACATCCGCTGCCAGGCCATCGCCGCCGTCAGCACAATGGCGATCAGCGACAGGTTGCCCTGACCTCGAAACACCCATCGAGTGATGTCGGATGGAACCACCGCATCGCGCGACCGCCACATGGTCATGGCTTCGACGGCCCCGGCCACGAGTATCGCCGCAGACCACAACAGCAGAACCGCGAGCGGCCCTCCAGCGGCTGCGATCTCGGCGGTCATCAAGGCCGCGGTCGGAAGCACGAGCGCCCAACACAGCCACGGCCACGGCGAGTGCAGGTAGCCCGCGGCGGCGCGAGAAAACAGCGCCTGCACGGTGTCGAGGTCGGAAGCTCCCCGCGAGAGCGGCGGGCGCGGGCGAAGCGGATCGTACTCGGACGGCATCGGGAGGAGAAGGTCAAGCGAGAACCCGGAGTTGCATCCGGGCGCGCTCGATCGCTTTCTCGCGCTCGAGTCTAGCGGCCGGATCGCCGGCCGCTCTCGCCCGCGCCTTCTCGAGCAGCTCTTCGACCTCGCCGCGATCGATCTCTTCCGCGCGGCGGGCGTCCTCGGTCAAGACCGTCAACTCGTTGTCGGCCATCTCGGCGAACCCTCCATCGACATAGAAGATCTCCATGCCGGCCTCGGTCTGGACGCGAAGCTTGCCGATCGCGAGCTTGCAAACCAGCGGTGCGCGACCCCGCAACAGTCCGATCTCACCGTCATGAGCCGGCAGCGCTACGAAACGAGCCGCGCACTCGAGCACGATCTTCTCCGGTGTCACCACCGAGCAGCTGAAGGTCTTGGCGTCTGAAAAGAGGTTCGAATCGGCCATGACTTGGGGCTACGCCTCCTTCGCCAGCTCTTCGGCTCGGGCCGCCGCATCCTCGATTGTGCCGACGTACATGAAGGCCTGGTCGGGAAGGTGATCCCACTTTCCGTCGCACAGTTCCTCGAATGACCGGATCGTGTCTTCGCGCGACACGTAGACTCCGGGGATGCCGATGAACTGTTCGGCGACAAAGAAAGCCTGGGACAAGAAGCGTTCGATCTTGCGCGCGCGCCGGACGATCAGCTTGTCGTTTTCCGAGAGCTCATCGACACCCAAGATGGCAATGATGTCCTGGAGATCCTTGTAGCGCTGCAGGATCTGCTGCACCCGCCGAGCGACCCGGTAGTGGTGCTCACCGATGAACTCCGGGGCCACGATGCGACTGGACGAGGCCAGGGGGTCAACTGCCGGGTAGATGCCCTTCTCGGCGATCCCGCGCTCGAGGTTGACGGTCGAGTCGAGATGAGTGAAGGCGGTCGCCGGTGCCGGGTCGGTGTAGTCGTCGGCCGGAACGTAGATCGCCTGGATCGAGGTCACCGCGCCGTGCTTGGTCGAGGTTATGCGCTCCTGGAGTTCCCCCATTTCGGTTCCCAGCGTTGGCTGGTAGCCCACCGCCGAAGGCATGCGCCCGAGAAGCGCCGAAACCTCGGCGCCCGCCTGCGAGAAACGAAAGATGTTGTCGATGAAGAGCAGCGTGTCGACCCCGGTTTGGTCGCGAAAGTATTCGGCCATGGTGAGCGCGGAAAGCGCGACCCGAAGACGAGCACCCGGTGGCTCATTCATCTGACCGAAGACCATGACCGTTTGGTCGATCACGCTCTTGCCGGTATCGCCAATCTGGGCTTCCTGCATCTCCAGCCACAGGTCGTTACCCTCACGAGTACGCTCACCGACTCCGGCGAAGCAGGAGTAGCCGCTGTGGAAGCGAGCCAGGCGAGCGATCAGCTCCTGGATAATGACCGTCTTGCCGACTCCCGCACCGCCGAAAAGACCCGCCTTGCCCCCACGAACCAGAGGGCACAGGAGATCCATCACCTTGATGCCGGTCTCGAAAATCTCGGTCTTCGAGGATAGCTCGTCGAAGTCGGGTGGCTCACGGTGAATCGGGCGCCTCTCGGTAACTTCGATCGGACCGCGATCGTCGATCAGATCACCGACCAAATTGAAAACCCTGCCGAGGGTCTGCTCCCCAACCGGAACCGTGATCGGGCTCCCGGTGTCGAGAATCTTGGCGCCGCGCTGGACGCCATCGGTCGAATCCAGCGCCACCGCTCGGATCCGGCCACCACCGAGATGCTGGGCGACCTCGCACCACAGCGTTTCGGGCTCTTCGTCGCCCGTGACCGAACGAGTCACGGTCAGGCGCAGAGCATTGTAAATCGCCGGCAGATTCTCCTCCGGAAAACGAGCATCGAGTACCGATCCGATAACCTGTGTGACTTCGCCGTAATTACCATCCGTCATAGCTTTGACTTTCTTCGAGCGTTTATAGGGTCAGGCGAGAGCGTTGGCTCCGCCGACAATGTCCAGAAGCTCCATCGTGATCTGCGTTTGCCGAGCACGGTTGTACTTCTGGGTCAGGTACTTGATCATGTCGCCGGCGGCGTCGGTCGCTGCCTTCATCGCCACCATGCGCGCTATCTGCTCGCTTACGGCGGCATCCCGGAAGGCCTGAAAGAAGCGAACCCGGACTGTCGCCGGCAAGAGTTCGGCGAGGATCTTCGCGGGCTCAGGAGAGAACTCGTATTCGATCTCGCGCTGCTTGCCCCTGGCCTCGGAGTGGTGTGGTGTTGGGGAAACACTGCGTTGAAGCGGCAGGACCTGTTCGACCGTAGCTTCTTGCTTACCGGCCGAGAGGAACTTCATGTAGGCAATCGACACCGAGTCGATGTCACCCGCGACGAACCGGTTCATGAACTCGTTGGCCAGCGCATCCACCTCTTCGAAGCGCGGCGAATCGGAGATCTCGCTGATTTCGCGCTCGATGGCCTGGCCCAGGAAACGAAAGTACGACGCGCCCTTCCTGCCGACCATGTGGACCTCGGTTTCGCCCTTGCTCCCTGTCAAGAGGGAGCTGCTTCCGTCTTCCTGGAGAATCTTGTCGCCGGACTCCTGCTCGAGAGGCGACCCCTCGAGATGCCGCAGCGCGGTGCGTAGGACGTTGGCGTTGTAGCCACCGCACAGGCCCCGGTTGCTGGAGAGCACCAGCAGCACGCGGCGCTCATTTTCGCTCGGCACCCGCATCAGAGGATGATCCAGGTCTTCGGTCGCACGCGCCAGCTTTTCGACCAGCTCGGCGAGCTTATCCGTGTAGGGCCTGCCGGCGACCGCCGCCTTGAACGCCGCCTGGAAACGAGCGGTCGCGATCAGCTGCATCGTCCGCGTGATCTTGCGGATATTGCGTGCTGCCTTACGGCGCTTGACCAGGTCCCTGCGGTTAGCCATCTCTTAGCGATCCTGCCAGTACTGCCGTCTTCGGCTCAGCTTTTGAACCGGCTTTTGAAGTTGTTCATGACCTCTAGGATGGTCTCGGCCAGCTCCTCCGAGATGACGCCGGTTTCGACGATCTCCGTCATCACTTCCGGAAACTCGTTGCGCATATGCTCGAGCAACGCGCCCTCGAACTCGCTCACCTTGGCGACCGGCAGATCGTCGAGAACGCCTTTCGAGCCCGCAAAAATGCTCAGCACCTGATCCTCGACCGGATAGGGACGGTATTGCGGCTGCTTCAACAGCTCGACCATGCGTTCTCCGCGATCGAGCTGACGCTGCGTCGCGGCATCGAGTTCGGTGCCGAGTTGCGAGAAGGCCTCGAGTTCGCGAAAGGACGCGAGGTCCAGCCGCAGAGTCGAGGCGATCTTCTTCATCGCCTTGATCTGGGCGTTGCCGCCCACACGAGACACCGAGATGCCGACGTTGACCGCCGGCCGCACGCCGGCAAAGAAAAGGTCTGGATCGAGGTAGATCTGGCCGTCGGTGATCGAAATCACGTTGGTCGGAATGTAGGCCGAGACTTCACCTTCGAGGGTCTCGATGATCGGCAACGCGGTCATCGAACCGCCGCTGTCGCGAAACCTGTGTACCCGGAACCGGTCTTTATCGTCGAGTGTTTCGAGCCAGGCCTCGGCATGCTTGCGGCCCTTGCCACGATGGTAGAGACCCGTGGCCTCGTCGGGGCGCTCCTCAGGCGGCGCCTCGAGGCCCTGTGGATGAACGCGGGCAATCGAGCGATCGATCGACTCCTCCGGAGTGTCTTTGGGGACCACCGCGTACTCGTCACGCAGCTTGACGGAACGCTCGAGCAGACGCGAATGGAGGTAGAAGACGTCGCCGGGATAGGCCTCGCGCCCGGGCGGACGGCGAAGCAGCAAAGAGAGCTGGCGGTAGGCCTGGGCCTGTTTGGAGAGATCGTCGTAGACCAACAGAGTGTGCTTGCCTTCGTTGTACATGAAGTATTCGGCCATCGCCGCACCCGCGTACGGGGCGATGTACTGAAGCGGCGCCGGGTCCGAGGATCCCGCCGATACCACGATCGTGTAATCGAGCGCGCCGTGCTCGGCGAGCTTGTCGACCACGCCGACCACGGTCGACTCCTTCAGGCCGATCGCGACGTAAACGCAGATCACGCCGGTGCCCTTCTGATTGAGAATCGTGTCGATGGCAATCGCTGTCTTTCCGGTCTTGCGGTCGCCGATGATCAGCTCGCGCTGGCCGCGGCCGATCGGGATCATCGTGTCAACCGCCTTGATCCCGGTCTGGAGCGGCTCGTCCACGGGCTGACGGCCGGCGATACCCGGCGCCTTGTGCTCGAGCGGACGGCGATGCGGAGTTTCGACCACCCCCTTGCCGTCCAGCGGCCGGCCGAGCGGATCGACCACGCGGCCGATGAGCGCCTCGCCGCAAGGAACACTCAGGAGCTTGCCGGTCCGGCGGACCTCGTCCCCTTCCTTGATGTCGAGATAGTTGCCGAAGATGACGACACCCACCGAGCTCTCTTCGAGGTTGAACACCTGGCCGAACTGGCCGTTGGAGAACTCGAGTTGCTCACCCGCCATGGCGTTGGCCAGGCCATAGACACGCGCAATCCCATCACCGATCTCGAGCACGCGGCCGACTTCGCTGAGGTCTACCGCGCTTTGATAGTTTCGGATCTCCTCGGTCAGAACCGACGAGATCTCGTCCACGTTGAATTTCATCTGGATGTCTCCACTCTGCCTGGCTGCTTACGAAACTTCGGATTAATTATCGACCGGGGTCAAACTCTGGACGTGCTCGGAGGCGCGGTCGAACAGGCGGCTCGCCATGATGTCGAGTTCGCGCGAAACACTCCGATTCAACTTTCGATCACCGGCCTTGAAGATCAGCCCGCCAATGATCTCGGAGTCCACCCTCTCGAGTAGCCGAACCGGTCCTCCGGTCCACTTCTCGGCCACCTGTTGTGCCCGGGTTCTCTGCTCGGTCGATAGTGGCTCGGCTACCACGAGTTCGACTTCGGTGATGCCCTTCATCGCCTCGAACTCCCTCCGGTAGCCTTCGATAAAAGCGCGCAGCAGACTCAACCGGCCTTTGCGATTCATCACCTGAAGAGAGTTCACGACCAAATCGCTGGCACGACCTCTAAGAGCGGTCTCGAGCAATTCGCGTCGCACCTCTGCGTCCACCAGCGGGGAGGACAGTGCGCGCTCGATATTTGGATCGCGCTCCAGGAGTTCGGCGAGCCCGCCCAGCTCTTCCAGCACGGACTCCGACGCACCGGCCGCTTCGGCCAGCTCGAGCGTAGCGCCGGCGTAGAGCCGGGCTATCGCCAGTTCACGTTCGTCGAAGCCGCTGGACATCACTAGCCGGAGGCTTCCTTAGTTGGTGTCGAACTGGTCGAGTTCATCGAGCGAGCGCGCCACCAGCTTCTCTCTTTCGGCGGCCGAAAGCTCTTTGCGCAAGATACGCGAAGCCATCTCCGTCGCCAGCGTGGCGCTGGACGTATAGAGTTCTTTGATCGCCGTCTGTTTGGCCACTTCGATTTCGCGCTTGGCACGATCGAGCACTTTCCGAGCTTCTTCCCGAGCCTCTTCGTCGATTCGAGCCTTGACGACCTCCGCGTCCCGACGGCCCTCCTCGACGATCTTGCTGGCCTCGCCCCGGGCCTCTTGCAACCTGCTGGTGTACTCGGCGAGCCGGCTCTCGGCCTGATCGCGATCCTCTTTTGCCTCGGCCAGGGAATCGTGGATGAACTGCTCGCGCTTTTGAAGCACATCGAGCAAGGGTCCCCACGCGTACTTGCCCAGAACAAAGAGCACCGTGCCGAAAACCACGAGTGTCCAGACGGCATTGCCCAGGTTGCCGGAAAAGATGTTCTCCTCTCCACCACTCGCCGCGAACGCCGGACCGGCGGCTCCGAGTGCCGCGACTGCGCTGGCCGCGACAGCCGCGACAGGCGCGACGGCCGCGCCAACCGTAGACTGCGACCCCTTTTGCGACTTGATCTGCATGGTCTTCATACCGGTCGGTCGGCTATTTTGCGTTGACCGCCAGCATCGTGATGATCAAGGCAAAGAAGGTCGCACCCTCGATGAGAGCCGCGGTCAGGATCATCGGGGTGAAGATCTGGCCCGCGACCTCGGGCTGACGCGCCATCGACTCGACCGCACTGCCCCCGATCCGGCCGATACCCGCGGCCGCGCCCATGATCACCAGGCCCGCGCCGATCGCGCCGCCGAGCCTGGCTGCGCCCAAAGTCGTCAACATCGAACCACCTTCCGCGGAGGCGCCGTCGGCAGCCATCGCCGGAGTGGCGGGAACAAACAGTACGGCAAGGCCCATCACCAGCATGACCAAGGCAATTTTCGAAAATCGTTTCTGCATCTTTTTTCTCCAGTCTTTCCGTCGAGCGGGAGTCGACGGTGGTTCGGCTCGCCATCGCAGTCACGCCTTGCGGCCCTTTGCCCCGCGACTCGGGCATGGCGAATTCTTCCGATCGCTACTTAATGAGCTGTGGCTTCCTCGTGGTCATCATGATGAAAGACGACCGACATCCCGATGAACAGTGTCGTCAGGAAAGTAAAGATAAATGCCTGTAGAAAGGCGACAAAAAGCTCCAGAAGGCTAATCCCGACACTCCCCAGAACCGCCGGAATGGCGACGCCCAGGCCGGCGCCGGTGCTGACCGAGCCCGCGCTCAGTATGAACCCGAGGAGCACTGCCAAAATCAAATGGCCCGCGAGCATGTTGGCGAAAAGTCGAACCGCCAGCGCGAACGCCTTGGCCAGGAGACCGGCAATCTCGACCGGAACCAGAATCGGCGCCATCCACCAGGGCCCCGGACAGAAGTGCTTCAAATACTCGACCTTGCCCAGGCGCAAACCGTTGATGACCATCATCAGGAGTGTCATCACCGCCAGGGTGCCGGTCACCCAGATGTTGCCGGTCGCCGTACCACCGATGTGCACGCCGAAGGCCAGGGGCGTAATCACGCCGATCGGCAGCATGCCGAGCAGGTTGATGGTGAGCACAAAGAAGAACAGTGACCAAACGTACTTGATGAAACGGTCGGTGTGTTCGCCCAGAGTCGGCTCCGCAACCTCTTTTCGCAGATACTCGCAAATCGCCTCGATGGCGCCGGCAAAGCCGGTAGTTACCAAGCGATCGACACCCTCGCCGGACTTGCGCGAGCGCCGAAGCGCGAGCGGCAGAAGCAAACACAACACCAGCCCGGCGAGAATCGTCATGGCGATATGATCGCTCATGAGGGTGACCACGCCCTCCGGCGTCAAGAGCCCCGCGTCCAGCGGAATCTCCTTGATCGGATGCTGAACGACGTGTTCGAGCGGATTCGTGCCGGACATCGGAGAAAGGAATCGTTCTTGTTGGAGGAATCTGCAAACCGGCGGTCAGTTCGCGGCGCGAGTATAACCGCTTGTGACGAGTTTCACAAGCTCCGAAACACCCGCAGCGCAAAGGCGGTATCGACGATCAGAAAGGCCAGATAACCGACCGCCAGCCAGAGCAGAAAGGACTCGACTCGAACCTCTCCGAGGAAAATCACGGCCCCCGCCCCGACGGCGACTGCGCCCATGCGCACCAGCATAGCGGCTAGAAACCTGGAAACCGCCTCCGGGCCTCTTGCCGGGCCCACGCCGGCCCCCGCCGGTGGCTCCCCTGGCGCCCCTGGCGCCAATACCCCCCCTTGCCCCAACACCAGCGGCATCGCTCCAACCAGCGAGCCCGCGAAGACGACGGCACAGGCCCAGACCATCGCCTCGTAGGTACCGGCCGGCGCGTTGCGGGTCCACCAGCTCCCGGCCACGAGCAGGCCGATGGTTACCGCGGTTCCGATCGCGGCGAATCGGAGGAGCGGCCTCATTTCGGATCGGCCTCCCGATGAACGGCCTCCGCCGCGAGTCGAGCGGCGCGCACGAAATTATAGAGCCCGCCCACCACCCCGATCGCCGCACAGATCAAGAGCGCCCACGGTTCGGTTCCGTAGCGACGGTCGATCCACAACCCCAGGAAGGTGAAGCCGGCGACCGCCCCGGCCAATTCGAAGCCCATGCCCGCCATCGACATCGGCCGACGGCGCTTGCCGGAGCCCGCCATCAGTAGACGATCCGCAGCCGCGAGCCCGCCCCTGCCGGCGTGACCGTAGCCGTTATCGCCAGTGCTCTCTTGGCAGCCCGGAGCGTCGAGTCGCCTGAGCGATGGACGCTCCAACCCTCGACTTCCAACAGAGATGCCCAACTCGCAGCCAGGCCCACGGCCGACGCCGATGTCCCCAGGACCACGAATCTCTTGCCGTCTTTGCTCCGCCCCTGCTCGACCACCGAAGCTCCCGCAGGAATCGGGAGTTCGGCCGGAAAACCGGGGGGAAGAACCCGTCCCGATTCGACCCCGCGGCGACCCCTTGGGTCCGCTTCCGTCGAAAGCTCGGCATCGATCGGGCCTGCGACCTCTTCGGTTGCCAGGATCTCGCCCGAGTCGGACATGCCGGAGGTGCTCGGCTCAGGCGCGCAGCCGGTTCCGCCCAGACCAACCAGGCCGGCTAGAGAAACCGAACCGCTCATCAGGAGGACGATCTGTAGAGTCGGATGGCTTCGCATCTGTGCGAAAACCGTAACACAGGCATGGTCCAAAGGACCCGTGCTAGCCTTCGAACTCGATGTCGGCCGAGGCCATGGCTTTCCTGTCGAAAACCGATCTGCGTCTATTCGGAGCCGCAATCACGATAGCCGCTTGGCTCGTCCTCCTGTTCACCGGCTGGGCATTCGGAGGCTTTGTCCACGTGCTACTTGTCCTGGCGCTCTTGCTGGTTCCGTGGCACGCGGCCCCGCGAAGTCCTCGAAGCCAGGCGGAGGTTGTCGAAGACCCTGAGCAGGGTGTAGACAAGAGCGCCGACGGCCAGTCCGACTAAAACCGCGTGCGAGGGAAAGAACCCTTGGACCCGGTAGAAGACCACTGCCGCGATGCCTCCCAGGAGCAAGCAGAGAGCGATGGGAACCCTCATTTTTCGCTGGCCGCGGCGTCCGTCGCGCTCTCCTCGCTGGCAACGCTGAAGTCGAGGCTACCGATCTGCGCGGAGACCACCTCGACCCGATCACCGGCCGCCAGGGGTCCGACACCCGCAGGGGTTCCGGTCAACACCAGGTCTCCAGGCTCCAGAGTCATACACGCTGAGACGTAGCTCACCAATTCGCCGAAGTCCCAGATCAGATCGAGCGCTCTGCCGCGCTGGCGCTCCTCGCCGTTGACGCGGGTCACCAGCTCGAGTTCGTTCCAATCGGGATCGGTGACCAGTCTGGGCCCCACCGGACAGAACGTATCGAAGGACTTGGCGCGCGCGAAGGTGCGGTCGAGCTTCTGGAGGTCCCGGGCGGTCACGTCGCACGCCAGGGTCACCCCGGCAACACCCGCGAGCGCTTGCTCCGGCGCCACGCTCTTCAGGCGTTGACCGATCACCAGCGCGAACTCGCCTTCGAAGTCGACTCGCTCGCTCAGCTTCGGCAAGACCACCGTGCCACCGGACGCGAGCAAAGAAGACGGCGCTTTCAAGAAAATCAACGGCGCCACGGGTACCGGATTGTCCAGCTCGAGAGCGTGATCCCGAAAACTGCGCCCGATGCCGACGATCTTCGACGGATAAGCCGGCGCCGGCGCCATACGTGAAAGATAGCTCCTCACCTCCGGCCATGCTACCGATACTTGTTCTGGAGCAGCAACCACAGAAAGAATGGTCCGCCGATGATCGCGGTCAGTACGCCTACCGGCAAATCGGCCGGGGCGAGTATGCGCCGGGCCAGTAGATCGCAAAGCGCCAAGAACGCTCCCCCGGCGACGAATGCTCCGGGTAGCACCCAGGCGTGAGCGTGACCGACCCCGCGCCGAACCCAATGCGGGACGATCAGCCCGACAAAGCCGATCGGCCCGGTCACGGCAACCAAGGCACCCACCATGAGCGAGACCACCGCCACCACGGCCATCCTCAGGCGCCCCAGATCGACACCTCGACTGGTAGCGATTTCTTCCCCGGTAGCGAGCTGATCGAGTTCCCGGCGCATCAGAAACAGCGCCACCGCACCGAATACGATCCAGGGAGCCACCCACAACACTTCGCGGTAGCCGACCACCGCCAGCCCGCCCATCATCCAGCGCACCATCCGAAACGTACGCGAAAAATCGGCCAGATACTGGACGAACAAGATCAAGGCCGAAGACGTCAGCGCGACCGCGACACCGGCGAGAAGCAGGGTCGCGGTAGACCGTCGGCGCGCTACGAAGACGATGACCGAGCTGGCCGCGAGCGCGCCGGCGAAACTCGCGACCGCAACTACCGGCAATCCGCCCACGACCGCGGTCGATACCAGCTGCTGGGCAAGCACCGCGCCCAAAGCCGCGCCGCCGGCAACGCCCAGGGTGTAGGGCTCGGCCAGGGGATTCCCGAAAAGGGTCTGAAAGGCCGCGCCGCAGACCGCGAGCGCACCGCCTGCCAACAGCGCAAGCAGCAGACGCGGCACCCGAAGCTGCCAGATGATTCTCGAAGCCACGGCGTCACCGGCTGCGAGTTCGCCGAGGCCGACCTCGTGCGCCCCGACAAACGGGCCCAGAACCAGGATCCCAACCCAAACCGCGGCGACGCACACCAGGAAGGTTCGCTTCATGTCGTTTCCTCGCCGGGTGCCCCGTCCGGTGCCCGGTCCGGTCCGATAACCGATCGGGTCGAGAGGTCCACCGACACGACGGGAATCCCAGCGGGGCATGAGACGTGAAACGGGGCGCCGTACAGCTGTTCGAGCAAGGGTGTGACCAGCATGTCGGCGGTTGGCCCGGCTGCAACCACCTTGCCGGCCGCGAGAGCGATCACGCGGTCGGCGAGCGCAAACGCGAGATTCAAATCGTGACTCGCGAAAACCAAAGTCCGCCCATCGCGCCGGATCAGCCTCTCGAGCAGATGTGCGATCTGCCGCTGGTGGCCGGGGTCGAGGTAGGTGGTCGGCTCGTCCAGGATCAGGCATTCGGCTTCCTGGGCCAGAGCCGCTGCGATGTAGACACCCTGGCACTCACCGCCGGAGAGTTCGCTCATGTCACGGGCCGCGAGATCGGCCGCGCCGACCACCTCCAGGGCCCTTGCCGCAGCCTCGAAATCCGCGGCTTCGTAGCCGAAGGACCAGCGTCTCTTGTGAGGATAGCGCCCCAGCAGAACCACGTCCCGGACCGTCAGCGGGACTCGCGCCGGCCGGACCTGGGGCACGTAGGCCAGCGAACCCGCGAGCTGACGCGCGGTCAACTGGTTGTAGGGGGTGCCGCGAAGCGACAGACCACCACGACTGGGCGCTAGAACGTTGGCGAGCAAACGCAGCAGAGTCGTTTTTCCGGCTCCATTGGTGCCGACGATCGCGACACATTCGCCTTCCCGAATGCCCACATCGACCGCCTGCAGGATGGATCGGCCGCCGACGTCAAAGCTCACCCGACCCGAGAGAAGCTCGGTCATTCAGTGGTCCGCCTCGACGTCTACCACTTCCGGCATCTCGGTCACTTCAGCCGGGGGCCGCTCCCCCCACCGACGCCGCACGAAACCAGAGCCGCCTCGAGATCCCGGTACAGTTCGGCCACTCGAGG
>JADFQD010000171.1 GCA_022561975.1 Acidobacteriota bacterium
ACAAACACACCGCCGATGATGTTGCCGAAGAGCGCCATCCCGATGCCGAACGGGATCGTCACGATACCGCTGCCGAGCGGAATGATCGACAGCACCGTCAGGAAAATGCAGAAGATGAAGAAGCCCTGATGAAATCCGGCAATGTAGATGGAAAGCGCGCCCGCGACACCTTGGCATAGCGCGATGACGAACTGACCCTTGACCGTGCCCCGCACCATCGCGCCAGCCTTGGCGAGGTAGAGGTCGGTGACGTCTTCCCCCAACGGGTTTAGCTGGCGAATCAGCGTCAGGACTTTCTCGCGGTGGTTGCGTCTGGGCTTCGGCATGGTACAAAACGTCGGAAGATGCCAGCAAGTTCCGACGGTTTGTACCATTGGGTGCAGCCTAAGATCAAGCACTTGGTTGACTTAGTTAACTAAGCTAGGTAGATTCAGCGTTATGATACAAGTCAATATCCATGACGCCAAGACGAATCTTTCCAGGTTGCTCGAGGCGGTGGCTCGGGGCGAGGAGGTCGTCATTGCGAAAAGCGGGCGCCCGATAGCGAAGCTGGTTCCGCTACCTCGGCTCGAAAGGAGTCCCGGCCGGCTGAAGGGAAAGATTCGCATCGCAGAGGACTTCGACGCTCCGCTCCCGGAACCGCTCGCCGTGGCCTTTCGCGGAGACAGCGATTGAAACTCCTGCTCGACACCCACGCTTATCTCTGGTGGCTTGCGGACGACGAACGCCTCGGCACACCCTGGCGCGAGGCCATCGCCTCGCCGACCGCGACCGTCTTTGTGAGTGCGGTTTCGATCTGGGAAATCGCGATCAAAGCCGCCCTGGGAAGGCTCGAATTGGGTGATAGCGACGTCACGGCGGAGATTGCACACAATGGATTCCAGGAGCTGCCGATCTCGGCCGCGCACGCGAGTCAGGCCGGCGGCTTGCCGCGTGTCCACGATGACCCCTTCGATCGCATGCTGGTCGCGCAAGCTCAGCTCGAGGGCCTCACCCTGGTATCGGCTGACAAGCGGCTTAGCGGGTATTCGGTCTTGCTTCTCGATTGGTAGGCAGCCAACTTCGCACACTCCCCTGGTCTCGAGCGACCCAGCATGCTGCCTGAGGCGTTACGCTATGCTCTGGTCGGTTCGTGAAACCAGGGCTTGGTCTTGTGGCAACTTTCCTTGTGAGTTCCTGAGAGTCGGTTGAGAATGTTCCCGTGACCCGCAGATTCAACCCTGGCCATCCCGTATGGTGCGTGGGGGCTTGGCTGCTGCTGTTCTCCTCTTTGAGCGCCTCCGCGACGACGTATCACGTAGATCTGGCGGGTGCCGACTCGGCGTCCGGCTCGGAGACGGCGCCCTGGCGGACGCTCCAGCACGCGGTGGAGCAGGTGCAGCCCGGGGATCGGATCCTCGTCCGATCTGGAAGGTACTCCGGCGCCCGCATCGAGCGCTCAGGCCGGCGTCGCGCCTCGATCACCTTGCGGGCTGCCCCCGAGGCATCTGTGCTTCTCGATCGGCCGAGCCAAGAGGCGCGCCACGGGAGCATCCTGGAGGTGGAGAACTTCGAGGCCACAGTTTCGCACTGGACCATCGAAGGCTTCGAGATCGCCGGGGCCGCCCGATCGGGGATCGACATCCGGGCTGCTCACCGAATCACCGTGCGGGCAAACCGGGTCCACGACAGCGGCCTGACGGGGATCTTCACCGCGTTCGTGGACGATGTGCGCATTGAAGGCAACGAGAGCTTTACCAACGGGGAGCACGGGATCTACGTCAGCAACAGCGGTGATCGTCCGCTCATCCGACAGAACCTCGTCTACGACAACGCCGCCTCGGGCATTCACATGAACGGCGATCTCGGCCAGGGGGGCGACGGGGTGATCAGCCGAGCGAAAGTAGATCGGAATGTGCTCTTCGGAAACGGGCGAGCCGGAGGTTCGGCGATCAACATGGACGGTGTCGACCGGGCCAAGGTTCGCAACAATCTCATCTTCGACCAGCACGCGAGCGGCATCTCCCTCTACCAGATCGACGGAGGGATCTGTACCAGCAACACCAAGGTCTACAACAACACGGTAGTCGTGGCCTCCGACGGCCGGTGGGCCTTCAACATGCCCGACCCGGGCTGCATCGGCAACCGGCTGATCAACAACATTTTGTTGACCGAGCACGCGTTCCGCGGGAGCATCGCCATCTATGAGTCCTCGGCCCCGGATTTCGTCAGCCACCACAACGTCGTCATGGACCGCTTCTCGGTCGATGCCGGCGACTCGGTGATCCCCTTGAACGACTGGCAGGCTCTGGGCTACGGGCGCTCGTCTTTCATCTCGAGCGAGACCGAGCTCTTCGTCGACGCTAGGAACGGCGATTTCGAGCTTCGGGCTGGCAGTCCCGCCCGGGATGCCGGCAAGCGGCTCAAGTCGGTGCGCCGAGACCTCCTCAGGCGAAAGCGCACGTTTCCCTGGGATGTCGGTGCCTACGAATCGGCTGCAGGAGGGGTCTCCCTCGTCAAAACCCTGTCCGAGTGAAGATTGGTCGCTGCAGAGTTTTACCGGTGGCCCAACTTGACAAAGACAGCTATCCACCACGACGTGAGTAGGGCGAGACCGAGTTTCGGACCTGCCGGACCGTCGGCAGTTCGACGAGTCTCTGCAACGCCATTCCGCCTCTGCGACAGTTTGGGCCACGAGATCGGCGACCGCGTGCTGGTCGAGCTGGCAGAGGTGGTCCGCGGCCATCTCCGGCCATCTCCGGGAGAGTGATCTCGCGGCCCGCATGGGTGGCGACGAGTTCGCGGTCCTGATGGCCGAGACCAACGCGGCGGAGGCGAAGTCCTCGGCCGGGTCCTTCGGGCGGTTGCCGGCCATTCCTTCTCGGCAAGCGGTCTTCGCCGTGGTCAGGTGACGGTCAGCGTGGGGGTGACGGAGAGTGAGGGCGAAGAGGATCCCAGCGACGTCCTGCGACGGGCCGACACCGAGCTCTACGCTGCCAAACGCAACGGACGGAACCGCGTGGCGGTGTCCGCCCCTCGTCGTCTTCCCCGAGTCCGAGCCGACCAGGACCCGGCACTCAGTTAGCCGATCAGGTCGTTCACCGCCTATCGAGCGCTCGAGCGCAGCCTTGCCGCGATCCCGTTCAACGTCTCGCCCAGCGCGGCCCGCCGCCTCTGCGCTATCTTCGCAGCGCTGCCGCGCGGATCCCCTTCTTGGTCCGCTTCTTCGAGCGCCGCAGCCAGCGATTCCAGTCGGGCCTCGAGGTCTTCATCGCGCGCGCCGTCCTCGAGCCGCGCTTCCGAGCGGTCTAGCGCCTCGGTCAATTCGACCGCAAGCGATTCTGACAGCTCCTCGCCGCGCTCCAGCTGATCCAGGTACGCCCGAGCCACGACCGGCGCGGCCGGCCAGCGGATGCGGAACTGCTGCTGCGGGTTGAACACGCTCTGGTCGGCTAAGGCTGCCGCGGCGATCTCGTGTTCGGACAGGTGTTCACTGGGCACGAGCGTCAGCACGTCCAGCCCGCGTGCGATCTCGGTGCCGTAGATCCGGCCGTCGTACCAGTAGGTCGACCAGTACCCGCCGAGGACCAGATCTTCGGAGTCAATGGGCCCGCGGTCGAAGTACGCGATCTCGACCGGGTTGGAGGAGTCGGTGAAGTCGACCACCGAAATACCGCCCTGGTACCAGGCCTGGACGAAGATGTCGCGGCCCGGTACGGGCACGATCGAGCCGTTGTGCGCCACGCAGTTTTCCTCGTCCAACTGCGGCGCCGGCATCTTGTAATAGGCGCGGAACTCGAGCTTGGCCCCTTTCTCGCCCCCGTTCCCGGTCGGCACGATGTCGTAGATCGCATCCGCGCCCCAGTCGAGCGGATCGTAGGCGCGGCAGCGGGGCCGGCCGCCGCCGCCCCACTCGTCGGTGAAAATGATCTTGGTGCCGTCGTTGTTGAACGTCGCCGAGTGCCAGTAGGCAAAGCCCGGGTCGATGACCTCGTCGATGCGCTTCGGGTGCAGCGGATCGGAGATGTCGAACAGGATACCGTTGCCCGAACAGGCGCCGGCGGCGATCCCGAGCTCGGGGAACACGGTGATGTCGTGACAATGATCGGTCTGCTTGGTCTCCTGGGTGTCGTCGCCGTGGTCGCCGCCCTTCCACAGCCCGCCCAGGACGCCCTCCTCGAGATCGGCGAAGACCGCCGGGCTGCCGATAATGCGAGCCTCTGACGGCTTGTCGACGGGGATCTCGATGACGTCGATCCGAAACAGCGCGGTGCGATCGTCGCCCGGGGACTCGTCGATGCAGCCTTCGAGTTCCTCTTCTTCGCGCACCGAGCTGGTTCCGGAGTTGTAGACGATGATCGTGCCGTCTTCGCCCTTGCCTTCCATATGGGGACCGGACACCACCGAGTGCGTGTGCGAGCCGCGGCAGGTCTGGACCGCGCCGACCTGCACCGGCCGGGTCAGGTCGCTGATGTCGAAGATGCGAAGTCCCCGGAACCGCTCGTCGCTGACGTCTTCGTTCACGCCATCGAGTCCGCAGTCGACCCGCCCTCGGGTCTGCTCGACCGAGAAGATCAAGAGATCGCCGACAATCGACGGATCGCCCTGCCCACCCGGACAGACCACGGAACTCAGCAGTTCCGGCCGACCGTCACCCTGCCCAGGAGGGGCCAGCCGGTAGATGTTGAAGCCGTGGTAGCTGCCGGCCACCATCACGTCGCCGGAAAAGGCCATGTCGGTGTTGGAGAAACTCAGAAGCGGATAGCGATCCCACTCATCGTCGTCCTCGGAAGCCTCATCTTCCTCGGCGTCCTCATCGTCTTTGGTTTCCTCGTCGCTGTCCTCCTTCGGCATCTCCGGTGGCAGTCCGGCCGGGTTTTGCGGGTCGTAGAACCCGGGCGGCTTGGGCAGCGAGCCCAGGAGTTTCAGATTCATCAGTGCTTGGCCTGCGTCATCGAACCCGGCTGAGAGCGAGGCGCGCGGGTCGTCAGACAGCCCGACCAGGAGCACATTCATCCGCTCGATCTCGGTGGTCTGGTCGTTGGTTACGTCGTTCGTGAACTCGAACAATACCGGGTCATATGCAGAGCCTGGCTGTTCCAGCAATTCCTCGACCATCGTCACTGCGCCGTCGTGGTGGGTGATCATCAACTTCAGGAACATCCGGTCGAAGCCAGCGCTCTTCGAATCGGCGAGTTCTTCCATCTGCTCCGGCGTCGCCATGCCGGCCATCTTGTGCGTGGTATGCATCGCGTCGTGGTCAGTCGGGTCCGGTACGTGTTCGCCACGCTGGCGTAACCACTGCTGCATGAATTCGATCTCGTCGCTCTGTGAAGCGTCGATGAGACCCGCGGCTTCGATCAACTCGGGATTGTTCGTGCGGTCAGCCACCAGGGCAGCCATCTCGATCGCCTGATGATGGTGTGGAATCATGTCGTGCATGAACTGCACGTCGGCCGGCGAATAGCCCGAAACGGCGATCTCGATCGCCTCCTCGGCG
>JADFQD010000051.1 GCA_022561975.1 Acidobacteriota bacterium
GTCCCGGCATCGCGTCCTCCTCGCGCCTTGCATACGCACCGTAAGCCCTGGTCGCGCGACCCACAGGACTTCTACCACGGGCTGCTAGGCGCGTGCCGGCCGTGAGCGGGCGCAGCGCGGCCAGGTAGGCCTCGATATCGGGAAGCTCGGGCATTGCGTTCGAGTCAGCGGCGGCTTCGGTTGATGCGGTTCAAGACGCCGGCACCAGCATCCGGAGGGTTTCGGCAGCCAGCGAGATCTCGAGCCGCCGGCCGGGCGCGTGGCGCAGGACATCGCCGTCGATCTGGAAAGGCACATCGGGCCCTGCCGTTATCGTGGCCGCACGGATTCGTTCGAAAGACGCCCCGCGCAGTTTCGAGAGACGGCCAAGGAGGAGGGATAACCCGAACTTGATCGCCGCGCCGCGCCCGCGTCCAGAGAAGAGGAAGAGTTCGAGACTCGTGCCGTCAGAGCGAGCTTGCGGCGTCAGCTCGAAGCGGCCGCCATAGCGCGCGATATTGGAAGCGACCGCCAGGGTTGCGGAGTGGATTCCGGTTTCCGACTCGACCTTGAACGAAGGGAAGTGGTATTTGGCGAGCGTGCGCACGATCGCCGGCACGGCGGACACTTGCCCCAGCCACTTCTTTTCGTTGGGCCGCAACGAGCTGATGAGAAAGGCGTCGATCCCGGTCGAGGCCTGCATCAGAAAGGGTATCCCATCAGCGAGTCCGACGCCGAGGCGAATCTCGCGGGCGTGTGCGTAGGCTCTAGCGACCTCGACGGCGCGCCCCCGAACCCCGAGTTCCAAAGCCATCACGTTCATCGTGCCGGTGGGCAAGAAACCCAGGGTGGCATTGGAACCGAGGATTCCGGCGGCGCACTCGCGCAGGGTGCCGTCGCCGCCCAGAGCGAAGATGGTCTCGGCGCCGCCGGCTGCCGCGTCGCGGGCAAGGCCCTCGGCGTCGCCGGGGCCGCGGGTGGGAAGCGGGGCCGCTTCGAATCCGCTTCGCCTCAGACCGGCGAGCACCTCTGGAAGAAGCCCTCGGAAACGCCTTCTGCCGGCGAGCGGGTTGAAGACGACGGCTGCGGGTGTCAAGTCGCTCTCAGAACAGCGAACCGACGACGCCGGAAGGAGGCTGAATCCCGAGGTGGTCGTAGGCTCGACGGGTCGCGATTCGGCCGCGCGGCGTTCTCCGCAGAAACCCCTCCTGGATGAGGTAGGGCTCGTAGAGATCTTCGAGTGTGCCGCGGTCCTCTCCGACCGCCGCTGCGAGCGCCTGAATGCCGGCCGGTCCACCCTGATACTGATCGATCAGAGTCGCAAGGATTTTGCGATCGACCTCGTCGAATCCGAACTCGTCGACCTCGAGGAGTTTCAAAGCGCTGCTCGCAGATTCAAAGTCGATTGTGCCGCTGCCATGGACCTGGGCGTAGTCGCGCACTCTGCGCAGCAGCCGGTTGGCCACGCGTGGGGTACCGCGGCTGCGACCGGCGATCTCGTCGGCGCCGGCTTCGTCAATCGAGATCTCCAACAGCTGGCCGGACCGGCGGATGATGGTCGAGAGCTCCTTGGGTTGGTAGAAGTCGAGTCGATGAACGATACCGAAGCGGGCACGCAGGGGCGCGGTGATCAGACCGGCTCGGGTGGTGGCGCCGACGAGCGTAAAAGGCGGAAGATCGATGCGCATCGTCCGAGCCGCGGGGCCTTGTCCGATGATCAGGTCGAGCGAGTAATCCTCGAGCGCGGGATAGAGGATTTCCTCGACGGTCGGTCCCAGGCGGTGGATTTCATCGATGAAGAGAACTTCGCCCGGCTGAAGATTGGTCAGGATTGCCGCAAGGTCACCGGCGCGCTCGAGAACCGGACCGGAAGTGGTCCGGATCGAGGTTTCCATCTCATGCGCGATGATGTGAGCGAGCGTAGTCTTGCCGAGCCCCGGAGGGCCGAAGAGCAAGACGTGATC
The DNA here is from genome assembly GCA_022561975.1 of Acidobacteriota bacterium. Taxonomy (GTDB): domain Bacteria; phylum Acidobacteriota; class Thermoanaerobaculia; order Multivoradales; family JAHEKO01; genus CALZIK01. Next base: position 1,944 of record JADFQD010000051.1, read on the forward strand.
GAGTGATTCACGCCGGCCTAGAGCGGCCTCGACAAAGACACCGAGCTTGTCGACGATCCGCTTCTGCCCGATGTATTCGGAGAAAGATCTGGGCCGGAGCGAAACTTCTACGCCCAAGTCCTCGGAGTCGGGTGCACTGGACAGGAGCTGTTTGTCGGGAGACATCGAGGCCATTGTAGCGGTCGCCTGTAGGGGCTTGCTGAAAAACCCTCATCGGTCGCGCGACAAGGTCTTGCGCTGCGCTCTCAAACACGCGAGAGAAAGTTGAGGCTGGCTCTTAGCAGATCTTCGGGGTCGGCATCGGGGGTTTCCCGGCGAGCCTTGGCGAGCGCCTTCTCGGCGTCGCCACTGCGGTAACCGAGGTTGACCAGAGCGGCAAGGAGGTCGTCGTCCGGCGAGAAGGCGACGCTGCCCGCAAGGTCGATACCCAAGTCGAGGACCTTGTCTTTGAGCTCGATAACCATGCGTTGAGCGGTTTTCTTGCCGATACCGGGGATCGTGGCGAGCTGCACAGCGTTTTCGCTCGCAAGCGCACGGACCAGCTCCTCGGCCGCCATCCCCGAGAGAACCACTCGGGCGAGGCGCGGACCGATGCCCGACACGCCGATCAACAGCGCGAAAAGGCTGCGTTCGCGCGCCGTCCAGAAGCCGAACAATTCGATGGCGTCGGCTCGGACATGGGTGTGAACGAAAAGGCCTACACTTTCGGTCCTGTCGGCCCGGTCCAGCTGCGAGAAAGTCGAGAGCGGAATTGCCAGTTGATAGCCGACACCGCCAACGTCGAGCAACAGACTGTCGGGACCGGCGTCGAGAATCTTGCCGCGCAGATAGCCGATCATCGAGACAGTCTCCAGCCCGGCTAGCCGCCGTGTGATCAGCTGGAGCCCAGTCCGGCCAGGTCCAGATCGAAGGTCGCAAGGAGCTGCGGATCGAAGGAGATGTCGAGTTCCCTGCGCCGCTGCGCGATGAGAGCCGCAACCAGCTGGGCGCCGCGCCGTTGCGCAAGAGTCGCGCGCGTCGCAACTTTCTGCTGGGCGTACTCTTCGGGGTTGACCTTGACCCGCTCGAGGACTTCGAAGACGACGGCTCCGCTCTCGGTCGCGATCGGACCGACGACGTCGCCCTGGTCCGCGGCGAGCGCCGCCCGCGCGATTTCGGAATTGCTACCCAGGGTGCCTCCGGGGCCGTCGGCGCCAAAACTCTCGGATTCTTCGACCTTGGCATCGATCGCGCCAGCGAGGGCGTCGACCCCCGCGTCCCGATCCCTGGTCAAGCGATCGAGTGCCGCTTTGCGCACCAGTTCGGTTCGCAGCCGGCCCTCGGCTTCGGTGCGCACCTGGTCGAGTGCTGGGATGCGAGGTTGGTGGATCTCCGCGACGCGCAAGAGCGCCCAGCCGCGGGTGACGCGAACCGGTTCGGAGAGTGCTCCAAGTTCGAGTTCAAAGGCGGTGCTGGCAAAGAGCGTCGAGCGCCCGATGGAGGGCACGTTTTCGTCCACAGCAAAGGCCGGCGTGGCTTGGAAGGTAACGGTATCATCGGTCTCCGCGATCGCCGCGAGATCAAGCTCGGAAGAGGCGAGTTGCTGAAGGAGCTGGTCGATCTTTCGCTCGGCGGCTTCGCTCGACCGCTCGACAAGCAGGCGCTGGCGGATGCCCGCTTCGACCTCGTCGAAGGGGCGCACTCCGCCAGGGTTATGCTCGAGAACCTCGATCAAGTGAAAACCGAAGTCGGTCTCGACCGGCTCGGTCATCTGGCCTGCCGGCGTCGAGAAGGCGGCGGTCTCGAAAGCCTCGACCATGGCTCCGCGGCCAAAAAACCCCAAGTCGCCGCCGCTCGTCTTGCTGCCGGGATCCTCTGAAAGTTCGGCGGCGAGAGCCGCGAAATCCTCGCCCGAGGCGACCCGCTGTTTCGCTTCTTGGAGTAACCTGCGGGCCTCCTCGGCGCTGCGCTCGGCGTTTACCTGGAGGAGAATGTGTCGAGCCCGCACCTGTTCTGGCTGATCAAATTCGTCCGGATGGCCGTCGTAATAGGCTTGCACTTCATCGGGAGCAACAGCGAGCGAGTTTCGCACGCGTTTGACGTCGACGACTAGATACTCGGCGATCCGACGCTCCGGAGTCTCGAAGGAATCTTGATGGGCCTGGTAATAGGACTCCAAGTCGGCGTCATCGAAGATCACTTCACCGGCCAATGTCGAGTAGGGCGCTTTGAAAAAGCGTATCTTGGCGCGCTCTATGCGTTGTCGATAGTCCTCTTCGATTTCGGAGTCGGAGACGTAGACATTGCGGGTCACCAGGTTTCGCACTTTGTCCAGCAAGAGATCCTGGCGCATGCCGGCTTCGAAGCTGTCGACGGTATGGCCGCTCTGGCGAAGAATGCGCGCGTAGTCTTGGGCACCGACGAAGGCGCCGTCCGCAGCCAGAAAGACCGGGAGGTTGAGAATCTCGTTCTGAAGCTGCCCGTCTGTGACCTCGAGTTCCAGGCGGTCTGCCTCGAGCAGGAGAATGCGATCCGCGACCAGCGTGTCGAGCACCTGTTGATGGAGACCGAGTTGGCGAGCGAAGTCGGCGTTGAACCGCTCTCCGTAGGTCTGACGATAGAAGTCTTCCATGCGGCGGTAGGCGCCCTCGAATTCTCGAAAGGACACGGTCTTGCCCCCAACCGTGACGGCGACGTCGGCCGAGGCTCCGCCGCCCGGACCCAAATCGCCGAGACCGACGAATGCCACCAAGATGAAGGCGATGATCACGAGCCATAGAACCCAGCTCAGATATTTCAAGTTGTCGCGAAAGGCTTTGAGCATAGATTTGACCTCCAAGGCCCGCGAAACAGGCAGGCGCGAGAGTCTAGCAGCCCATGGCTGGCCGAAATGAGGCGGTACCCTGCGGGCGCTTGCGAAAGTCGTCGCGATCCAGATCTCGTGAGCGGTGCGCAAACCACGGTGAACATTAGCTTTGTGCTATATTCGCGGCTCCCGAAATTCGGAGAATTCGGTGGTTGCAGGGGCACACAACAATAACAAGCGCTACTGGTACAAGGTCTCCGTAGACGCCGTACGGGCTTGGACCTCGGTCCTCATGCTGCTGACGATCTTCGGCGGCGGCTTCGTCGGCTATCGGTTGCTTGCGCACCACCTCCTCGAGCGTGAAGTCATGCTGGCACTCGAAGAGGCGGACGCGCTGGTCAAGCGCTTGCAGCAAGAACGGGGCATCACCGGTTATCGCGAAAAGTTCGCGACGGCGAAGTCCGAACTCACCAAAGCGCGAGAGCACTACAGGAACGGAGAGTTGCCTGATGCCCTCGGCAAGGCGGAGCGGAGCCGCTCGGTTCTTTCTTCGATCATCGACTCGATGCGCAACCGCAGCCCCTCCGGCGAGGCTCAGTTCATCACCACCAAGGGCGGTGTCGAAGTGCGCCGTGGTGAGCGCGGAGAATGGCGGCCGGCCCGGGGCCGGATGGTGGTTTACGGAGGCGACTACATCAAGACCTCCAGCAACGGATCGGCGGAAATCATGATGGTTGATGGAACCCTGTTCACGGTGCGGCCGAGCACTGTTGTTTTGGTCAACCGCGCCCGCCCCTCGGGTCAGGGGCAGCTCCGGCGCAGCATCGCGCTCGAATCGGGCTGGGTGAATCTCAGCACCGCCAACGCGACGAGTCGGGTCACGACACCCAAGGCGGAGGCGGAGGTTCGGCAGCGTTCCGAGGCGATGGTATCCTATGACGCAAAGAAGGGAGAGGGTAAGTTTGCAGCTTTTAGGGGCGCGCTACGGGTCGCGTCGAAAGAGGACGACTCGGTGCGCGAGGTCGGCGAACTGCAGCAAGTGGTTCAGGCCGGCGGCGCCATTTCGAAACCCAAACCAGTGCCCGGTCCACCCGATCCGATCAGCCCGAAAGACAATTCGGAGTTCTATTTAGAGGGTTCTCGGCAGCTGGCTTTGGTTTGGCGGCCGGTCAAGGGCGCGGAGCGCTATGCGCTCCAGGTTTCGGGAAACCGGCTGTTCGTCGACAACATAATAGACACCGAGCGGCGCCGCAAAACACGGGCAACGCTTGGGTTGCGAGGCGAGGGTACCTTCGTCTGGCGGGTGGCGGCTTTCGACGGCGAAAGTGAGAGGGGTCCCTGGAGCCCGGTGCAGCGGTTCAGGGTGCTGGCATCGAAGCAAACGTCGCGGTCCCAGGGCGGATCGCGGATATCGGGAGTCGGTTCAGAGGAAGGATAACAAGTCGTATGCCGTTTGCCTCGCTACTTCGATACTTTTCCAACGATCTCGCGATCGACCTGGGAACCGCCAACACCCTCGTGTATGTGCGCAACAAGGGGATCGTCGTACGCGAACCGTCGATCGTCGTGATCAACCAACTCACCAACCGCATCGAAGCCGTGGGCACGGAAGCCAAAGAGATGCTCGGCCGAACTCCGGGAAATATCCAATCGATTCGACCGATGAGAGATGGCGTGATCGCGGATTTCGAAGTGACCGAGCGAATGCTCGAGTACTTTATTCAGAAAGCGCACAATCGACGTATGTACGTTCACCCCAGGATAGTGATCGGTGTACCGTCGGAGATCACACAGGTCGAGAAGAGGGCGGTCAAGGACTCGGCGATGCGAGCCGGAGCGGCGGAGGTATACCTTGTCGAACAGGCGATGATGGCAGCCATCGGGGCTGGGCTGCCGATCACCGAACCATCGGGCAACATGATCGTAGACGTCGGCGGTGGGACCACGGACGTCGCGGTCATTTCCCTGGGCGGAACCGTCTATAGCCGTTCGGTGCGAATCGCCGGCAACGAGATGGATGACGCCATCATTCAGTACTTCAAGCGCAAGTACAATTTGCTCATCGGCGAGCGCACGGCCGAGCAGATCAAGATAGACATCGGCTCGGCCTTCACTCTGAAGGAAGAGCTGAGACAGGAGATCAAGGGTCGCGATCTCGTCGAAGGCGTGCCCAAGAGTCTAGAGGTAACTGATGACGAAATCCGGGAAGCGCTCGCCGAGCCGGTTGCGACGATTGTGGAAGCGGTACGCATGGCTCTCGAGCGAACGCCGCCCGAGCTTTCGGCCGACATCATGGACAAGGGCATTGTTCTGTCGGGTGGGGGCTCAATGCTTCGCGGATTGGACCAGCGCCTCCGCAACGAGACCGGACTCCCGGTTGTCTTGGCCGAGGATCCGCTGTCGAGCGTTGTCCTGGGCACGGGACGAGTGCTCGAGGACATCGAGCTTCTGAGGAAGGTATCCATACTCTGAGTGGCCGGTCCCCGCTCGCACTTCGCACAGCCGACTCTCTTCGGGTGAAGGTAGAGAGTGACGGAGAAACGTATCCGCTGGTTGCTCGTTGGTGTGCTGGTCGGCCAGCTGATGCTGCTCAGTGCCCAAGTGCGCTCGGAAGACCGGAACTACAGCGTGCTCGAGGCTTCGATGCTCCGGCTGGTGGCGCCGTTGGTACGGGCGGTCGACGGATCGGCCGCGGCTGTTTCCAGTTTGCGCGGTCGTTTCGAGACCCGCAAGGCCCTGCGAGAGGACAACGAGAAGCTGCGGGGCGAGCTGGAGGCGATGCGCAGGGATCGAGTCGAAACCTTCGGTCTCGAGCAAAAACTGGAACTTCTGTCGAAGGCGGCGAGCTACGCTCAATCGTCGGGTTCTCCGCCACGGGTGGCGGATGTCGTGTTATTGGATTACGGCTCCTGGCAGCAGACCCTGATGCTCTACGTCGGCGACCAGGGCGTCGAACGACAGCAGCCCGTGGTCACCGATGCCGGTCTGGTCGGCCGGGTCGTGGTTGCGGCCGGGCGCTATGCGAAGGTGCAGATGATCACCGACCGTTCGGCCAGTGTGGGAGCGATGATCGAACGTACTCGTCGTCAGGGAATCGTGCGTGGAGGCGAACGGAGTTTTCTCGGAATGGATTTCGTGCCGCTGCAAGAAGTGGTCAAGGTCGGCGACCGCGTCTTGACCGCCGGAATCGACGGAGTCTATCCGCGCGGAATTCCTGTGGGCACCGTAGTCTCGGTGAGACCAGGAGGCGAGCTTTTCCATCGCATCTCGCTGGTGCCGGCCGTCGACTTGGGCCGACTGGACCAGGTGTTTTTGCTGCAAGCGGAGCGAGTTCCCCCCGATCTTCAGACTATCGACGATGCGAGCCGCTAAATTCCTGGCGGGCCTGCTCGCGGCCACGATCGTTCACGTGCTCGGAGTCCGGATGGTCCAAGATTTCTCGTCGGCGATCGACGTTTTCTTGGTCGTCGCATTGTTCAACGCGCGCGGTGGGAGCCCGTTCGCCGGGCTCTTGGGCGGATTGGTCACGGGCTGGTGCGCGGACGTGATGACCGGCGGCCTGTACGGTGCATACGGGTTTTGCAATACCTTGGTGGGTTACGGCGCTGCGGTGGCGGTGCAGCGCCTGGTGATCGAGAAGGCCGGAGGTGTGTTTCTTCTGTTCTCCCTGGGTGCGGCCGTTCAACAGCTCCTTCTGCTGTCGCTCTCGCGCCTGCTTCGACCCGGTGCCCCCGCTCCCGAGCTGACAGGGCTCATGGTCATGTTCACAACGGTCGGACTCACCGGCGCACTGGGGTTTCTGTTGCGAGCGCGTCTTGTTCGGTGGCGAGCCGCCTGGCGCCGCAATCAAAGCGCGACGCTTAGATGAGCTTGTCCCCGTGATGGAAGTCCGCGAACATCGCGAGGATTTGGTTCGCCGGCTACCGGCTCTGCGTTTGACCTATCTGATTGTCGTGGTCTTGATCGCGGCGTGTTACTGGTTCGTCCAGGTGGTGCACGGCTCGTTCTATCGAGAGCGCGCTGAGAACAACCGCTTGCGCAAGGCGTCCATCCGGGCGCCACGGGGGCTGATCTACGACCGCCATGGGCGCCTTTTGGTCGAGAACATTCCAAGCTACAGGCTGCTTTTCGATCGCAGCCGGAGCCTCGACGTTGAGGCCAGCATTCGGTTTGCCGCCCAGACCCTGGAAAAGCCGGCGCGTGACCTGCAGCGTGCTTTGGACCGAAGCCGCGAGGCATCGGCCTACAAGCCGGTGCCGCTCGCCGAAGACCTTTCGCTGGCACAGGTGGCGCGGTTCTCGGTCGAGACTCTGGAGCATCCCGAATTCGAGATCGACGTCGAGCATCTCCGTCTCTACCGGCATGGTCTGACCACCGCTCACGTACTCGGTTACTTGGGAGAGGCCACCGAAAGCGAGCTCGGGGCGACGGCGGGCGCGCTTAGCCCCGGCGACCTGGTCGGCCGCCGAGGTATCGAAAGCAAGCAAGATTCTCTTCTCCGAGGACGCGATGGAGAACGGGTTGTGGTGGTTGACAGCCGCGGGAGGCTTCGCGAAGAGCACGGAATCCGCCAGGCCGTCTCCGGGCAGGACCTCAAACTGACACTCGACCTCGACCTCCAGCAAGAAGCGGCGCGATACTTTGCGGATCGAGTCGGCGCCGCGATTGCAATGGACCCGCGTAGCGGCGAAATTCTGGCCCTCGTCTCATCTCCCTCGTACGACCCGAACGTGTTCGCCCGTCACCTCGAGCGCGGTGCGTGGCAGAAGATCGTGGACGCTCCGAACGATCCGCTTCAGAACCGTACGATCCAGAATTCGTATGCGCCCGGCTCGGTTTTCAAGGTCGTGGTCGCGGTGGCGGGCCTCGAGGAGGGGGTGGTGGACGAAGACGACCGACACTTCTGCCGAGGCGCCACGAGAATCTACAACCGCAGGTTTCGATGTTGGAAGCAAGCCGGCCACGGCTCGGTGAACCTTCACCAGGCGATCCAGAATTCCTGCGACGTTTTCTTCTACCACCTCGGGCAGAAACTCGGAGTCGAGAAAATCGCGCACTACGCAAGACTGTTCGGTTTGGGCGATACCACGGGAATCGATCTCGCGGGCGAGAAACGCGGCCTGGTACCGGATCTAGACTGGAGTCTCAGGGCCCGAGCAACCCCCTGGTGGCCGGGCGAGACGATTTCGGTGGCAATCGGCCAGGGACCGCTGCTGGTGACGCCGCTTCAAGTGGCGTCGATGATGGCGGTGATTGCAAACGGCGGGTACCGGGTTGAACCGCACCTTGTAGCCCGGGACGGCCCGGCGCCGCAGCACAAAGTGGCGGTTGCACGCGAATCGCTCGAGGTAGTGCGACAAGCACTCTGGGCCGTGGTCAACGACCGAGGAACAGGCGCTATCGCTCGCCTCGAGAACGTGGAGATAGCAGGCAAGACCGGCACGGCTCAGGTTGTCGCACAGAAGAAACGGATCGACAGCAGTGAGCTGCCCTTCGAGCAGAGAGACCATGCTTGGTTCGGCTCCTTCGCACCAGCGGAGAGCGCCGAATTGGTGGTCGTTGTTTTTGTGGAACACGGCGGCAAGGGATCGGTACAGGCCGCGCCCCTCGCCAGGATTATCTATGAGAAGTACTTCAGCCGGACTGACGGCGCTGGTCGCGACCTTTCCTGACCAGCAGCTCAGACTGCGCCACTTGGGTGGCGTACGCTGGGGTCTGCTGGCGTCGGCGATCACGCTTGCGTTGGTAGGATTGGCAACCGTTCATAGCGCCAGTTCCGAGTTGGCCCTGGATTATCTGCCGAAGCAGGCGCTGCGGATCGTTCTCGGTTTGCTTGCGTTCGGAGTTGCTTTCAGCTTTGACTATCAAGTTCTTGCCAAGTTTGCGGTGCCGATCTACATGGCGGCAATGCTCTTGTTGGTGCTGGTCTTGCTGGTCGGAGCCGAGGCCGGCGGCGCCCGCAGCTGGCTTCGCCTGGGTGCCGCCCAGCTGCAACCGTCCGACATCGCGAAGCTCGCCACCATCCTGCTGTTAGCACGCTACCTGGCCGGCATCAACCGCCGGTTCGTCCGAATACCCCAGATTCTGACCTCCTGCGGCATCACCGCCTTGCCAGTGTTCCTGGTTGCTCTCGAGCGTGATCTTGGCGGTGCGGCCATGTTTGTGCCCATACTGGTCGGAATGCTGCTGGTAGGCGGAGTACGCTGGCGGGTGGTGGTCGCGGGGGCACTGCTTCTCCTGGCTCTGGGCGCATTGGTATGGAACTTTGCCACGCTCGACTACCAGCGGGCCCGGGTAAGGACCTTTCTTTCGCCGGGTAGCGATCCGCTCGATGCCGGCTACCAACTGCAGCAGAGCAAAATCGCCGTCGGTTCCGGCATGTTGATCGGTCGTGGCTATATGCAGGGCACGCAGAGCCAACTTCGTTTTCTGCCTGCTCGCCATACCGACTTCATCTTCGCGGTGCTTGCCGAGGAGTGGGGGTTCGTCGGTGTACTGGTGGTTCTGGCCCTGTTTTCGAGTTACATCATGAACGGCTTCGCGGTGGCGCTCAGGGCACGCGACCGGACCGCAATTCTTTTGGTTGTGGGATTTATCTCTCTGGTCTCGTTTCACGTGCTATATAACACCGCAATGGTGGTTGGCCTGGTCCCGATTACCGGCATTCCGCTGCCCTTCCTGTCCTACGGTGGCTCTTTCATCGTGGCCAATTTCATTGCCGCCGGCGTGATTCTGGGAATCGACTTTCGTCGCTATGTCAACCGCTGAGCACTCGACGGCTACACGCCGCCAGCTGTTTGTCGAGAGCGACCGCCACCAAACTCGAGTTGCCGTGCTCGAGGACGGCCGGCTGACCGAGATTCACCTGGAGAGAAAGAAGACCAGGAGTGTTGTCGGCAGCGTCTTCAAGGGCAGGGTTTCCAGAATCCTTCCGGGCATGCAGGCTGCGTTCGTGGACATCGGCCTCGCGCGGGACGCGTTTCTGTTCGCGGGCGACGTACGCGAAGCGCTGTCGGCAATCGACGACCTCTCCGATGCCGACCCCCAGACCAAAGAGTTCCCGCCGGTATCGGCGCCGCCGATCGAGGAAGTCCTGACCGCCGCCCAGGAGTTGATCGTGCAGGTTGTCAAGGCGCCACTGCCCAACAAGGGCGCGCGAATCACCACCGAGATCACCTTGCCGGGCCGCTACCTGGTGTTCGTGCCGACGGTTGCCAGCAATGGAATCTCGCGCCGGTTGCAGGAGGCCGAGGAGCGAGAACGCTTGCGAGAAATCCTCGAGAAACTGGATGCCGACGAAGGAGGGCTGATCGTGCGCACGGCCGGCGAAGGCAAGCAACTCGAGGACTTCGAGCAGGACCTTGTGGTCTTGAGAGGAAAATGGAGGGAGATAACCGAGCGCGCGAAAACGGCGCAGGCGCCCAGTCTTCTCCACGCTGAAGAGGGGCTGGCGCTGCGGTTCATTCGCGATCGATTCACCGCCGAGATCGAGGAGTTGCTGGTCGACGGAACCGAAGCCTACGACGAGATCGTGTCTTATAGCAGAAGTCTGGGCCATGGGCTCGGCAACCGGGTCCGGCTTTGGGACGAAGAGGGAACTCTCTTCGAGCAGCTCGGTATCGAGCGGGAAATCGATGCGGCATTGCGGAGCAAGGTCTGGCTGCGCTCCGGCGGATACATCGTGATCAACCCGACCGAAGCGCTGGTCGCGATCGACGTCAACACCGGCAGATTCGTAGGCGGCAAGGACCTCGAGACGACTGTCAGGCAGACCAACCTCGAGGCGGTCGAAGAGATCGTGCGACAGATTCGACTTCGCGACCTGAGCGGAATCATAGTGATCGACCTAATCGATATGACCGAGGCTGAGAACCGCGAAGTGGTGTTTGCGGCACTGGAGAGGGAGCTCGAGAAAGATCGAGCGAAGCACCAAGTGCTGAATCTTTCCGAGTTCGGCTTGGTCGAGCTGACGCGCAAGCGCAGCCGCGAGAATCTGAGTCGGCTGCTGACCCGTCCGTGTCCAACCTGTGAGGGCAGCGGCCGCATTCGTTCGCTTTCGACGATCTGCCTGCGCTTGAGACGAGAGATTCTGGCGCGCGCAAACCGGCTTGGCGACCGCCGGTTGGTGGTCTGCGTTCACAGCGAGGTGCTGCGTTCACTCGAAAGCGAGCAGCACGACATCCTGGACGAGCTTCGCGAAGCGCTGGGCGAACAGTTGGTACTGGAGGCCGACAGCTCGCTGCACGAGGAGGAATATTATATCGCGGAGGCCTAGCAGCCCGATGCGCGCGTTCAGCTTCGCCGGATGGCGAGGAGAGGTACGGAAGGACTTGGTCGATGAAGATCGACTGGAACAGACCGTTCGCCGGCTGAGCGACCCTGGGCAGGCGAAGGAAACCCTTCATTGGGGCCGGAACTATCTGTACGCGACGGACCTGAGCGCTGTTTCCCTGGACGGCACCGCCGAGGCGGTGGTCAAGCAATTCTCGAATCGGAGTTCGCGAGAACGCCGGAAGCGCCACCGCCAGGGGAGCAAGGCGGAGAAGAGCTGGCGCGCGGCGGCAGCGCTGCTTGCGGCCGGAGTCCAGACACCGGCGCCGCTGTTTCTGATCGAGGCCGAGGCACCGGACGGTCCATCGCTATACGTGACGGAGCGCCTGCATGACTTTGTCGAGACCAGATACTACTTTCGCGCGTTGGCCAAGGGGACCGAACGGGCCGAATTTCCCGGTATCGATCGGGCCGAACTCATGGCTACGATCGGCGACACCTTCCGGCAAGTGCACGCAGCGGGTGTTTGGCACCGCGATCTTTCGATCGGGAATCTGCTGCTGGTCGAGGGCGAACGGCAACTCGAAATCTACTTGATCGACCTGGACCGGGCGCGCTTGCCGGCTCGGCTGGGCGTGTGCCGCCGCCTGCGCGATATCAGCCGTCTGCCGATTCTCGATCCGGCAGACCGGCGAGCGTTCTGGCGCTCCTACTGGGGCAGGAGCCTTTCGCTCCTTTCGCTTCGGGGTCTCACGTTTCGATTTCTTCAGCGAGCGTTTCTAGCCAAGAACCGCTGGAAGGGCCGTCTGCGGCGACCGGTGCGTTGGGTCAAGGCCTGGCTGATTCTCCGCTCGACCCATGCCCATATCCCCGACGCGCCGGGTGGCGCCCCGGCGCGAGACAAGTCGGTCTGGGATCAGCTCTCGGATCAACCGCATCAGCACGCCAGCCGCCGCGAGCGGATCGCGATTCGGCTTGGAGATACTGCGGCCCACGCTGCGGCGCTGGCGGCCGCCGCCGGCGCAGCGCCGAGGATTTGGAAGCGTTATCGAGAGCTGCTCGAGAGCCGTGGTCGGCGGTCGATCCAATGGGCCGGCGCCGGGATTGCGTTGCGACCGTTTCCCGGCCGCGAAGAGGATCTTCTCGCCGCCGTTGATCGACTCGGAGTGCGCCGTGTTCTGTTGCGGCTCCACCCGTGGCAGCAGCAGCATCATGACGAAGAGGCGTTGGCCCGAGAGCTCTTCGCTCGGGGCTACGAACTCGCCTTTGCGCTGCCCCAGAACCGGGAGCTGGTACGCGATCCGAATCGGTGGCGTAGCGCCGTATCCGAGCTCGTGGACCGGTTTCGTCCCCTGGGCGGAGACTTCCAAGTCGGCCAGGCAATCAATCGATCGAAGTGGGGGATTTGGAACTACCGCGAATACCTCCGGCTGACGGCGATCGCGCGAGAGGTTCTTTCTGCGTACCCGAATACTCGCCTCATCGGTCCGGCAGTGATCGATTTCGAGTTGCAGGCGACGGCCGCGGTCCTGAACATGCCGTGCGAAGTCCGCTTCGACATCGTTTCCTCCTTGCTCTACGTAGATCGGCGGGGCGCCCCAGAGAACAGGCAACTGGGCTTCGACACGGTTGCCAAGTGTGCTCTGTTGAAGGCCATTGCCGAGACCTCGAAGAACAGCGGCGACGAGTGCTGGATCACCGAAGTCAATTGGCCGCTGTGGGAAGGACCGCACTCACCGGCGGGTCGGACCGTGTCGGTGGACGAAGAAACGCAGGCCGACTACTTGGTCCGCTATTATCTCGCGACCCTGACCAGCGGCTTTGTCCAGCGCGTGTACTGGTGGCAACTCGCAGCCCGCGGTTACGGCCTGTTGGACCCGTCCGGCGAAGCGCTGCGTGAGCGGCCGAGCTTCAAGGCCCTGGCGACGCTCCAGGACCGCTTGACGGGGGCAACCTACATGCGGACAGAGCCCTCGAGCGCGACAACGCGAATTCTCTTCTTCGAGATCGAGGGCCGGAGCTTTCTTTTGGCCTGGAGCCTGGCGGGACCTGAAACCGTCACTCTCGAAGCGCCGTTCGAAATAGCCACTTCGCGGGACGGCGAAGCGTTGCCGTTCGAGCCCGGTCTGACAATAGAGCTGACGTCGAGTCCTGTGTACCTCGAACTCGCGAACCCGCCTGCAACCCCACCCGCCAATTCATCCGCCAACGCACCCACGAGCGGCACGCGATAGATTTATCCGATGCCGCCTGCGCCGGCGCCGCCGGATTCGGATACCGCGTTAGCCGCCTTCACCGCAATCACGAAAGCGTGGTTCGAAGGCCGATTCGGAAGACCCACGCCCATTCAGAGTCTTGCCTGGCCGCGGATCGCGGCCGGAGAACATGTTCTGGCGACGGCCCCCACCGGGAGTGGCAAGACCCGGGCAGCCTTTTTGTGGGCTCTCGACCGCCTTCTCAGCGGGGCCTGGGAGGGCGGAAAGGTCAGGGTTCTCTATATCTCTCCGCTCAAGGCTCTCAACAACGACATCCAGAAGAATCTTCTGGGGCCCTTGGCCGAACTCGAGCGAGCGTTTTCGGCAGCCGGTGTGGAGGCCGAGTCGGTACGGGTTGGAGTGCGAAGCGGCGATACGCCGGCCGCCGAACGGCGCAAGATGCTCCGCATGCCGCCCGAGATTCTGATCACCACTCCTGAGAGTTTGAACATCTTGCTCACCAAGGACCGGGTTCGTTTGCTGCTCGACCGCTACGGGATCGTTTTTCGGGAGCTACTGCTCAGAGAGACCCGCTCATTTTTATGGTCGAAGTTGTTTCGGACATTGCGCCTCATGGAACTTTCAGGAGAAATCGTTGGCGGTCATTTCTTCGAAGGCATCGCCGGACTTCAATTTGCTTCGCACGACGCCGTGCGGGTTCTACGCAACGGGTTGCCGGTCGATTCGATCTACTGGATGAACGCGGCCGATCCGGCGTCCCCGGCGGGGCTCGGACTCGAAGCCCTGAAGGGCACGCTTCCGGCGCGAAAGCCGTCCAATCACCTGGTCTTTCACGGTTCGCGGCCGGTCGTTGTTTCCCGCGGCAACGGTGGGAGGTTGGAGATTGCGGTGGCTCCCGACCACCCCGATTTCGAGCGCTATCTTGGTTTTCTGAAGAATCTCCTGAGCTGGCAAGACCAGCCTCTGCGGGCGATCGATCTCTCAGAGATCAACGGAGGGCCAGCGGCCGAGAGCGCCTATGCGGCGACCTTTCGAAAGCTCTTTCAGGCCACTCGAGAGGGGACGAGCCTGAGGCTGAGGCGGCGCTACGTTGCCGGAGGAGAGGCCGGTTGAGGGGTCGGCCCCCCTGGCCGCCCGGGCTGCGATCGCCGGCCGCTGTGACCGCAGTGACCACTGCAGGGGCTGTAACCACCGGCAGAGTTCGAGCATCTATCCCAGCGGGTGAAACATGTCGGGCGCCGTTGCACATTGGGAACTCAGTTGGAACACCGGAGTGACCGCAACCGCTCCGGAGAGCGAGCGCGAGCGGGAAGAGGCGGCCTGGATCGAGGCCACGCGCGGGGGCGACCGAGCTGCCTTCGAGGCTCTGGTCAAGCGTTATGAGCGGCGGGTGTTCCGTCTGGCCGGACGCTTCTTTCGTCGGCCGGAGGAAGTCGAGGATGTCGCCCAGGAAACCTTTTTCACCGTCTGGCGCAAACTCGACACCTATCGCGCGCGCGCGCCCTTCGAGCACTGGCTGACCCGTGTCTGTTTGAACTGTTGCTACGCTCGGTTCCGCAAGCGCCGGCCAGAGCAAGCGCTGGATGAGGTTGCCGAGGTGGCGGTCGCAGCCGAGGATCCCGGACCGCGACTGGATGCCGAACGGCTGCTCGCGACGCTCGAGCCCGAAGACCGTTTCGTGTTGCAATTGCTGTACGGTGAGGGCTGGACGGTTGCCGAGATCTCGCGCAAACTCGGCTGGAGTCCCTCGAAGGTGAAAGTGCGAGCGTACCGCGCGCGTCGAAGACTGAGAGGACTGTTGACCGGCGAAACAGCAGGCCGGCCCCGGTCACCGGTAAGCTCGTCTATTCGTGGCAAAAGAAATGATTGATTCGACTCCTCGCCAACCCCGCTTGGACGGTGGCGCCAGATGAACTGCCGTGGGTACCAAAGAGCCTTGATCTCGAAGGTTGGAAGCGAGCCTGCTGAGCCTGCTGAGACAGACGAACTCACTCGACACCATGCGTCCTGTTCGGCGTGCCGGTCGTTTGCGCAGCGCTTCGAAGGGGCGAAGGATCTGCTGGCGCGGCCCGCGGCAATCGAGGGCGCCCATCGACCACCCTCGGGGTTCGCTGTGCGCGTGGTCGCGGCGCTGCCGGAGCGCCGGAGCCCTCTTGCTTGGGCCTCGCTGCGTCTGCTCCCGGTGACCACCGCTCTTGCCCTGACGCTTCTGGCGTGGTGCTGGCTGGCGACGCCGAGCCCGGGCGAGCTGTGGTCCCAAGCCGGCGAAGACGAGGTCCTGGTGTGGGTGTCGAGGGAGGGTGGTTGATCAGGGACGGGCAGGGCCAGGCCGGGCCAGGCCAGAAAGGATTGAGACTTCGTTGAACAAGGGCCTGGCAATCCTCGTGGCTGCGGCCCTTCTCGCCAGCGGTTTGGCGATCGGCGCTTTGGGAGTGCACCTGTTCTACGCGCAGAGGATCGCAGGCGGCGGCCGACCGCCTATGCCGGTCGGTCCCATGTTCGAGCCTTGGTTGGTCCGCAGGCTGGATCTCAGTGAGACGCAGCGTATCGAAGTACGCACGATTCTCGAAAGGAGTCGCGCCGAGGCAGAGGAGCTTCGCCGTGAAGTAGGGCCTCGGCTCGAGAGGATGAACCGGCAGACCGCCGCGGCGATTTCTGAGGTTCTGACTCCCGACCAGCGCGAGAAAATGGATCAGCAGATGGTGCGCTGGGAGCAACGGCGACGCCGATTTGAGCCCGGCGACGGACCGCAGCACCGCCGCGGCTTCGGGCGGCGACGATAGCGACGGCTGGATCCGGTCGGTGGTAGGCGGCGTCCGCCGATCGCCCAGCGCATAGCAATGTGTGCTCGAGGAGGCGAGCGGGCGACCGAGTTCTGTAACCGGGCGCCGACACCGGGCATCTATCCACATGTATGCGCGCGTGATTCGACACATCCGAAGTAATGGGAGAATGAAATGAGAAATAGAAAAACAATACTGCCGTTGGCATTGATTGCGGTTCTCGCTCTGAGCATTGCACCCGGTCGAGCCGTTGCTCAGGGTGAAGAGCCGGGCTTCGAGTCCGGATCGGGTGGCCCGCGCGATGACAGCGAATGGGGCGATCGCAGCCAGCGCAGCCAGCGCGGCTACCGAACACCGCGTCCCGGCTTCGGCCGCGGTGGGGGCAGGGGCATGATGCATCCGGGCGGTCCCGGCGCGGGCGGCCTGAAGATGGCTCTACGGAATCTGAACCTCAGCGATTCGCAACGCGAAGAGATCCGGACGATCTTCGAGGCCGGGCGCGGTCAGGTCGAAGCGAATCACGAGCGCATGCGCTCCCTTGGCGCCGAGCTTCATGAACAGATCGAGACCGATCCCTACGACGAGGAGGCCGTTCGCGCGAAGGCGGAGGCCGTGGCCGCGTTTCGAGTCGAGATGGCGGTGTTGCGGGCCCGCCAGTCGGGCCAGATTCGGGGTCTGCTGACGCCCGAGCAGCTCGACCAGCTTCAGCGGATGAAGGAGAGGCGCGAGTCGTTTCGGGAGGAGTGGGGCCAGCGGGGCCAGGGGCGCGAGCGTTTCGAGCCGCGTGAAGAGCCGGAATCCTGAGCCTGACTTCTCGAGCGCTGGTTGGTTCGAAGCCCCCATCTTTCGAGGCGGGGGCTTCTTTTTGTTCTATTCGGCCGTGACGACGACGGCGGCGGCCAGACCGGCGCGTAACGCTTCGACGCGCTTGCGATTGGCGCCCATGTCCGAATAGCCGGCCCGTGACGCCGAGCGAACTTGAAAACCGGGGACGTTATCGTCGTAGAGCAGTTCCAGGTCATCGACGAATCGAAAGAGGCGGCTGCTGAACTCGGCGTGCAGATAGCCTTCACCCGAAGTCACGATGCGCGCTCGGGTCATCGCTTCGATCGTTTGGATTACTCGCTCCAGGGCCGCGTCGGCGGTGCCGTGCACCGCAAGAGGTGCTATCTGGTGGTTCTTGTCTTCGGCCAAGCTCGAAACGCAGTTCGGGCTCTCGGGACACGGCGCCAGGCGCCCGCTCGCAGCGAGGAGATCGTCGGGAGGTCGAGTCGTCATACTCATGTAGGCAAAGCGACCGGCGAGCAGGAGGGCCAGCACGGCGACCATAGCCAAGGCAATTCGTAGCACAGATCAGATTCCCCAGCCGTCATTCTAGGCGTAGAGTCGCACAACGAGCCCCAACTAGGAAGCCAGGTGAGTGCGCTACCAGAACTCAAACCCCGAACATCTGCCACATCGCGCGCGATCCATTTTCCGGCGGGGTATCTAGGAGCCCCTGGCCGGCAAGCGCAAACGTACACCTCCCGGTCGAGCGGCTTCCCTGGTCGAGCCCGACCTTGCACTGATTCACCGCGGCGGCAAGCGCCTGCGCCTTACCTGGCTCGGCCATGCCGGGTTCTTGATTGCGATGGGCGGGCGGCATTTTCTGATCGACCCCTTGCTGTCGAGCCGGGTGGCGCGGGTCTATCCGAACTTCGCGCCGACACCGCTGGCCCCGCGAGACTGGCCGCGGATTGATGCCGTCTTGGTCAGCCACAACCACTACGACCACCTGGACCGCACGGCGCTCCGGGCGCTATCGTCCGAGGTCCCGGCTCTGGTTCCGAGCGGGCTCGGCTCGTGGTTCGCTCGATGGGACCGGCGGCCCGTCAGGGAATTGAGCTGGTGGCAAACAACACAAATCGGTGGTGTTCGTGTCACGCTCGTGCCGTCGCGGCACTGGTCACGGCGCGGCGTTTTCGACGTCAACCGATCTCACTGGGGAGGCTTCGTACTGGAGAGCGGAGAACGCGCCATCTACCACGCCGGCGATAGCGGCTGGTTCGACGGTTTTGCAGAGATCGGGCGTAGATTTCCGGGGCTCGAGGTCGCGATGCTTCCGATCGGGGCGTATGAACCGGGTTGGTTCATGGAGAGCAACCACCTCAACCCCGAACAAGCGTGTCAGGCGTTTCTGGAAACCGGGGCGCACATCTTTGTCCCGATGCACTGGGGTTCGATTCGGCTCACCGATGAAACCCTCTGTGAGCCCATCGAGCGAGTGGAGTCCTGGTGGCGCGAGAACGACCCCTGCGATGGCCGCCGCTTGGCCCGGCAGAGCGTTGGAGAAACTCTGGTCATCGAGCAGCAGCCATGAAAATGGCCACCAACGTATTGGCAGAAATTTGTCGAGCGAAACACTGACCGGTCGAGCAATTAGGAATCGCGCTCTGCGGCTCGCTTTCCCGCGTTACCCCGGAACCGAGGGCGATGCCCGGGCCATTCGAATGGTTCGTTCGTGGTTCGAGGTCGAGGGAGTCGAGGTTGCCGAAGAACGGTTCTCGTATGACGTACGACCGGCCTTTCGAGCGTTGCGGCTACTCCTCCTATCGAGCGCCGTGGGCGTGGCCGCGGCAGCGATGCTCGGTCGCGAACGACCGATCCTCGGCCTTGCCACTTTGATGACGGTCTGGGTAGCCGGAGCTGTTTTCCTCGGTTGGGCGCCTTGGCTCGAGCGTATCTACCGGCACGATGGTCCAACCCGGACGGCGAACGTCGTTGGGGTTCGTCGTCACAGCAAGCCGGAAGGACCGCCCAGAATGACCCTGATCATTCTCGCGCATCACGATTCCAAATCCCAGAACCTGACGCTGCCCTTTCGCGCCGCCTTCACCGGAGCCGCGCTCTTGGGCAGCCTGGCGATGGGGGCCTTTCTGGTCGCGAGGCTGGCCGGTGGAGTCGCGTCTGTGCTCGGAACGTTTCTGTCCGCAGGCGTCGTCTGCCTGTCATTGGTCGCCCTGGCGACCCTGCGCAGCGGCAACCGATCTCCGGGCGGCGTGGACAACGCCGGATCCGTTGCGATCGTTGCCGAGTTGGCGCGGGTGATTCCGCGCGAGACGCCGGAGGATGTGGAATTGGTGTTTCTTTCTCCCGGTGCGGAGGAAGATCACATGGTGGGCGCTATGCGCTGGTTGGACCGGCATGCGGACGAACTCTCGGGCGGCGATGTTTTTGCGATCAATCTGGATGGCGCGGGCATCCCCGGTAGGGTGGCCCTGCTCGAGCGCTACGGTTTTGGCAGGAGATTCTCAGCTTCCCTTTCTGATGTCGCGCGTCGTGCCGCCACCGATCTCGGCCTGCGTGTGCACGGCACGTTTTTGCCGCCGGCGATGGGCGTGGATGCGATTCCGTTCAGCCATCGCGGAATCGATTGCCTGACCCTGGCGAGC
Organism: Acidobacteriota bacterium; assembly: GCA_022561975.1. Lineage (GTDB taxonomy): Bacteria > Acidobacteriota > Thermoanaerobaculia > Multivoradales > JAHEKO01 > CALZIK01. Next base: position 21,430 of record JADFQD010000051.1, read on the forward strand.
GGATCGCTGTGCCCCGCGGTGGCGGCGATCCATTCTCATCGAGACCGAGGCGAGAATCTGGACGAGGAAGCGCTCGAAAACGTCGCGCGACTGGCGCGAGCGATGATCCGGCGCTTGGTGGATGCCGGCCGCTAGGGAGCGATGGTATCTTTCGTTGGTTCCGAAGGGGAGGATGAATCATGGATGTTCGCGGCAAGACGTTTCTGGTCAGCGGCGGCGCGTCGGGCCTGGGAGAGGCCACGGTGCGGCGCTTGGTCAAGGAGGGCGCCCGAGCGGTGATCGCCGATCTGAATCAAGAGCGCGGTGTTGGACTGGCCGAGGAGTTGGGCGAGGCCGTACGATTCTCGCTGACGGACGTAACCCAGGAAGAGTCGGTTCGTGCCGCGATCGGCATTGCGGTCGACACCTTTGGAGCCCTGAATGGTGCGGTGAGCTGCGCCGGTATCGGGACGCCGGGCAAGGTCCTGGGCAAGGAGGGGCCGCACTCCTTGGAGGTTTTCAGCAAGGTGATTCAGGTCAATCTCATCGGCACCTTCAATGTTCTACGCTTGTCAGCGGAAGCAATGACTCGCAACGACATCGACGACGGTGGCGAGCGTGGGGCGATCGTGAATACCGCATCGATCGCGGCCTTCGAGGGACAGATAGGTCAAGTCGCCTATGCGGCATCGAAGGGCGGGATTGTAGGATTGACGCTGCCGAGCGCGCGCGAGCTGGCCCGTTACGGCATCCGGGTGGTCACCCTGGCACCGGGCCTGTTCGATACGCCGCTGATGGCGGGGCTGCCTGAAAAGGCACGAATCTCGCTCGGCGAACAAGTGCCGTTTCCTTCCCGTCTCGGGCGTCCGGAAGAGTACGCGGATCTGGTGCTGCACGTGTTCGAGAACCGGATGATCAACGGCGAGGTCATTCGACTCGACGGAGCACTGCGGATGGCACCGCGCTAGGCGCCGGTGCCCCTGACGCTCAAATGGCGACCTACGTCGTGGGTGATATCCACGGTTGCTTCAAGACCCTCGAGCGGCTGTTGTTCACGATTCCCTTCGAGTCGGGTCGCGACCGGCTGTGGTTGACCGGCGATCTGGTCAACCGCGGCCCCAGCTCTCTCGAGGTCCTTCGTTGGGCATGGTCCGCCAGCCACGCGCTCGGTGATCGGTTCGTAACGGTTCTCGGCAACCACGATCTACATCTTCTATCGACCGCGGACGGGCACGGCCGGCCGCATCACCGCGCGGCATTCGAGCCAGTGCTCAGTGCCCCGGATCGGGACGCGCTGATTCGGTGGCTCGCCCGGCGACCGCTACTTCACCGCGAAGGCTCGACCGTGCTGGTCCACGCGGGGTTGTTTCCCGAGTGGTCGCTCGAGGAGGCCGCAGCACGGGCTCGCTCTGTCGAGGAAGTTTTAGCCGACGACATTCAGCGCCCGGAGCTTCTCGAGTCCACCGCGATGTCCGTGCAGGTGACGCGCGATCTCTATGGTTTCACGTCGCTACGGCTTCTCGATGCGACCGGAGAACCCCGTGACTTCACCGGCCCACCCGAGAGCGCACCCGCGGGTTGCGTTCCCTGGTTCGAGACCCGCAATCGCCAAAGCCGAGAGGCAACGCTTGTCACCGGACATTGGGCCGCCCTCGGGCTGCGGGTGACGGACAACTTTCTGGCTCTCGACACCGGCTGCGTCTACGGCGGGGTGCTCACTGCTGTGCGGCTCGAAGATCGCGAAATCTTCTCGGTCCCGAATTCGGAGTGCACGTAGGCGACGGAGCAGGTCTCATGTGAGAGAGCCCGCGATTCCATGCCGACGATCCAAGAAAGGCGGCACGCGGCCCCATAATTGCAAGCCGAAAGAGTAAGACGGACTCCCGTTATCGAACCACCAGGAGGTTTTTCATGATCAGCCGGTTCAAGTTCTCTGCAGCTCTCGTTGTTACGTTTGTCGTGGCTTTCACCTCCGGCAGCCCCGCCATGGCCGACGCCCGCTTGGCACAAAAGATACAGACGGCCGAAGATGTTCTGCGCGACCTTCTGGCTACACCGGACCACCAGGTGCCGGAGGAGCTACTCGAGAAAGCAAGGTGCGTTGCGATTTTGCCGGGAGTCATCAAGGGCGCGTTTGGCTGGGGCGGCAAGCACGGTCGCGGCGTCCTCTCGTGCCGTGGCGGCGAACACGGCTGGAGCGCCCCCGTCTTTGTGCGCATTTCGGGCGGAAGCTTCGGCTTCCAGATCGGTGTGCAGTCGGCGGATGTGGTTCTGTTCTTGATGAGCGAGCGGAGCATTAAATCGCTTCTCAAGAGCCAGTTCACGCTTGGCGGTGACGTCAGTGTCGCGGCTGGGCCGCTGGGCCGCTCGGCCGAAGCCAGCACCGACGCGCGGTTCCAAGCCGAGATCTATTCCTATGCCAAGACGCGCGGATTGTTCGCCGGGATCTCGGTCGAAGGATCACGGCTCGCCCCACACCGAAAGTCCATGATTCGCTACTACGGGCGGCCCCTCAGTGCTCGCGCGCTTCTGATCGATCATGAAATGCCGGAGTTGCCGAGCGAGGCGCGGTCTTTTCTCGCAGCCCTACCTTAGCAGCCCGTGGTAGAAGTCCTGTGGGTCGCCCTTCGGGTTGGGGCGGTTTCGGGCACGCTGCGGCGTTGACGCTCCTCAACGATGACACCGCATCGCCTGC
>JADFQD010000052.1 GCA_022561975.1 Acidobacteriota bacterium
GAAGAGTTATTCATGCTTCGAAGGTGTCCGGGCGAGGTTCGGGCGCGGCCCGTCGGCCGGTGGTGTGCTGGTCCTGGATCTTGTCCTGGAGCTTCATCAGTCCGTCGAGGACCATCTCCGGCCGCGGGGGGCAGCCCGGGATGTAGACATCCACCGGCATGATCGTGTCGATACCCATCACGGTCGCATAGTTGTCGTAGAAACCGCCCGTGCAGGTGCAGACTCCGAAGGCGACCACCCACTTGGGCTCGGCCATCTGGTCATGGATGCGTTTCAGGACCGGCGCCAGCTTGTGACTGATCGTGCCCACGACGAAAAGCACGTCGGCCTGACGCGGAGAGAATCTGGGCAGGCCCGCTCCGAACCGGTCCACGTCGTAGTGAGAACAGGCCGTTGCCATGTACTCCATCCCGCAGCACGCAGTGATGAAGGGATACTGGAAGATCGAGAACTTCCGGGCCCAGCCAATGGCCTCATCGAGTCGGCTGGTTAGGAATGACGGTTCGTTCGGCATATCACCTCCACGCTTATCACGTCCACTCCAGGGCGCCGTTGTCCCAGGCGTAGACGAAGCCCACCATCAAGATCCCCAGAAAGACGCCCATCTCGACCAGGCCCAACACCCCCAGCGTGCGGTACACGACGGCCCATGGATAGAGGAAGACGAGCTCGACGTCGAACAGGATGAACAGGATCGCGACCAGATAGAACTTGATCGCCATCCTGCCCATCGGGAGAGAGATGGGGTCTTCGCCGCACTCGAAGGGCGCGAGCTTGACGGACGTCGGATTCTTCTTTCCCAGCGTGGAGGCCAGCCACACCATCGCGCCCGCGATCGCCCCCGCCAGGGCGAAGCTGACCGCAATCCCGACGTATTCGTTCATCCCTCGATACCTCGCCGACAATCTACATCATTGCCGTCACTAATTCCCCGTCATTGGGGCGACACCGCCCAGGATACGAGAATGCCGGGGAAGATTCCGCCGATCAAAGTGACCAGCGCGGCCACCCCAAGCGCCGCGAACACCGCCACCGGGAGGTGCGACGGCGCCGCCTCCTGCGGCTCCTTCATGAACATGAAGACCGCCACGCGCATGTAGACGAACGCCGATACCACGCTGAAGACCACGGCCAGGACCGCCAGCGCCATCTGACCCGCGGTGACGGCGCTCAGGATGACGCCGAACTTGGCCACGAACCCGGCCGTTGGAGGGATGCCGGTCAGAGACAAGAGAAAGAGCAGCATGAGCGCGGCCATCAGGGGTCGCTGTGCCGCCAGGCCTCGATAGCCGTCCAGGTTCTCACCGCGCTCGCCCAGCGCGATCACCACGCAAAACGCCCCGAGCGTCATGAAGACATAGAAGAAGGCGTAGATCATGGTCGTCGAGGTCCCTTCCGAAGTGCCGGCGACGAGACCCAGAAGAGCGTAGCCCACATGCGCAATGGAGGAATAGGCCAGCAGCCGTTTCATGTCGGTCTGGGCCAGAGCGATGACACTCCCAACGACAATGGAGAGGGCGGCGAGTCCCGCCAGAAGCACGGAGAAGACCTGGGCTTGCGCGCCGAACGCGACCAGAGAGAGGCGTCCCAGCGCCGCCAGGCCGGCCGCCTTGGAGCCGGCCGCCAGGAAGGCCGCCACCGGGGTGCTCGCGCCTTGGTAGGCGTCCGGAGCCCAGGCATGAAACGGCACCGCCGCGATCTTGAAGGCAAGCCCCGCCACCATCAGCCCCATGGCCACCACGAGGAGCGGGTGGCTCCCCAGGCCGTGCTCGGCCAAGGCGTGCTCGGCCAAGCCATGATCGGCCAAGTTGAGTTCCGAGAGGGCCGAGGCAATGTCGGCAAAGCCTGTCCCGCCGGTAACGCCGTAGGTCAAACTTATCCCGTAGAGCAGCAGGGCCGAGGCGAAAGAAGCAATCAGGAAGTACTTGATCGCAGCCTCGTTGGACCTCGGTCTCTGCACCGTGATCCCGACCAGGATGTAGGAGCAGATGGTCGTGAGCTCCAGGCCCAGGTAGAGAGTCAAGAGATCAACGGCCGAAACCGAGAGCATCATTCCGGTCGAGGCCAAGAGGAGCAGAGCATGGTACTCGGCGCGCGGAATCTGCTCCCCGTCGATACTCCTCACGGAGACAAGCGCGACCAGAGCCAGAGAGGCGGCGATGAGGATCTTGAAGAACTGGGAGTAACCGTCGACGATGATCATTCCCCCGAAGGCGGTCTCTCCAAACTCAGGTCCAGCGCCCCGCCACAGCAGCCAGCCCGAGGCCAGCGCCGCGGCCAGCGCAGCAAGGACCGTCCCGACCACGGCCACGGGCGTTGTGCGGATCCGGCGCGCAACGAGCAGGAGCGCCAGGGTGGTGCCGAGGAGAATCAGCTCCGGGATCAGCAGGATCAGGTCGGACATGGTGACACCCTTCACGGCGCAACTCCGGCCAGGAGCTCGGCCACGGGAACACGAAGATAGGAGAGGACCAAGTCGGGGTACAGGCCCAGGCACAGGGCCAGCAGGGCCAGCGGCGCCAACGTCGCCACCTCTCGCAGGTTGAGCTCGAGCTCGAGCCCCGCGAGCCCCGGGTTGGTCTCGCCCATGACCACCCGGTAGTAGAGCCACAGCAGGTAAATCGTCCCCAGAGCCACACCCCACACAGCCATGGCTCCGAGCCAAGTCCGGGTCTGGAAGGCGCTGCCGATGATGAGGAACTCGCCCACGAACGAATTCAGCCCCGGGAATCCCGCCGCCGCCAGACAGAAGAGCGCCAGCAAGATGGAGTAGACCGGCGCGATTTTGCCGACCCCGCCGTAGTCCTTGATCTCGCGCGTGTGGGTGCGCTCGTAGATCATGCCGACGCACAAGAAGAGCGCCGCGGAGATGATCCCATGGTTGATCATCTGAAGGATCGCGCCCTCGACCCCGCTCCGGTTGAGTGTGAAGATGCCCAGGGTGACGAAGCCCATGTGGCTAACGCTCGAGAAGGCGATGAGACGCTTGATGTCCTTCTGGACCAAGGTCACGTACGCGCCGTAGACGATGGCCACCGCGGAGATGGCGAGCATGGGCTCGAGGAAGAGCTGCACGGCGTCGGGAAGTATGGGCAGCGAGACCCGCAGGAAACCGTAGGCGCCCATCTTGAGAAGGATCCCGGCCAGGATCACGCTCCCCGCCGTGGGAGCCTCGGTGTGGGCGTTCGGGAGCCAGGTATGCACCGGGAACATGGGCACCTTGACCGCGAAGGCGGCCAGAAAGGCCGCGAAGAGCCACGCCTGCTGCTCGATCCCCAGGCTCTGTCGGGCGAGGGCAAGGGCCTTGAAGTCCAACGTGCCACAGGTGTGGTAGAGCGCGATGATGCCGACCAGCATCAAGACGCTTCCGGCGAGAGTGAAGAGCAGAAACTTGACCGCGGCGTAGACGCGCCGCGAACTTCCCCAGACGCCGATGAGGAGAAAGAGGGGAACCACCATCAATTCCCAGAACATGAAGAAGAGAAAGAGATTGGATGCCGAAAAGAGGCCGAGCATCGCCGTCTCCGCGACCAGGAGCACGGCGTAGAACTCCCGCTGCCTGGTCCGGATTGCAGTCCACGAGGCGCTGACGCACAGGACGCTCAGGAGCGCGGCGAGGAAGATGAATGGCAGGCTGATGCCGTCCACACCCATGCCGTAGGCGATGTTCCAAGCCGGGATCCACTCGGCGGATTCGACGAATTGCAGAGCGCTCGAGGTCTTGTCGAAGTACAGGTAGAGCGGGGTCGAGACCGCCAGGGTCGCCACGGTCGTGGCGAGGGCGATCCATCGCGCCCGCCGCTCGCCGCCCAAGAGCAGGATTAGAACCGCACCCACCAGAGGCAGGAAGGTCATGGCCGAGAGGACCGGATACGCAGTCATAGGGCGAGCATCGCCAGGGCCACGAGTGCCAGGAATCCGGCCGCCATGAGCAGCCCGTAGTGCTGAGCGTGGCCGCTCACCGCGGTCTTCAAGCGCTGGCTCAAGGTTCGGGTCGAACGTGCCACGCCCACGGCCGCGGCATCGACGACCAGGGTGTCGAATTTGCGCAACAGACTCGCCGCACCCAGCACCGGCCGGCGCATCACGAACTCATAGATTTCTCCGACCACGCCGGACTCGAGACGCGCCAGACCTCTCGCGGCGAGGGTCACGAAAGGGGCCAGACCACGACGGTAGAACCAATCGGTGTCGAGACTGATCGTGCGCTCGGGGTCGAGCTGCCTGAGCAGCAGGAAAAAACCCAGCACCGTGAAGCTCAACAGCCCGAGCGTGCTGGTCACGTGCTGCAGCGTGTACGGGACGTACTCCACCGCGTGCGGAAGGTGCCGGTACAGAACGTTCGGGAAGACTCCGATCACAACGCACGCAGCGGCGGCCAGGCCCATGGCCACGAGCATGTTCCGGGGTGGCTCAGTGGTTCGCAGGCCCGAGTCTTTGCCGAAGAACATGTAGTAGGGCAGCTTGAGGCCGGTGTGCAGAAAGGTTCCGGCCGAGGCCAGGGTGAGCATGAGAAAGATCACCGCCCGGTGCCCCTCGCCCGCGGCGGAGATCACCATGGACTTGCTCACGAAGCCGCTGAAGAGCGGCACTGCCGAGATCGCAAAGGCGCCGACCATGTAGAGGCCCAGGGTGATCGGCATGGTCTTGTAGAGCCCCCCCATCTCGCTGAGTTTTCTCGCGCCCGTCATCTGCAGGACGGCGCCGGCTCCCATGAAGAGCAGCCCCTTGTAGAGGATGTGGGCAAAGGCGTGGGCCGTGGCGCCGTTGGTGGCCAGCGCCGTCCCGATGCCCACCCCGCAGACCATGTAGCCCACCTGGCTGATGATGTGGAAGGCCAAGAGCCGGCGGGCGTCATTTTCCAGCACCGCGTACACCACGCCGTACACCGCCATGAACGCCCCCAACCACACCAGGAGCTCGGTCCCGGCGAAGCCGCGGATCAAGACGTAGACCGCGGACTTGGTGGTGAAGGCGGTCAGGAAGATCGCGCCCGTGACAGTGGCCTCGGGGTAGGCGTCCGGAAGCCATGCTCCCAGAGGCGGGACAGCCGCGTTGAGGAGAAAGGCGACGAGGATCAGGGTCCAGGCCACGCCGCCGGAGAAAGCACCCATGTCCCCGAAGGCAAGCGACCCGGTCTGGGACCAATGGAGCACGATCCCCGCCAGCAGCAGGAGCCCGCCGAACACGTGGACCAGCAGGTAGCGAAACCCGGCGGCCACGGCAGAGCGTTCGCCGCCCCGCAGCACCAGGAGCACGGACGAGATCGCCAGGAGCTCCCAGAAGACGTAGAGGGTGAGGAGATCCCCGGCCAGGGTCACCCCGAGGGCGGCTCCCGCATAGGTCAGGGCGGCCACATGCTGGGAATCGTCTTCGACATGGAGTGCGTAGACCATCCCCAGGAAGGCCATGAGCGAAAACACATAGCAGAAGACCAGGCTCAAGGGGTCCACCCGGCCGAACACCAGCTCTTGCCCGAGGAAGCGCACCACGCCATAGGTTCCAGGCGTCATCAGCCAGCAAACGACCAGGGCCGCGCCAGGCAAGGCGAGCATGGCCACTCGCTTGACCCTTCCCTCGAGCCACGGCAAGACCCAGGCGCCCAGAATGAGCAGGAGGCCCGGGTGGACCCACTCAAGAGTCATAGTAGTCCTCGCGCCGCATGAGCCATGCTTTCCCGATCAGCTTCGACACGACGATGATCGCGATGCAAGAGATCAACCCATAGAGCGAACCCCAGGCAGGAAAGCTCTCGAACGAGAAATGGGGGTGACCGCCATGAAAGACGAGCGGCAGAACGATCTCGGCCAGAGCAACGACCGCCAGACCGACATAGAACCAGCGCTTGAGCCGGCCCTTGATGCGAGCAACTCGGACGGGATCCTCCAGCTGTCGCTCGAAGAAGCTCACGGCATGACCCTTCCCGCCAGCTCCAGGACCGGGCCGGGAAAGAGGCCCAGGAGCAGGCTCAAGGCCGCGGTGATCGCCAGGGGGGCAACCATCCAGGGAACCTCGCGGATGTCCTCGCCCGACAGCGTGGCGCTCGCAGACTCGCTGGGCGGCGCCTCGTCTTCGAAGTAGGCCCTGTAGACGACCGGGCCCAGGTAGGCCGCGCTCAAGAGCGAGCCGACCAGGAGCACGGCTAGGAAGACGAGGCTGTGGTGGTCCACCGTGCCGAGGGCGAGGTTCCACTTGGAGACGAACCCGCTGGTGAGGGGAATGCCCACCACGCTCAGGGAAGCCAGCGTAAACGCGGCCATGGTCCAGGGCATGCGTTTGGCCAGTCCGGACATCTGGCTGATCTCGGTCTTGTGCGTGGAGACGTAGATCGAGCCGGCGCAGAAGAAGAGCGTGATCTTCGACACGGCGTGGTTGGTGATATGGGCGACCCCGCCCAGCACTCCGCTGGAGTTCAAGAGCGCCGCTCCCAGGATGATGTAGGAGAGCTGGCTCACGGTCGAGAAGGCCAGTCGGGCCTTGAGGTTGTCCTGACCCAGCGCCAGCAGCGAGGCGACCAGGATGGTCACCGAGGCGGCGACCAGGGCCACTTGATCCGCGCCCAGCTCGCGCATGGCGTGAGGACCGAAGACGAAGAGAAACACCCGCAGGGTGCAGAAGACCCCGGTCTTGACCACCGCTACCGCATGCAGCAACGCGCTCACCGGGGTGGGGGCGACCATCGCAGCCGGTAGCCAGCTATGGAGCGGCATCAGGGCATTCTTGGCGAATCCAAAGAGAAAGAGGGCGAAGATCACAAGGAGAAGCGTGGGCTGCTCGGCGAGCTTGGCCACCGGCAGGATCCCGCCGGCGCGAAAGTCCAGGGTCCCGGCCAGGTTGTAGGTCAGAATGATCGCGGCCAGCAACAACACCTTGGCGGCGCCCAGGAGGTAGATCAGATACTTGCGCGCGCCGGCCCTGGCCTCGGCCGTCTCCTTGTGACCCACGAGCGGGTAGGTGACCAGCGTCAAGGCCTCGTAGAACAGAAACATGGTGAAGAGGTTGGCGGAGAAGGCCACCCCGAGGGTGGCCGAAAGGGCCAGGGCGAAACAGGCAAAGTAGCGGGTCTGCGCGTGCTCTTTGAGCGAACGCATGTAGCCGATCGAGTAGAACGAGGTCAGGATCCAGAGCAGCGACGCCCCCGCGGCAAAGAGCAGACCGAAGGCATCCACCCTAAGGCTGAGTTCGACGCCGGGGAGGATCCGGCAGAGTACGACCTCCAGCGTCCGGCCGGCCAGGACCTCCGGGATCATGCTCGCGACCAGAGCGAGCATCACGACACCGGCCGCAACCGACCAAAACTCCCTCAGATTGGCGCGACGCTCGCCGGTCAACGCGATAAGAAGCGCGCCCAGCGCCGGGGCGAGCACCGCGAGCAGAACCATCACCGACGGCGTCACCATTTGAGCTCGGTCAGATCTTCCACCGCGGCCCCGGGCTTGTTGCGGTTCAGGGCGATCACCAGCCCCAGACCGACGCCTGCCTCCGCAGCCGCCACCGCGATCACGAAAAGCGCCAGGACCTGGCCGCGCGGCTCTCCGAGCTGCTGGCTGAAGCCGACCAGGCTGACGTTGACCGCATTGAGCATGATTTCGGCCGAGACGAACATGAGGATGATGTTGCGCCGGGCGAGGAAGCCGAACACTCCGATCCCAAAGAGGACGGCGCTCAATCCCAGAACCATGCCCGGAGGCGCGATCATGACCCTGCTCCCCTCCTCCTGGCCAGAACCACGGCGCCGACGATGGCGGCCAGGAGCACCAGGGAGGCCATCTCGAAGGGCAACGCGAACGGACCGAAGAGCGCCTCGCCTATGTCCCGAAGGCTCCCCCGAGGCGGACCTTCCGCCGCCAGCCGCCTTGCCGCGGGTGCAAGCCCAGTTCCAACTGGCCCACTTCCAACTGGCCCACTTCCAACTGGGTAGGGCGTCCGGACTTGGGCGAGCCAGACCAGGGCTGCAAAGGAGAGCCCCACGGCAGCCGCGAGCGGCCAATGTTTGCCGAACCGCGGCCGAGCCTCCTCGTCCGGCAGGTCGAGCAGCATCAGGACAAAGAGGTAGAAGATCAAGATGGCGCCCGCGTACACGATGACTTGCACCGCTGCCAGGAACTCCGCGCCCAGCAACAGGAAGATGCCCGCCACGTGAAGGAAGAGCGCCAGCACCCAGAGCATGCTGTGGACGGGATTCTTCCGCGTCACGGCCAGAAGCGCGCTCGCGACGCTGGCGGCCGCCATGTAGTAGAAGATCGCTTGTACGCTCAGCAAGGTCATCAAACGAACGTGACTGCCGGAAACCGAATCCTCGAGCTGGTGAGGCGCTGGGATTCTGTCAAATGTCGCGGCTCGCCGCTAGGTGGCCAGGCGGCGGCGTGCTAACCTCGTGGCAAGAGGGTACTTCTCCATGCAGCGGGTCTCCGATCTTCTGAACCACAAGGGTCGGGACATCTGGTCCCTGACCCCCGACGCGACGGTCTTCGAGGCCCTCGAAGAGATGGCCCGGAAGAGGGTCGGGGCGCTGCTGGTCATGGAAGGTGAGCGGCTGGTCGGCATCTTCTCCGAGCGCGACTACGCTCGCAAAGTGATTCTCTTGGGAAAGTCATCCCGGAAGACCCGGATCCGCGAGATCATGTCCCGCTCGGTGGTCTGCGCTCGTCCCGATCTCACGGTTGAAGAGTCGATGGCCCTGATGACCGAAAAGCGGGTCCGACACCTGCCGGTGGTAGTCGAGAAAAGGGTCGTGGGCGTGATCTCGATCGGCGACGTGGTGCGTAGCCTCATCGAGGATCAGGAAGTTCACATCCAGGAGCTGACGGACTACATCACCGGCGGGTCGCCGAGCAGGTAGGTCTCGAAGAAGAGCATGACGATCTCGGAGTAGAGGTCGCGGTTCACCTTCTTGCGGAAGCCATGGCCCTCGTTGAGAGCGTTCATGTACCAGACGTCGTAGCCGGCGGAGCGGACGTCTCGCACGATCTGCTCGGCCTCGGTCACCGGCACTCTGGGGTCATTTTGGCCTTGCGCGACGAACAACGGCGTGGTGATCTTGTCGGCATGGCGGTTGGGGCTGATCTTCTCGAGGTGCGCTCTCATCGCGGGGTCGCGCTCGTCGCCGTATTCGACGCGGCGCAGATCCCGGCGGTAGTCCTGGGTGTTTTCGAGGAAGGTGACGAAATTCGAGATGCCGACGATATCGACCGCGGCGCGCAGCCGGTCGCTGTAGTGCACCAGGCTCGCCAGCACCATGTAGCCGCCGTAGCTGCCGCCGTAGACCGCGACCCGTGACGAGTCGAGATCGGGCTGGGTCTCGATCCAGTCGAGCAACGCGCCGATGTCCTTGACCGAGTCCTCTCGCTTGAAGCCGTTGTCGAGCTTGAGATAGCTCTTGCCGTAGCCGGCTGAGCCTCGCACGTTGGGCGCGATGACCGCCGCTCCCAGCTGGGCGAGCCACAGCTGGTAGGCCGAGCTGAAGCGCGGACGATACTGGCCCTCGGGGCCGCCGTGGATCGAGACGATCACCGGGTGGGGGCCCGGGCCGGCCGGCTTATAGACGAAAGCGGGAATCATTCGCGGCTTGCCGTCGACCTCGTCGAAGGTCGGATATTGAATCAGATCGGGCTCGATGAAGCTGCCGGTGTCGAGGCCGCCGACCTCGCTGTATGTCCAGCGCACGAGCTCCCCGGCTTCGGTCGGGCCTTCGCCGAGCTCCAGGGTGAAGACGTCGCTCGGGGTCCTGAACGTGTTGAGCGTCAGCGCCAGCGAGCGGTCGTCGGGGCTGAATCTCAGCCCACCGATCGTGCCCACGGGGATGCCCGAGACGGGCTCGAAGTCGAACGTCGATGTGTCCATCAAATAGAGCCTGGAAAGGCCCCCTTGGTTGACGACGAAGGCTGCGCGGTCGCCGCCGTGGCTGAGCTCGCCGTCGTCGACGTTCCACGGGATCGAGTCGGTAATCGTGCGCAGTTCGCCCGTCTCGAGGTCCATGTGGGCGAGCCGCTTGAACTCGCCGTCGGCGTCGGTGAGGAGAAAAATACCCGTGCCGGGACCGTCGAAGCCAGCGGGCAGGTAGCTCGAGGGGTTGTCCTCGTCCCCGGCGACCATCCTGCGCTCGCCGGACTCGAGATCCAGCAGGTGAATCCGCGAGTCGTTGACGCTCACGTACTGCGTAATCAGTAACTTCCTGCCATCGTCGCTCCACTCAGCGGGGCCCCACCAGCTTCCGTCGGGAGACTCGAGAACCAGCCGAGCCGTCGAGGGATCGGCGACATCCATCACCCAAACGTCGTTCGACCGGCCGTTGCGCCGGGTGCTCTGGAAGGCGATCCTCTTGCCGTCGGGACTCCATTGGACGACGCCATTGCGCGATTCACCGTCGGTCAGCAACCGCGCTTCGCCCGAGACCGGATCGAGGAGGAAGATCTGGCGGAATTCGTTACCGCCCGCGTCGCGCAGAAACGTGAGCGCCGCGCCCCCGGGCTGCCGTTCGATCCCGGAGATCGGCTCATCGAAGAAGGTCATCTGGGTTCGCGCCCCACCCGGGGTCGCCACAAGGTGAAGCTGCGACACGTCCCCGAAGCGGGTCGTGATGTAGATCCCCGAGCCGTCGGCGGTCCAGTCGCTGAAGCCGGCGCTGCGCACGTTCTGGTAGCGGTTGAGCTGCTCTCCGATCTCGTCGGGAATCTCGGGAACATGGTCGAGCACCACGGTGCCATTGTTGACCTTGCGAACGTCGAAGGTCTCTACGGTGTCGGCGGCCTGCGCCGCCGCTTCGGTAGCTGTGGCCTCTGCGGGGGCGATGCTGGTCATCGTCGCGATCAAAAGGGCGACAAGTGGCTGGGCTCTCATGAGGATCTCCTTGGCTGCTGTCTGAGAGTCTAACCAATCTATCGCAAGAGCCTTGCGCTGGCGAAGCAGCTTCGGGACAACGTGGCGAGAGGACGAAGAGGTGCGGTTCGTTCCGCGCCTGGATTCGTCTTAGCAACCGGTGGTAGAAGTCGAGGCTGACGGTCTTCGCGGTGTAGGATCCATTGATCCGGGCCGCAGGCCAGCAGCGCCCGTGCTGTGAGGTTTCTTCCAAACCCGGAACTCGCAACAAGACATGACCCTGCCACTTCAAAAATTGCTCGAGGGCAAGTACGAGATCCTCGAGAAGATCGGCGAGGGTGGGATCGGCTCGATCTACAAGGTCCGGCACCGGCTGCTGGACGAGATCCGGGTGATCAAAGTCCTGCGGCCACAGGCGGCGACCAAGGAGGACCTGCAGAAGCGCTTTCTGCACGAGGCCCGCATCGCCATCCGGCTAAAGCACCCCAATATCGCCCAGCTCTACGACTTCGCGATCACCGAAGAAGGCACCGCCTACATCGTCATGGAATATATCGACGGAGTCACCCTCGATGCCATGTCGCGGGCTTCGGGGCCGCCCAGCATCGATCTGGCGATCGAGATCTCACGCCAGGCCCTGGCGGCATTGAGCTACCTGCACGCGCAGCGCTTTGTTCATCGCGACGTGTCCCCCGACAACTTGATGCTGACGAAAACTTTTGAAGGTGACCCGTTGGTGAAGTTGATCGACTTGGGTATCGCCAAAAATCTCGAAGGAGAGTTGGGGCTCACCGCCACGGGGATGTTCTTGGGCAAGGTGCGCTACAGCTCGCCCGAGCAGTTCTCCACCGAGGGAGGTGGGGCCGACCTCGACCATCGCAGCGACATCTACTCATTCGGCGTGCTGCTCTACGAGCTGCTGACGGGCGAGTATCCCTTCTCCGGCACGACCTTCTCAGAGGTGGCCGGTGGCCACCTTTTCCAAGCTCCGCGAGCTTTTGACCAAACCGACCCCGAGGGCAAGGTGCCGGAAGGGCTTCGCCGGATCGTGCTCCAGGCACTGGAGAAGAAGCCTGACCAGCGTTTCTCCTCCACCGAGGAGTTCAGCCGCCATCTTGCCGAGTTTCGCGACCCCCAGCGCTCTTTCCGAGACGAGTGGGAGCATTGCGTCGAAGTCACCAGCGTTTCGACGCCGAAGATAAAGCCGTTCAAAAAGCCCGGGTCGACTCAAAACCGCCTGGATCGCGATTTCGGACTGGTCACCACACCGTCGCCGCAGCCACTGAGTGAGATCAGTGGAGACCGGACCACGGCGCTACCGCAAGCGAAGGCAATCGGCGAAACGGCGGCCAGAACCACGGCAGCCATGCGTGAGTCCAAGTCGCGGAGGCGCTGGGGCCGGTTTGCGTTCGGTTTCGCCGCCGCCGCCGCCCTGGTCTCGGCTTTCGTCATCTGGAGTCCCAGAGGACAAGACCTCTGGCAGTTGGTCCATCCCACGGATCGGCCTGCCACGGGGCCATCGAGGGTGGATCAAGAGCCGGACGGCGCTCTGGCGAATCCGACGTCGCCGGAACCCGACGCAGCCGACGCAGATGGCGAGCTCGGAACCTCGCGGGAGCTCGGGCCCGAGGCGTCGACAGAACGGTTGGAGGATCGGCAGCCGGCCGACTCCCAACCCCTGCCACCGCTCACAGGAGAGAGCTTCACGATCACCAGCCTGCCCACCGGTGCTACGGTCTATCTAGCGGACCGGAAGCTCCTCGATCCGACCCCGGTGCAGGTGGTGCTCTTTCCTGGTACGGCCTATCGCCTACGGCTCGAGCTGGGGGGCTACGAAGCGAGCGGCATGGAGTTCGCGCTCGAGCAGCTGTCCGACCAGCGGCGCCAGTCCGGTTCTCTCCACTTTCCCCTGACCCTCTCGGTTCCGCCCGGCATCTTGGTGGTTCGGTCTGACTATCCAGCTAAAATACAAGTGGGGAATCGTGTGCTCGATTCGGTGCAAGGTGAGACCCGCCTCGAGCTAGAGCCGGGGAGCTACGCTGTCGAGGTGACGGCACCCTCCGTATACTACGGGGGCCGGCACACGGTGGAGATCCAATCCGGCGTCGAGAACCTGCTCGATCTGCCGCCGGCAGTGAGCGTTGCGATCGCCGCAGTACCCAGCCGTTGCCGGGTCAGCATCGACGGACGCGAAGTCGACTTTGTCCCCTTTACCGTCAACCTGGCGGTAGGACCGCACACCTTCGTGTTCAACTGGGAGACCCTTGGCCGGTCTCAAACGATCGAGGAGTCGGTAACGCGCGAGACCCGACGGGTGTTTGCGGCGGCCGGCAACAGCAGTTGATCACGCTGGCTCGTTCGACTCGATTCGCGTTGGCCCTCATCCTCCAATGCGCGCTTATCACGGGCGCCCGAGCGCAAGATGGAGCCCAAGAAGGAGCACAAGAAGATGAGACGGTCGGCCGAGTTCTCTCGGAACTGGACGCCTTGCAGCGTTTCGAGCGCTCTCCGCTTTCTGCCGACACTGCGTCGGCAGGGCTTGCCCTCGGGGCCTCATGGCTGTTGCGCGGTAACTGGATGCCGGCTTCCGGAATTCTCCAGGAGGTGCTGGAGCTGGCTACAGAGCGAGATGAGAAAACCGTCGCATCGGCGGCGCGTAATCTGCTGGCAGCCGTCGATCGGTTGTGTCTCCGGCCCGCGGCCGGGCGCAGTCGCTGGCGTGCGGCGCACAGGCTGCGACCTTCCGATTTCGAGTTCGAGAGGGTGGTCGGCGTGGCCGCGCGCGGAAACGGCGAGCTGCTGATCGCCGATGATGCCCTCAACGTGGTGGTGATGATTTCAGAGAGCGGCGACGTCGACGAGGTGTGGAAAGTCGCGAAGGTCCAACGACCCTCGTGGGGACCACAGGGTGAGATCCGCATCGAGACCAAGACCGGAAGAAAAGAGCTGCGCGGAGCGACGAGCTCGCCGCTCCTTCACTTCGGCGACAGCGAACAGCTCCCAGCCGCAGCGGCTCGGGCCCGCGTGCTCGACGTGGCTCAGGACACGGCGGGACACTGGCTCCTTCTTGACCGCGAGGCCGGTGTACTGAGGCTCGAGCCCGGCGGCTCGGAGGAGACACGGATTCCACTGCCCAATCTGCGCCGGCCAGCGGCCCTGGCGGTGGATCCGCTCGGCAACCTCTACGTTCTGGACCGGGCCGCAAGACGAGTCGAGGTGTTGGACCGAGAGGGCAGGATTCTCGCTTCGCTTGGACCGACCCTGCCCGGTGGTCTCGAGCTGGGCCGGCCCCAGGACATAGCGGTCGATCATGCCGGCAGGCTCTTCATCGTCGACACCCGGCAGGGCGTCGTGGTGCTGGAATAGGAGAGGGGTTTGGCTTCGCGACAGCAGGGACTCTTGCCGCTCTTTTCCTCTATTCTCGTACTCGCGGCGCTGTTGGCGCCCGTCGCCACAGCAAAAGCACGAGTTCGAGAATCCTCGCCAGCGGTGGCCGACGAGCTTTTCGGCCTCCTCGAACAAGCCGAGGAGATCTTCTACTCCACCGAGCAACCTGAATCCGTAGCGCTCCTGAACCGGGTCATCGACGAGCTCTCGGAGCGGCGGGCTGCCGGCGTCACCGACCTGTCCGACCATCGGCTTCTGACGCGGGCTCTGGCGCTGCGAGCCGAGGTGGCCTTCAACCTCGGCGAGACCCAGGCTGCCGAACGCGACCTCTCCTTGGCGCTGACGGTAGACCCGGGATTCACTCAGGATCCGATGCGGGTGTCACCCAAGTTTCTTACCTTGCTGGAAGGGCTTCGTGCGGCCACGATCGGCCGGCTGGAAGTGCTGGTCACGCCGCCGGACGCACGGATCTCTCTGGGTGACGAAACCATCGAACCTTCAGAGGTCTTTATCCCGCTACTGGCCGGCGAATACACGGCGCTCGTCGAACGCGCCGGGTATCAGCCGATCACGGTAGACCTGCTGGTGAAGCCGGGAGGGCAAACCAGGCTCGAGGTAGATCTCGAGCGGTCGAGCGCGGTGCTGCAGGTGATGACTCGGCCTGCGGCCGTGGAGGTTTTCGTCGATGGACAGCTCGCGGGTGTAACGGAGGCCGTCGACGACGACCCCTCCCGTCCGCCTGGAGGCGAGGCCCTCTCTAAAGCTCTGGTACTCGACGGCCTACGAGTCGGTCCTCACGAACTCCTGTTCCAGAAACAGGGCTACCGTTCTCTTCGCTCGGCAATCAATGTGGCGGAATTGAGAGACTTCACGCTCGCCCCGATCGAGCTCGAACCGGCGCGCGCCACGCTCCAGTTGTCGGGACTCGACAGCGGCGCGACCCTCTCCATCAACGGCGAGATCCGGACCCTCGAGGAGGGGAGACGGGGAGTCAACCTCACTCCGGGTGAGTACCTCGTCGAGGTCGACAACCCACCGATCGGGCGCTTCGAACAGCGGGTGACTCTCGCCGATGAGCAACATCTGGTGCTGGAAGTCGTCCTGCGGCCAACACTCGCGCTACTGAGCGTGGGGGCGCCGAGCGCCGAACTCGTCACGCGATGGCAGCGCGAGGTGGGCCGCGCCTTCACGGGTCTTCAAACCTGGTCTTATCTCGATCGGACCGAGACCGGACAGACTCTGCTGCAACGCTTCGGACTCGAGGCGAGCGAGCCATCTGCATTCGTCCACGATCCACCGGTGATGAGCTGGCAGAGTTTCCAGCATGCGTTGGACCAAGAGGTAACCGCATCTCTCTACGTTGCCGCGGTCTTGGGCACGGACTCTCCGGGCGCCAAGCCGAACTTTTGGTTCTGGTCTCCGGCTCCCGATCCCGCAGGGCCCTCGATGTGGCAACCTCCGCAGGGTGGAGACATGACGATCGCCTCCCTGATCGAGGCTCTCGACGAGCCGCTGCGCGTCGAAGCACCCTGGGTGGGCGCTCGATTCATCGACTCCCCTGCGGCCGGGGCGCCCGTCGTCACGATGATCACGGCCGAGAGTCCGGCCACGGAGGCCGGCCTCGAGATCGGCGACGTGATCACAAGCGTGGATGGAGAATCGAATGTGTGGCGCCGCGAGCTGCTGGAAAAGCTGGCGGAGGGGAGCGTCGAGCTCATCGTGCAGCGAGGAGGGGCGTCTCGGCCTCTGCGCCTCCACCCCCGCCTCGGGCCGTTCCTCCCCTGGCCCAACCGGCCGGGAACCGCCAGACCCATCCAGCGCGCGGCGCTACGAGCGCGGTTGGCCGCAAAAGAGGTCGGCGCCCCGACTTGGCTCCGGGCCCTGCAGCAGGCCGGCCTTCTTCTCGGAGACGAGAACTGGAACGAGGCCGCCGACCTGCTGCGGACGATCAAGGCTCCGCGCGGTGCCGGCCTGGGACAGGGGACCGTCGACTACTATCTGGGCGTGGCGCTGACGACGGCGGAGCCGAGCTCCGAAGCCGGACGCCGGGCGCTGGAACGTGCGAGCGCCGTCCCGGGGGCGAGGCTTCACTTCCACGACGGCCCGCTGCTGGGTCCCCGTGCCCGGGTGCGGCTGACGTCGCCGGAGAGGTGAATCGCCCGCCGGGGCATCCCATGGGCGCAGGCCGTCCAAAGCCGGACCCAAAGCCGGACCCAAAAGTCAGCCCCAAAAGCCGGACAGATAACCTTATCTTACGAATTTCGATGAGCCCTAAGCTCTAACTTGTTACACTGCGGGCTTCCAAGCTTCGATGGGGAGCCTGACCGACTTGCCGGCCCACGGCTCCGTCCGGAGAAGGTTCCGATGACACGGCTCGCTGTGCGGATATCCGTTGCCCTGATGGTCGCCATGGTGATCGGGCCGGCGCCCGCCGGTGGGGCGACGATCGTCGTAGACACGATGATCGACGCCATAGCGCTCGGCGACGGGTGCAGTCTGCGCGAAGCCATCCTGGGGGCCAACGGCGACCTCGGGATCAACGAGTGCACAGGGGGCAGCGGCGCCGACACGATCGAGCTGACCGTCGGCACCTACACGCTGGCGATCGTCGGCGCCGGCGAGGACAACGCGACTACAGGGGACCTCGACATAACCGACGACCTGACGATCCGCGGCGCCGGCACCGAGGTCACGATCATCGACGGCGCGGGTCTGGATCGCGTCTTCCACGTGGATCCGGCGCAGGACGGCCTCGAGGTCGAGCTGCGGAACTTGACCGTACGGGGCGGCTCGGTCTCCGGCGACAACGGCGGTGGGATCGCGAACTTCACCAGCGGGCTCCTGACTCTCTTCAAGGTGGCGGTGGTCGGCAACACGGCGGACTCGGGAGCCGGGATCTTCAACAACAACGACCTCTGGCTGTTCATGTCCGAGGTCTCCGGCAACAACGGCGACGACGGCGCGGGGATCTTCACCGAGGGCGGCAGTGACACCGTGATCACGCTTTCGCGCATCGGCGGCAACACCAGCGCCACCAGCGCCGGCGGGATCAACAACCAGGGCACTATGACCATCAATTACAGCCTGATCGATGGCAATACAGCCACTGGCACGGGCAGTGGCGGCGGCATTTTCAACAACAATCAGCTGACCATCGACGACAGTACGCTGTCGGGAAACATGGCCGGGGTCGCGGGGCTCGGCGGTGCTTTGCGCAACGGCGTGACCGCCACCCTCACCCACGTCACGATCTTCGACAACACCGCGCTCATGGGTGGGGGCGTCTACAACGACGATTCGCTGACCCTGGACCACACCATCCTGGCCGCCAACAGCGGCGGCAACTGCGGCGGTAACGCAGTGACCTCGAACGGATTCAATCTCGAGGACGGGGCCGGCTGCGCGCTGGCCAACGCCGGGGACCAGTCCAACACGGACCCTGAGCTCGGGCCTCTGCAGGCCAACGGCGGGCCGACCGAGACCCACGCTCTCACCTCGACGAGCCCGGCGGTGGACGCCGGAGACGCGGCCGATACGACCGGTCTCGACCAGCGAACGGCTCCGAGGAGTGTGGACGGTGACGGCAACGGCAGTGCAGTGCGCGATATCGGCGCCTTCGAGCTCAACCCGGTCGTGGTCGTCAATACCTTGGTGGACGGCCTCGACGCCGTGCCCGGTGACGGGGTCTGCGAAGTGCTGACCGGCAGCGGCATCTGCACGCTCCGCGCCGCGATCCAGGAAACCAACGCGGTCTTCGGATGGCAGCACGTGCTCCTCGGGGCCGGGGTCCATTCTCTGGCGATCGGTGGCTCAGGCGAGGACGACGCGGCGACCGGCGACCTCGACATCAGGGATACGGTGCTGATCGAGGGGGCAGGCGTGGGAGTCACCATCGTAGACGGCGCGGGTCTGGACCGGGTCTTCGACCTCCAAGACGTCACCGATCTCCTCTGGGCGGAGCTCGCTCGGCTGAGCGTAACCGGCGGCTCGGAGACCCTCGGAGGTTGCGTCAGAACGTCGTTACCCCGCGCCTGCGGGTTGCTGCTCACCGAGATGGAGATCGCCGGATGCGACGCCACCGACCGCGGCGGCGGGCTCTTTCTCGACGGCGCTGCCCCGGCGACCGTGTTGGGCACGACGATTCGCGACAATCAGGCCGGCAACCTGGGTGGCGGGGTCTATGGTCACTCCCAGAGCCGGCTACTGCTCGACCGCAGCACCGTATCGGGCAACATTGCCGGTGGCTCGGGCGGCGGTATGGAGACCGGCATCGTGGCCCTGTTCAACACCACGATCAGTGGCAACACCGCGAACAGCGGCGGCGGCCTGTTCACCGACAACCTGACGGCGATCGCCCACAGCACCATCGCCGGCAACACCGCGACCGGCGGCGAGGGCGGTGGACTCTTTCTGGTCAGCAAAGTGCTCTTCCACGACTCGATCCTGGCCGGCAACGTGGGCGACCCGAGCATGGACAACTGCCTGACCGGCTCCGGCACGCCGATCACCCGCGGGTTCAATCTCGAGAGCAGCGACTCCTGCGCTTTCGGAGCCATCGGCGATCAGGTCTCGACCGACCCCCTGCTCGTGCCGCTGGCCGCCAACGGCGGGCCGACGAGGACCCACGCGCTGCTCTCCGCCAGCCCGGCGATCGACCAGGGTGCGGCGGCTGCCTGCCCCGCGGTGGATCAGCGAGGAGTGGGCCGACCGATCGGTTCCGGCTGCGACATCGGCGCCCTCGAGAGCCTGGCCTGCCAGCCCCTGGTCCTCGAGGACCACACCATTGACGCGACGGTGCTCTACGAAGCCTGCGAGTCCATTACGGCACGCAACCTGATCATCGGCCCATCGGGCGACGCCACCCTCGTCGCCGGCCGCGTCGTGGCCCTGGAGAACGGCTTCCAGGTCGAAGGCGACCTGAGCGTGGGGATCGACCCGTCGCTGGGTGTCGCCGGGCCCGGCCCGTGACCCTCAGAGAGGGATCCGCTCGAGTTGAGGCGCGAAACACGGCAGGTTCAAAGACGCCCATCCATCATGCCTGAAAAGGGAACTCACCCGAGATCCTGGAGGCTGGCGTGGACACGGCAACGGAGTGACGATCGGAGACGTATGGTAACTTCGTCCCATACGAGAAGGGCCTTCCAAGAGCAGGTTCGCCACAGTGGCTTCTTGGCCCCGCCGGTTGAAGTGGCGTTTCCTCTCGGCGTAAGGCCCGAAGTCAACCGGATCTAGGGCGGAAGCCGATTGGAGGTGTTTTCATGGTGTCCAAGCGAACCCTGATTGTTGGGACGATGGCTCTCTTCGTGCTTGCTGGCGGAGTTCCCCGGAGCGAAAGTCAATCCGTGTTTCCCGTTCGGTTCGAGACGCCGGAACCGACCAACCCAGCGAGTAAGACCAGCTCCGGAGGATTGGCGATCCAGACGGCCACGCACTACTCCAAGAGCTTCACGCTCGACGTCGGGGCGGCTTCCCAAGAGAACATTCTGGATATCACGGCGACCCTCGACGACACAACGGTCATGGTGCGATTGCTGGCGGCAAGCCGCCAATCAGATTCGGCGAGCGCGGGCGCCGTGCGCGAAGTGGTCGGTTGGGCGATCTTCGACACAAGCAGCACTCCCTTTTGGGCCAGCATTCAGAACTACCAAGTCTTCTCTTCTGGCGCCACGATCGGAATCGCCTTTAACGTGGCTGGTTCGGGCCCGATAGAGTTGACGGTCACAACTCCCGCCAACCATGACCTTCTCACTTTGACGATTGAAGTAGTGGCCAACAAGAACGTGACGTTCTTCGAACATTTCTAGACCCGCCCGAGACGAACCCCGGATCGAGCTAACCTTCTGATTACCGGGACATCGCTCGAATCCGAGCGCCGCGTCTGCGAATGGCATCGGACTTGCGGCGACTTCGCCGTGATGATCCCGCGAAGTCTGCTCGTTGCGCTCGTCGTTGTGCTCGCGGGACTTCCCGCGCACGGTCAGGAGATCAGCTGGTCGTTCGGCCCGCCGATGCCGATCGCGAACTCCGAGTTCGGCGCGGCCGCGATCGACGGCAAGATCTACGCCGTGGGCGGCTTTCTCGAGAGGAACGAGCACGCTCTGCTGATTCTCGACCCCAGGACCGCAATCTGGTCACGCGGTCCGGACCTGCCCGAGGGAACGCACCATGCTGGAGTCGCGGCCGTGGGCAGCAAGCTCTACGTCATCTCCGGCACGTCCATCGAAAACACCATGGTCCAGATCTTCGACTCCGCAAGCGGCGAATGGTCACGGGGCGCGGATATGCCCACCGCTCGCACGGCATTGGCTACGGCGGTGCTCGGCGGCAGGATTCACGCCATCGGCGGCACGGGCGATATTTTCAGCGGTAGTGCCAAGACCGCGCATGAGGTGTACGATCCCGCGACCGATAGCTGGGAGTCGCGCGCGCCCCTGCCTTTCAGGAGCGAGCATGTATTGGCCGCGGTCATCGACGGCAAGATATATGTCGTCGGCGGGCGTGACAACCTCGTCACTCGCACCAGAACGCAGATCTACGATCCCGCGACGGACAGCTGGTCCGCCGGCGCCCCCTTGGCCGTCGCGGCTTCGGGGCACGCCGTGGAAGCGGTCGGCGGCAAGCTCTATGCCCTCGGCGGTGAGAATCTCGTCTCGGGCACTGTCTCGAACCAGCTCCAGCGCTACGATCCGGCCGCGAACGAGTGGACACTGTTGGAACCGGCGCCCCAACGAGTGCACGGAGTCGCAAGCGCGGTCATCGGCGATCGGATCTTCTTTCTGGGAGGCGCCTCGATAGCCGGCAGCGCTTTCGGCTCCAACATCGTTCAGATCCTCAACCTGCCGGCGGGTGAAGGCGGCGGCGGCCCAGGAGACGGCCAGCTCGAGGCTCCCAAGAAGCTCAAGGTGAAGGTCCGGGGGGCGGGCCGAGTCCGGCTCAAATGGCGCGATCGCTCAAAGGACGAGACCGGCTTCCAGGTGCAGATGCGCCGAGCCGGCAAGAAGAAGTTCAAGCGCGTCGCCTCCGTCTCGGCCAACATCAAGAAGGTGGTTCTGACCGGCTTGAAACCCGGCACAACCTATACCTTCAGGGTGCGAGCGCTCGCCCCGGGACGCAAATCCGACTTCACCAACGAGGTGACCGTGACCACAGAGCCGGCGAACTGAGTTGACGTTCGCAGCGGCTGACGCGTAGCTGGGGTCATGGATCGCAATCATTTTTAAACCAGGTGGAGCTACCGTCGCCCGCTGATTCGAGACCGCCTCACAATCGGCTCTCGTGTTCCGGGAAACTGGTGACTCACCGGAGGCGGGGGGTTGGGCAGCCATCGCGATCAAGCAGTTATTGGCCTGATTCACGCGGCACATCCCGGACCAGATCAGGTTTGTATTCGACAGATAGGACCTCTTGGACTTGGATGGGCGCACTCCTGCGCCCTGCACGTTGTCGAGACGCCGGCCCTACGCTTGCGTCTTGGTTGCCACCAACACCAGCAGGTAGCCGTGACGCCGCAACGCCGGAAACCGTCGCGAGAGCCAGGCAAAGGGTCTCACGGCCGGTCCGGTCAGGCGCGCCAACGGCCGGCACCACGAGTGGCAGGCCAAGTCTAGCATCCGCAGCCAGCCGGGAATGAAGAGGATCCCAGTTTCGCCGGTTACCGAGAAGCCGGCAGCTGACAGCATCCTGCTGAACGTAGTTCTCGAGTACGACTTCTCGAAGCCGTAGCCGTAGAGGCCGAGGCGATACAAGACGGCGACCAGCAGCGGCCGCAGAAAGGGGTCCCGACGGTTGGGCACGCCAAGGATCGCCGTCCCTCCCGGCTTCAACACGCGGAAGATCTCGGCCAGCGCCTGCTCGGTTTCGGCGAAATGCTCGATCGTTCCCATCGAATAAACGGCGTCGAAACTCGCGTCGCGAAACGGAACCCGGCGAACGTCCGCGACCACGGAGCTGAGCCCGTGCTCCGAGCGACCAAAGGTCTCGCGCGCCTGTTCGACGATCGGAAGCGACAGATCGATGCCCCAGGCGTCCGCACCCTGCTCTGCGGCCCACCGGAGAATGCGGGTATTCTTGGCTTCGTCCCAAAGATCGGTTTTCAGGAGTCGCGCACCGGCAAGGTCTGGTAGGTATTCGGTGAACAGCCGCACCTCGTCCTCGAGGTAGTAGGCGGTGCTGGCCGCACCGCCGAGATCGGGGAAGTCGGCTCCCACATCGGACCAGAATCGTCGATAGGCTTGCTCGCTCCTCACTGAGGACTCGTCTTCGATCGAATGGGTCCGGCGCCCCCGAGTTTTCTGTCTCAGTCTCTTTGGCTCAGTTTCGCTGGCACAGTTTCTTTGGCACACTTCGGTTCTTCTACCACCCAAGTCACCGAGGACGGGAAGGGCCGTGGACGATGATTCCCATATAATCACACAGCCTGCAGGAGGTTCATGAGTTCGCACGCCTGGCGACTTCTTTGGCGGCACTCTGTTTCGTCGCCGGTTCGGAAGGCTGGCATGAGATTCATCTCGACGATCCGAAGTGACTCGGCGGCGGCCCACTCCGCCCACTCCGCCCCCTCCGATCACTCCGCACGGGCCGATCGCAACGCCGTGGGCTTCGTAGTGCGAGTGCTGGTCTGGATCGTGGCGCTGTTCGGCCTTCTGCGATTGCCATGGGTTCAGACTCACCTGCTCATCCCGTTCGCGGGACTCCAGCAGAACCTCGGGTGCCTGATTACGGGGGCGTCGAGGAGCGCGGTGACGGTTGATTTGAGTTGTACCGGGTCCGACGCATCGCGGCCAAGCAGGAACGCAAGGCGAAGAGACGCGCCCGGATCGCCGCCATCGCGACCCGGAAGAAGAAAGACAGCTAGGCAGAAGCGACCCGGCAGCGCAGCGTTCAGGAGGGGGGGAAAGAGCCTTCGGGAAAGCCCGGCGAGGGGTCACCCCGGCTGAGGCGCTCGGTCGCCTCGCGGTAGGCGGCTACGAACCAGCGGTACGCCTCGAAGAGCTCGCGGCGGACACGCTTCGAAGCACAGTGGAAGTAAGGAGCTGGAGAGCGCTTCGAGCGCAGCGGACGTTCGTGGGCCGACTGCGGCAGCGCGAGAGCGGGACTGTTCTCGCGACCGGCTTCCTCGATAGCAGCGACCAACTCGGCGACCTTTTCGCGGTAGGTCGCGGCATCGAGATGGGCCCAGCAGGGAAGCGGCGCAAGAGAGACCGTCTCGGTCGACTCAATCTCTTCTTTCGAGAGCTTCTCACCCCGCATGCGTGCGTTGTAGGCCTTGGTGCGATGGACCCAGGCTCCTTCGAGAGGCTTGGCCTCGAGAAGGGCGTGGACGCCGTTGACACCGGGCCAGTCGGCTGGCCTGCGCACCAAGCCTTCTTTGACGCCGTGAGACAGAATGTATTCGAGTCTTGCAATCTGGGCGGCTGACTCGTCGCTTACGACGATGGCTTGGTATCTGCGGCCCCAGAACTTCTCACGCCAGTTGGCGATACGGCCGGCCTCTTTCGCGAGATTGCCGTTGAGGTAGCCCATGAAGGCCGCGAGCCGTTGCGCGTTGGGTACCCAGACAAGCAGGTGGTAGTGGTTTGAGAGGAAGACGGGAGCAACGATGTCGACTGGATACATTCGCTGAGCCCGAGCCAGGACTCCGAGGACGATCTCGTTGAGCCGGCGCGAGGGCTTCATGAGAAACCGCCCGTGGACGGTGCGGCAGGTGACCTCGACCAGGGCACCGCCTTCGGGAATGATGCGCAA
>JADFQD010000053.1 GCA_022561975.1 Acidobacteriota bacterium
CTCCTTTGTAAACTCGGGCCGTCCCCCGCCCGACTGGGAAACCTCTACCCCTTGACATACCGCCTCCTAATGAGTGGCACCTCGGCTGCAGAGCACCTCGGCTGCAGAGCGCACCAAGTGCCCCCGCTTGCGCAAGAGATCGCGCACCGGACGTTCTTGCTTGGGAATAGATGAAACCCGTCGGCAAGATGCCCAGCCGCATCAAATGCGCCAGCCAGCGTGCGTCGTGTCGATCGTCCGTGTACTGGACCCTCGTACTGCTTGACTGCGGCTGTGTTGACCAGGTGCAGGCGGTGGCCCGCTTCCATCAGGCCGTCTACCAACCAGTACCAGTTGAACGTCGACTCCACTGCGACCCCTGAAAGCTCTTCTCGAAAGGGCTTGAGCTCGTCCAGAAACACCTCCAGAGGATTCGGCAGCTTTCGCCCTCGGTTCCTAAAGCGGTGACAGGCTACTCATTTCTCCCTGGGTTCGCGTCCGGCCTTTTGGGGTCTTAGGCGCTGTCCGGTGACTCTCTCGAGCCGATCGACGAAACCCTCGGAACCGAGCGGCCTGGCCGATGCGACCGTGACGCCTGGGGGCTTCGGTTCTCTCATGCTCGACGCCGATACGATTGCCACGAGCGGGAACTCTGTTCTACTCTGATGCAAGCTGCGGTTAGTTTCTCAAAGTGCCCGATCTGATTCCCTATCCGTTCTCGACGCTCATCGAGCACATGTTCGACGACCTCGAGCGCAACCGAACCATCTTTCACCTTCCCGAGAGCAAATTCGTCCGCGGCGATCCAGAGCTCGATCTGACGGTCGACTTTCAAGGCCAGAAGGCGTCGAGCCCGCTGGGTCCCGCGGCCGGGCCGCAGACTCAGATGGCTCAGAACATCGTGCTGTCCTGGCTGGGCGGCTGCCGGATCATGGAGCTCAAGACCGTACAGATCCTGGACGAGCTCCACATTCCCCGGCCCTGTATCGACGTTCACACCATCGGACTGAACGCGGAGTGGTCGCAGGAGCTCAAGCTCGAGGAGTCCCTGGAGGAATACGTAAAGGGGGCGATGCTGATCGAGATGCTGCGCTCGAGCGACTCGGCACCGCTGGCTCAGGTGGCCGGGTTCGACGATGTCATCTACGACATGAGCGTGGGCTACGATGTGCACGGTATCCAGAGCCATCGGGTGCTGGAATTCATTCGCCTGATGCAGGACGCCGGCGAGGTGGTCGACCGGCTGCGGAAACAGATTCCCGACCGTTTCAAGCACTTCCGGGACCTGGACTACCCGACCCGGCTGTCGGACACGATCACTCTGAGCACCTTCCACGGTTGCCCGCCGGACGAGATCGAGAGGATTATGGACTTCCTGATGAGGGAGCTGGGCGTCCATGCCATCGTCAAGTTCAATCCCATGCTCCTGGGCCCCGAAAAGGCACGGCACCTATTGCACGACACCCTTGGCTACCGGAATATCCACATGCCCGACAGCGCCTTCGAGCGGGACACCTCATGGGAAAAGGCGGTCGAAATCGTGACCCGCCTGGGGGAGACCGCCGCCGAGCTGGGCGTCGGTTTCGGAGCCAAGTTCAGCAACACGATGATCGTCGAGAACACCCGTGGCTTTCTGGCGCCCGGAGTCGACGAGGTCTATCTTTCCGGGCAGCCGTTGCACATTCTGGCGATGCACCTCGTGCGGCGTTTCCGGCGCACCTTCGGCGATCACTATCCGATATCGTTTGCCGCCGGTATCGACCGCAACAACTTTCCCGACGCCGTGGCCCTCGGGCTGGTACCGATCACCGTGTGCACGGATCTTCTCCGCAAGGGCGGCTACGGCCGTCTCAAGAGCTACTACCGGGAGCTGGGGAGGCGAATGAAGGAGGTCTCGGCCACGACCATCGACGAGTTCATAATCAGGGGCTACGGCAACGGAGTGGTAGCCCTGGAGAGTCTTGGCCTCGAGCAAAGAGACCGCGAGTTCGAGCGCTGCCGTAGCGCGCTCCTGGCCGGCGACAACATCGCCGCGGCGGCCGGTGCAGATCTCCTGAAACGCTGGCTCTCTGCAACCGAGCTGCTCAACACCGAAACCTATGTCGAGCGTGCGACCGCCGATCCGTACTATTCCGAGGCCGGCAGTGGGCGCTCACCGAAGAAGATCGGCAGTCATCTCGAGCTCTTCGACTGCGTTACCTGCGACATCTGTATTCCGGTCTGCCCGAACGACGCCAACTTCACCCTCGGCTCGGATCAAAGAGAAATCGAGGTGGCCAAGGTGACGCCGCGAGACGGGGGCTGGGAATGGAGCCGCAGCACTCCGATTCGGCTCGAGCAGCGCCATCAGATAGGCAATTTTGTGGATTTCTGCAACGACTGCGGCAATTGCGATATCTTTTGCCCCGAGGACGGCGGGCCGTACGTGATGAAACCTCGCTTTTTCGGGCAGGAGGCGAGGTGGCGGCAGTCGCGCCATCTGGACGGCTTTTACCTCGAGTGCCGGGAAGATGGCGAGCGAATGCTCGGCCGGTTCGCGGGCGTCGAGTACTCGATGGAGGTCAGCAGCGGGCACTGCACGTTTTCGGGCTCGGAATTCAGCGTCGAGTTCGACCCCGCGGACCCGGAGGGGAGCCTCGAAGGCAAAGCCGCCGGCGAGGTTGACCTGACATACTGCAACATCATGGACTATCTGAGGCGGGCAATTCTGGAGTCGCCGGAAGTCAACTTCGTTGCCACCTTGGCAAGATCGAGAGTGGGGAAGAGATGAGGTCACGCGACCAAGCGCGAGCCGTCGTCGAAAAGCTGAGTTCGTCCAGGTTGGAACCTCTCCGAGGTCGGAGCCTGTTGCTGACCAGCGAGTGGTCGAGCGAGGAGATCGAGACCCTTTTGGACGTCGGCGAGGCCTTTCAGGCACTGGACCAGGCGAGTATTGCCACACCTCTTTTCCCGAATGAGCTCGACTACGCACTGTTCTTCGACGCTTCGACGCGCACCAAGTCGAGCTGGGCTGGGGCCGCGGCGCGTCTCGGTTCGAAGCCGGTGATCGTCGATGGATCGAGCACCCAGGTGAGCCACGGTGAGAGCGCCGAGGAAACCGGCGCGATGTTGGGGATGAATGCCCACGCCATGGGGATTCGGCATGACCTGATCCTGGGAGAGGGCAACGCGTTCATGCGCGACGCGAAGAAGGGGATCGACGACTACTTGGCGGCTACCGGGGATTCACGCGTGGTTCCGATCGTCAATCTGCAGTGCGACATCGATCACCCGACCCAGGCGCTCGCGGATCTCAACTGGCTGCGCGAATCGTTTCCCGAGGGAGTGGCGGGCAAGACCATCGCCGTGAGTTGGGCCTATTCGCCCAGCTACGCCAAGCCACTGTCCGTGCCGCAGGGTCTGATCAGCCTGCTACCCAGGTTCGGGATGCACGTTCGTCTGGCCCATCCCGAGGGCTATGACTTGATTCCTGAGGTTCTCGAGATGGCGAACCGGGGCGCCGAGGCCTCGGGCGGGAGCTTCACGATTGCCGACAGTATGGATGCGGCGTTCGCCGACGCGGATGTGGTCTATCCGAAGAGCTGGGGTCCCTACGATCTGATGCTCGAGCGGGTAGGGGCGAATCGCGCCAAGGACTCGGGCCGCATGAAAGATATCGAAGCCCAGGCCCTCGAGCGCAACCTTCAGTACCAGGACTGGATCTGCAACGAAGAGCGCATGGCGACCACCCGGGACGGCTCGGCGCTCTACATGCACTGCCTTCCCGCGGACATCGGTGCCGAGGTGACGGCCGGCGTAATGGACCGTGCGCGGGTCGATCTGGCCCGGGAGGCGAACAAGAAGGTCTACGTCATCATGGCGCTGCTGGCGGTCGCGAAGGCACCCGACCTGCGAGCGCAACTGTTGGCGCTGTTCTAGACGGGATTCGGTCGACACGGAGATCGACCGCTACAAGCCAAGCGCGAGCCCCGATCTTCTGCCGACAAGCCAAGCGCGAGCCCCGATCTTCTGCCGACAAGCCAAGCGCGAATTCCGATCTGTAGCGGTCGACCTCCGTGTCGACCGTGGGTCGATACCAAGGAGGCGGTCGAGACGGAGTTCGACCACTACGGCCCGGTTCTTCCCCTCGGCATCGGTGCGACAACGCGGGCAGTGCCGGGATGACTTGGCGCCCACCTCTCGACGCGATAGCGTGACCGTGCGCTAATCGACGGGAAGGAGACACGAGTGGACGACAAGATTCGCGAGTTGGCGGAAGCTTACAAACCGCTGGCGATCAGGATCCTGAAAGAGGCGATCCGGATCCCGGCCGACTACGTGGACAAGCCCGCTGACCAGGGTGGGGATCCCGACTGCGGTCTTTCCAACCACGAAGGGCCGCGGCTCGAGTACCTCAAAGACAAGATCCTCGAAGTCGGGGCGGTAGACGGGCCCGACGACGTGGGTTTCGACACCTTCGGCAATCTGGTCTGGACCGTGGCCGATCCGGACGATGGCGTGGCGGCGAGCGAGAAGACCGTGATCTATTTCGACGGTCACACCGACACCGTCAAGGCGCTGCGGCCTCGTTGGCACGAGACCATCGGCGGAGGCATCGATTCCTACCTGGGGATGACCGATCCGAGCCGAGTCGATCAGGAGTTCTTGCGCCGCGAACTCGGTTGGCTCCCCGATGAGAGTGAATGGGAGCATCTTGTCTGGGGCCGAGGTTCCGCCGATCAGCTGAGCGGGGTGATCTGTCAAATCATCGCGACCAAGGTACTGCGTGAGTTGCGACCCGAAGGCTCGCTCCGGGGCGTGATCGTACGCAGCTACGCCACGGTGGCCGAAGAGGACAACGACGGTGGGGGGCCGATGTACCTGATGCGAGAGGTGCTTCCCGGGGCACCACCCGAGATGATTCCCGACGTCTTCATTCTCTCTGAACCGACCGGCTCGGCGTTCCACGGCGCTCTCGGCATCTACCGGGGCCAGCGCGGCCGCATGCAGATCGAGGTCGAGGTCACCGGCAAGAGCTGCCACGGATCCATGCCCGCCGAGGGTCGCAATCCGCTCGAGTATGGCGGCGCCATCCTCGCCGAGGCGGCCGCACGCCATGCGCGAGGTGACGGCTTCCTGGACGACGACTTCCTCGGCAAGGGAACCAGAACCGCGAGCTTCGCGACCCTGGAAACCCCCTCGGATTGCGCCGTTCCTGAACGGTTCACGTTCCGATTCGATCGCCGACTGACTGCGGGTGAGACCCCCGAGCAGGCGGTCGCGGACATCGACGCCCTGAAGGCCGTCGCCAGAGCCCGTGATGACGGTCTCGTGGTCGAGGTCCGGGTGCCGCTTTACGATCAACTCACCTGGAGGGGCCATCGGCCCGGCAACCCGCAGATCTACCCAGGCTGGGCCACACCGGAAGAGCACCCCGCGATTCAATGTGCGGCCGAGGCCTATCGGCGTGTGGTGTCGCCGGGCATCGAAGCCGATGCCGGCGGAGAAGGGGGAGGTGGCCTACGCAAGGAGCCCCGGGTTTCGCGCTGGGTCTTCTCGACCGATGGCGTCGGAGTCCCCGTGCCGACTGTCGATTCCGCGGCTGCCCACGATTCCGACAAGCAGGTCCTACAAGTGCCCGCGGGCAAACGCTGGGTGGAGGCCGGCGCCTTTCGGCACCCGGCGATGTTCGGATTCGGTCCGGGGCATGAGGAGAACACCCACAAGATCGGTGAATGCGTCGACAGCCGCGAGATCCCTCCGGTGGTGGCCCTGTACGCGCGATTCCCGAGCCTCTACCGGGAAAAAGTCACTTCGTAGCAGTTTTGACATCTCCCCTCGGCTCATAGCACGGTGGCCCATCAGCCCGTCCGAGTGCTGACTCCTCGAACTTGACCAGACCAGTGGTCTGGTCTATTGTCTCGAGGTGAAGCAGGTCAACATACAGGAAGCAAAGACTCATCTTTCCCGACTGATTTCCAGGGTCGAAGGGGGCGAAGAGGTCGTGATCGCCCGCTATGGCAAACCGGTCGCAAGGTTGGTGGCGGTGACCAAGGCCCCTGCCGCCCGCACTCCTGGTAGCTGGAAGGGCGATCTGAACATTCGTGAAGACTTCGATGAACCCATCGATGAGCGATGGTTGGAGCCACTCGAACCCACTCTTCGATGAGGCTGCTCCTCGATACGCATGTGATGCTCTGGTGGCTGGCCGATGACCAGCGCCTCTCGCAGGTTGCTCGCGAGTTGATCGCCGATGGGCGAGTCCAGCTTCTGTGGAGCGTGGTCAGCTCTTTCGAGCTCGCAGTCAAGGTCGGCGTTGGCAGACTCCAGCTCGGCCGTTCGCTCAACGAGCTTTTTGTCGAGATCGTCTCTCGCCAGAGAGCTCAGCTCCTGCCGATCACCAACGCCCATTGCGCGCGGCTCGCCGATCTCGCGCTTCATCATCGCGACCCATTCGATCGGTTACTGATCGCGCAGTCTTTGGTGGAGAAGATTCCGATCTTGACGTCCGATTCGAAGATGCAGCTGTACTCGGCTGATCTTCTCTGGTAGCCGAAGAGACCGTGGTGTGTGGTGGTGGTGTAGGCGGGTGGTGTAGGAAATAGCTTTTCTGGGCAGCGTCAGGAGGTGGCGCGAATTCTGGTGAGGTGGTGGGAGTTGGGGCGTGCGAGCCACCGGAGAGGGTGTGGACGAACTTAGAGACGTTGAGAGTCCGTCAGTCCTCAGGACTCCCGGGCTGCATGATCTTGCCATGCCCGGTCTGGGGAGATCCGGCGTGGCTTGCGCGATAGGCGAACTCGATCGCTTCCTCGAGCCACGCGAGTCGCTGCGCCGGCGTGGCCGACAGAGCTTCGGCCAACTGGGCCCGACCGCTGTCGGCCCAAGTCACGGCCCAATTCCGGTCATCCGGCGGCCGCTCAATCCCCATTTGCTTTCTCGCTCGTCCGGCGGATCTCTTCGAGCTTTTCGATATCGATCAGATCCTGAGGCCGCCCGGCCAACCGCTTGAGTTCGATCAAGTGGGCGAGGCCGGCGATCCGCACCGGCGTCGTCTCGAGCTGAACGAGCTTCGATGCCGCCCAGAGTTCGTCGAAATCGACGGGGTGCTCCACGAGCAAATCGACAACTCGCATCGGGTTGTGGCGATCCACCATCGAAAACACCTGCATGTTCTTGGTCTGCACCCAGTCGGCCCGAATGTCGGGATTCGCGAAGTCCGCAGCTGCTACCGGAGCACGCGGGTCCAATCCCAGGCGGGTCAGAACATCCAACACTTTGCGCGCTTCCGTGGGGTCCAAGTCGATCACGAGATCGACATCGGCGGTGAAACGCGCGTAGCCATGCAGGACTGTCGCCACGCCTCCAACGACCACGTATCGAGCCTGCGCGTCGTTCAACGCTCGAAACAACGGTTCGAAGAGCGGCATTTTTTCAGTATAGCCGCATGTCGAACGAGGACTCGGCTAGGCGTCAACAGCCCGCGCGTCGCCCCGA
Source organism: Acidobacteriota bacterium (assembly GCA_022561975.1). Classification (GTDB taxonomy): domain Bacteria; phylum Acidobacteriota; class Thermoanaerobaculia; order Multivoradales; family JAHEKO01; genus CALZIK01. Next base: position 7,453 of record JADFQD010000053.1, read on the forward strand.
TCGGCGACGTAGTCGCTCTACTGACCCAGGCTGCGGATGCGACCGACACCGGTTGCGCGTGCCGCCGGGGAATCTTTCATCGGCAACTCGTAGCGGCGGATGCCGTCGAAGGCTTCGAGTGCTCCCGCCACGGCTCCGGCTGTTGGCACCAGGCCGATCTCTCCCACGCCTTTGGCGCCGAACGGGCCCTCGGGCTCGTGGTCCTCGACCAGGATGACCTCGATGTCGGGCATCTCGCGGGCGCGGATCACGCCGATCTCACGCAGCTTGAAAGTTGCCGGCATACCATTGGGGCAGGGCAGGTCTTCGGTCAGCGCATAGCCCAGACCCATGTGGACCGAGCCCTCGATCTGCCCCTCGCATAGGGCGGGGTTGATCGCCCGACCGACGTCGTGGGCGGCGATGAAGCGGTCGAGCTTGCCCGCCTCGTCGAGAATGCAGACCTGGGTGGCGTAGCCGAAGGCGGTGTGGGTCTTGATCTTGTCGGTGATCTGCCCCGGGGCGGTGGTGTCGTCGATGAGAACCTCACCCGCGTAGACCCGGCCCGCCAGATCGGCGACGGACAGTCCTTGATCCAGGTCGGCCTTGAGCCTTTTGGCGGCGTCTTCCACGGCTCGGCCGCCGAGAAGCGTGCCGCGGGAGCCGGTGGTCTGGCCGCACCCGAGAGCATAGGTCGAGTCGACTTTGGAGCGGAAGATCGACGGCGAGAGCCCGGTGACTTCGACCGCGCACTGGATGAGGATCGTGAGAAGGCCCTGGCCCATCTCGGTGAAGCCGTTGTAGAGCGAGATCGTCCCATCGTCCTCGACCACCAGGCGCGCCTTGCCGTATTCCTTTGCGCCGTTGCCGATCCCGCTGTTCTTGAGTCCGCAGCCGATGCCGACGGCGCGGCCGCTGTTCTTGGCTTCGTAGTAGGCGGCCTTGACCGCCTCGAGCGTCTTCTTGATGCCGACCGACTTCTCCATGACCTGGCCGGTCGAGAAGGTGTCTCCGACCGCGATCGCGTTGCGCCAACGAATTTCCCAGCCATCGAGCCCGGTTCTCTCGGCTAGGAGATCCATACAGCCCTCCATCGCGAAGTGGGCCTGGTTGGCGCCGAAGCCGCGCATCGCCCCGCACGGAGGGTTGTTGGTATAGGCGGCCTCGGAGATTACGTCGACATTGGCTACCTTGTAGGGACCGCAGGCGTGTCCCGCGGCCCGTTCCAGGACTTTCGAGCCGACCGAGGCGTAGGCGCCGCTGTCGCCGATCATCCTGGCTTTGACTGCGGTCAGCCGACCTTCCTGGTCGCATCCAACGGTGTAGCGCATGACGATCGGATGTCGTTTGGGGTGGATTCGGATGGATTCTTCGCGGTTCAGGGCCAGCTTGACGGGTCGCTTGGTCAGCCATGCCAGGAGGGCCGTCTGCGCCTGAATCGACATGTCCTCCTTGCCGCCGAAGGCGCCGCCGTTGGGCACGAGCTCGACCTGGAGGTCTTCCTGGGCAATACCCAGGAAGGCGGCCACCTGTCGCTGGTCGTCGAAAATCCCCTGTCCCTGGGTGTAGAGCCTGAGCTTGCCGTTGTCGCCCCCGTCGATGGACTCGATGGGCTCGGCCAGGGCGGCCTCGGGCTCCAGATAGAGGTGTTCGATCCGCTGGGTGGTCCAGGTGCCGGTGACCACATGGGCGCTTTCTGCCAGCGCCTTTTCGGCGTCGCCGCGCAATACGATGGTTTTCGAAAGGGCGTTGGCGTGAACCGGATTGACTTGCTGCGCTCCGTCGGCGAGAGATTTCTCCGGGTCGAGCAAGGGCTCGAGAACTTCATACTCGACTTCCACCAGAGCCGCCGCCTCGCGCGCGGTGGCTTCATCGACCGCGGCCACGGCAGCCAGGATGTCGCCCACGCAACGGACCTCTTCGCCCTCGGCTACGAAGCCCGGCCAGTCGTTGTAGACCAAACCGTACCAGCGCTCTCCGGGCACGTCCTTCGCGGTCGCGACCGCTTCCACGCCGGGGTGTGCGGCCGCCTTGGAGGTGTCGATTCTCAGCACTTTCGCCCGCGCGTGGGGCGACAGAACCACGGCACCGTGCAGCATGCCGGGCCGATCCATGTCATCGACATAGGGCCGATCGCCCAAGGTTAGCTCGTGACCGGTGAAGCGGGCCAACGAGCTGCCGACGCGGCCGTCGGTGCACGGTTGTGGGACGGCTTCACCTCGCCGGGCCTTTGCCATCAGTTCGACGGCGTCGAGGATCTTGGTGTAGCCGGTACAACGACACAGGTGGCCGGCCAGCGAGCGAGCGATCTGATCGCGGGTGGGGTCCGGAGTCTTGTCCAGGAAGGTCTTGGCCCGGAGCGCAATCCCCGGAATGCAGAAGCCGCACTGCAGGCCCGCCACGGTGACGAAACTCGCTGCGATGAGCTGACGCTCCTCTTCCGGCAAGCCCTCGAGTGTCACGATCTCCTTGCCGTCCACCTTGGCGGCCGGCAGAGCACAGGCGGTCTTGGCCACGCCGTTGACCAGCACCAGGCAGCAGCCGCACTGTCCCTGGGGCTGACATCCGTCCTTGGGAGAGTAGATGCTGCATCGCGTCCGGAGTGTCTCGAGGAGGCTTTCCTCGGGCAGGATCGGCACCGTGCGGGGCTCGCCGTTGAGTGTAAACGAGATCTCTTGCATGCTTCCATTCCCCCGAGCCCGACGAGTGATCGGAGTCGGTGGATACCCTGTCAGGATACCGCAGCGGTCCAAGCCGGGCAAGCGGTCGAGGCGCGGTCGAGGCTTTGATATGCCTCGAGGGAGGAGAGAGATAGACTTAGTTCCGTTTTTAGCTCGCCGCCAACGGCCGGCGGCTCACGCGGGTGTGAGTCTCCACGCTGCTCGCAGGAAACGCTCGAAGGGTTAAATCAGGCAAAGATGGAATCGAAAGACCGTTTGGCTGTCGTGGCCGTGGGTGGCAACTCACTCATCGCCGATGAACAACACGTGACGATTTCCGATCAGTCGGATACCGCGACCGCGACCGCCCACCAGATAGCCGAGATGATCGCGGCGGGCTGGAACCTGGTTGTCACCCACGGTAACGGTCCGCAGGTGGGGTTCATCCTGCGCCGATCGGAAATCGGGATGAGTGAAGTTCCTCCGATTCCAATGGACTACGCGACCTCCAACACCCAGGGCTCGATCGGCTATATGTTTCAGCGGGCGCTCCGGAACGACTTCAGGCGTCGCGGGATCGAGCGCGAGGTCGTGGCGCTGATCACGCAGACGCTGGTCGACGAGAATGATCCGGCGTTCGACGCGCCGACCAAGCCGATCGGTCCTCATCTGGATGAGGCCACAGCCCGTCAACGGGCGGCCGAGCAAGGCTGGGTGGTGAAGGAGGATTCCGGGCGAGGTTGGAGGCGGGTGGTGCCGTCGCCACTTTCACTGGCGATTATCGAGATCGAGGTGATTCGAAGCCTGCTCGGGCAGGGCACGGTGGTGATCGCTTGCGGCGGTGGCGGCCTGCCGGTTTTCGAAGATGAGAACGGCGAGCTGATGCGGGTGGAAGCGGTGATCGACAAGGATCACGCCTCTAGCCTGTTGGCGCGAGAGCTTGGCGCCGACTTACTCCTGATCACGACGGGGGTCGAGAAGGTGGCGATCGACTTCGGCAAGCCCACTCAGCAGTGGCTGGATCGACTCACTCTTGCCGAGGCTCGTCGCCACCAGGCCGACGGCCAGTTTGCCCCTGGAAGCATGGGACCCAAGATCCAGGCGATGATCGACTTCGTCGAGGAAACCGGTGGTCGGGGGCTGATTACCAATCCTGAGAACCTGACCCGGGCGTTGGCCGGCGAGACCGGTACAGTGATCCTCCCGGGCTGAATCCCTCCCGGAGACCGACTCATGACCGTCGAGAACCCTCTGGATTGGGTTGCCAATCCGAACCCGTCTTTGGGAGAGAGCACCGAGTCTCTCGACGCCATTTTGCCCGTGGGTGCGCTCGAGGCTGCCCGCGATTTTCACCGCCAGATGCCCGGCTACCGCTACAGTCCGCTCAAGGGCTTGAGCGGACTGGCGGCGATGCTGGGTCTGGGCGGGCTTTGGGTCAAGGATGAGGCTGAGAGACTCAGTCTCAGCTCTTTCAAGGTCCTGGGTGGATCCTTTGCGATCTACAAATTCCTAGAGAAGCGGCTTGGCCGCGAAGATCAGAAGCTGACGTTCGTGGAGCTGACGTCCTCCGCAATGAGAGACCGGCTGGGTGAGATCACATTCGCTACCGCGACCGACGGCAACCACGGCCGGGGCGTGGCCTGGGCGGCCACCAAGCTCGGCCAGCGTTCGGTGGTCTACGTGCATAGCAAAACCTCGAGCGCCCGCGTGAAGGCGATCGAGGGCCATGGAGCTCGAGTCGAGATCATCGACGGTACCTACGATGACGCAGTAAGGAAGATCGACCGGGATGCCAAGCGCAACGGCTGGCAGGTGATTTCGGATACCTCGTGGGACGGTTACCAGGAGATTCCGACCTGGATCATGCAGGGCTATACGACGTCGTTCTCTGAGGCGCAGGAGCAGATGGCGGCCCAGGGTTTGGTCAAACCGAGCCATGTCTTCATTCAGGCCGGAGTCGGAGCCCTTGCTGCGTCCTGCGTGGGCTTCTATCACCGCCTGTTCGGCGACGATGCTCCGGTTTGTGTCGTGGTCGAGCCCAGCCGCGCCGCCTGCCTGCTCGAGTCGGCCCGGGCCGGCGACGGCAGGGCGCGCCACTTTCCCGGCGATCTGGACACCATCATGGCGGGGTTGGCGTGTGGAGATCCGAGCCCGATCGCCTGGGATCTGCTCTGGGATCGTGCGGATGTCTTTGCCGCCGTGCCCGACTACGTTGCCGCCAAGGGAATGAGGGTCTTCGGCGTGCCTCTCGGCGATGACCCGGCGGTGATCTCGGGCGAGTCCGGAGCGGTGACTCTCGGTGCCTTGATGTTCATCATGGAGTCCACCGAGGGGGCGGGACTGAAGCGGCATCTCGGCCTGAATCGCGACTCGCAGGTCCTGCTACTCAACTCGGAGGGCAATACTGATCCGGACTACTTCCGCAGAGTGGTCTGGGAAGGCGTCAACCCCGTGCCCGAAGAGCACCGCTACCGGGCGGTTTAGCCGCTAGCCGCCGGTGTCGAGAGCTGCGGCGATCAGCGGCTCGAAGGCGGCAATCGGCTGGGCGCCGTTGAGGAACGAACCGTTGACGAAGAAGCCGGGAGTGCCGGAAACCCCGAGCTTCTGGCCGAAGGCCACGTCCGCGTCGACGCTCGCTGAGGCGGCTTTGTACTCTTCGGACTCGGTGTTCTCGGCACAGGTGGACCAAGCCTCCATGTCGATGTCGGAATCCGCTAGGAATTCCTTGCTCTTCTGGAGGAGGTTGTCCGGGGTGATCTGCTTCTGGTTCTCGAAGTACCGGTCGTGCAAGGTCCAGAACGCCTCGGCGCTCTGCTGGGCACCGCAGTGGGAGGCGATCGCCGCCGGCTTGGCCCAGGGATGGAAGCCGAGCGGGAAGTGCTTGAACACGAACTTGACGTCGTTCGGGTACTTCTCGAGGATCTGCTCTACGGTTTCGGCGCCCCTGGAGCAGTACGGGCATTGGAAGTCGGAGAACTCGACGATCGTCACCGGTGCGTCGGCGGCACCGCGGTAGGGCAGATCGGTGATCGCCGCAGCGATCTCTTCGAGGCGCCCGGCGGCTTCCTCGGCTTTCGCGGCTGCGCGCTGGGCGAGTTCGGCCGTGATCTCCTCCTGGCTGCGACTGACGTCGACCGCCTCGCCGCTCAGCATGTAGAGCTTCTTGTCGTCCTCGGCCACGAAGAAACTCTGCGGTCGCCCGTTGACGGTAAAGGTTCCCTCATCGAGGCCGCCGTACCCGCTGGGTCCGATCACGCCTATGGTGACTGGAACTTTCTCGAGCTGAGGGAAGGCGAGCCTCAAGTTGGCGAGGATACGTTCCTTGCGCTCAGCCGTGTCTTCCTCCTGCGACAGAGCCGGACCGAGCACCAGAACGCCGAGGAGTAAGCAGCCCGCAAGGGCGAAGATCATCTTGCTGAATCGGTTCATCGAGGGTCTCCTGTGTGGTGTAGCGTCCTCGAGAAACTTGGTGGACCCTGGCCCCGAGGATCGTAAGTATATCGCGCTACGAAGACTTGTCTCACCCAAACGCTTTGATTACACTCTGCCTCGTCTTGCGTGCGCGAGCCAGCTTGCCGGTTCTCGCCTCGGCGGTCCACAGGACGGACCAGTACCAAACATCAGTCGAACGGGAGGTATTCACTCGATGGAAGATGCTTGCTCAAAAACCATGATAGAAGCGCTCGGCCTGACCAAGTATTACGGGCCTTTCGTGGCAACCGAGAACATCAGCTTCTCGATCCCGGAAGGACAGATCGTTGCGTTTTTGGGTCCCAATGGTGCCGGCAAGACAACCACCATGAGGATGCTCACCGGCTATCTCGCTCCGAGCGCAGGCACCGCGAAGATCGCCGGACTCGACGTGCACAAGGATCGCATCGAAGCGTCGAAGCGGCTCGGTTATCTGCCGGAGAACGGCCCGCTCTATCAAGACATGACGCCTCTCGAACTGCTCGAGTTCTTCGGCGAAGCGCGCGGGCTCGACCCCAGGAGATTGAAAGACCGCATCGCTGCGGTGCGCGAGCTGTGCGCGCTGCAGGAAGTTCTCGAAAAGCCCATTGGGAAGCTCTCGCGAGGTTTGCGACAACGCGTCGGGCTCGCTCAGGCGCTCCTACACGATCCGGAGGTCCTCATCATGGACGAGCCGACCGCGGGGCTCGACCCAAACCAAATCAGGCAATTCCGCGAGAATATTCGAAACCTCGGAAGCCGGAAGACTATCCTCATCTCGACACACATCCTGCAAGAAGTCGACGCAATCGCGGACTACGTGCTCTTCGTGCATAACGGCCGCATGGTCTTCGAAGGCACGCCTGCAGAGCTCAAGGAAGACGGCTCTCTGGAGGAGCCCTTTTACCGCCTCACACACGTCAACGGGTCGACCGGGGCACAGGCACCATGATCAAGAAGATGAACTGGAACGTCGTCAAAGCCATCGCCAAGCGGGATCTGCGGATGTATTTCAGCAATCCCACGGGCTATGTCTTCATCACCCTCTTCATCTTCCTGAGCGCCGCGGCCGCCTTTTGGCAGGACCGCTTCTTTCTGAATAATCTTGCGAACCTCGACCAGCTCAATGCGGTCTTCCCTTATCTTCTCGTTTTCTTCGTGCCGGCCCTCACGATGTCGGTCTGGGCCGAGGAGAAAAAGCAGGGCACGGACGAGCTTCTTCTGACGCTTCCCGCCACTGACGTCGAGGTCGTGCTCGGTAAGTACATGGCCGCTCTGGGTATCTACACCGTCGCGCTCGTGCTCTCGCTGAGTCACGTCATCGTGCTGCTCTGGCTCGGAAGCCCCGACCTCGGCCTGATGTTCGCGAACTATCTCGGCTTCCTATTAGTGGGTACAGGACTCATTGCCGTGGGTGTACTGGCTTCACACCTCTCGTCGAACGTCACCATCGCCTTCGTTCTCGGAGTCGTTTTCGTTGGCATCGGTGTCTTCATCGAGCCCATGGCGCGGATTCTCAGCGAAGGTCTCGCGCGCGCCGTGGAGCCGCTGGGAGTGTTCCACTATTTCGAGGATTTCGGCCGCGGCGTCATCAGCTTCACCGGCCTTCTCTATTTTGCGTCAATCACAGGTTTCTTCCTGTATCTGAACGTGCTTCTCGTGAGCCGGCGGCACTGGCCTCGTGAGACGGACGGCGTGAAAATGTCGACGCACCAACTGGTGCGCGTCGTCTCGATCGTTGTCATCCTCGTTGCGAGCATCTCGATCCTCGACAGGCTCGGTCTGCGCGTGGACGCGACCGCGGAGCGGCTTCACTCACTGAGCTCGGAGACGCGAACGCTTCTGAGCCAGCTCGACAGTAACCGTCCCGTCTTCGTTCAGGCCTATATCAGTCCGACCACGCCCGAGCAGTACGTGCAAACGCGCGCCAACGTCGTGGGGCTCTTGAAAGAGATGGCGTCGGCGAGTGGCGGGAAAGTACAGGTCGCGATATACGATACCGAGCCCTTCACCGAGGAGGCCCGCGAGGCTCGGGAGAAGTTCGGCATCCAACCCAGGGAGATCCAGAATCTCCAAGGTGCGCGCTCCGGATTCCGCGAAGTCTTCCTCGGTCTCGCCTTCACCTGCGCCGGCGAAGAAAGTGTGATCCCGTTTTTCGACCGCGGTCTGCCGGCGGAGTACGAAATCGCTCGGAGCATTCGCGTGGTCGCCAATACCGTGCGCAAGAAGGTGGGCGTCATCAACACGAAGTTGAAACTTTTCGGCGGCCTCGATTTCCAGACCATGCAGAACTCGCCCTCGTGGGCGGTCGTGGAAGAGCTGCGGAAACAATACGAGGTCGTCCAGATAACTCCCTCGAGCCCGATCTCCGAGGAGATCGACGGCTTGCTGGTCACGCTTCCTTCTTCGATGACCGAGCAAGAGATGACGAACGTCTCCGACCTCATACAGCAAGGCACGCCGGCGCTCCTCCTGGTGGATCCGCTCCCCATCATCGACCTCGGCCTCTCGCCGTCCGAGCAGCCCGGAGCCAACACCAACCCATTCATGCGTCAGGGGCAGCCGCCAACACAGCCGAAAGGTGATATCCGAGGCTTCCTGAGGGAACTAGGCTTTCAATGGGACCCGGCCACCATCACCTGGGATACGTATAACCCGCATCCGGACCTCGCACACCTGCCGCCCGAAGTCGTCTTTCTCGGCCGCGGGAACGGCAACCCGAACGTGTTCAACCCGAACCACCCAGCGAGCGCCGCGCTCCAGCAACTCGTCCTCCTCTACCCGGGCCAAATCGAGTCCGCCGCGGTCGAGGGCTTGACCTTCCGTCCGCTGCTGCAGTCCGGTCCTCTATCCGGGCGCTTCCCGTACTTCCAGATGGTGCAGCGAAGTTTTTTCGGCGCGACGCTCAATCGCGACCTGCGACACCGGCCGGACCCGATGACGTACATCCTCGCGGCGGAAGTTCGGGGTGCCGAGCCGACCGCTGATGATGGTGCCGGCGCCGGCGAGTCCGAGAACGCCGAGTCCGAGGATGCCGAGCCCAGCCCGGCCAAGCCCCTTCACGTCATCGTCATCACCGATATCGATTTCATTTCCCAGCAGTTCTTCGATATTCGGCGCATAGGACCGGGGAACCTGAACTTCGATAACGTCACGTTCTTTTTGAACGCGATGGACACCCTCGTGGGAGACGAGTCGTTCGTCGCCCTTCGCAACCGCCGCGTGCGCCACCGCACACTCGAGCGCCTGGAGATCCAGACCCGCAACTTCATCGAGCGACGAGCGCAGGAAGAGGTCGAGGCCGAGCGGGAAGCCGACAGGAACCTGGCCGCGGCCCAGAGCCGGCTCGACGCCAAGATCGCCGAAGTCCGGGACCGTACGGATCTCGACGCGCAGACGAAGCAAATCATGGCGCGCAACCTCGAGGAGGTCGAGAACCGGCGCTTGGAAGTGCAAGAATCCAATATCGAGACCGCAAAGAAAGCTTCGATTCGAGCGAGTGAAGAGAGGATGGAAACTCAGATCCGTCTCATTCAGAGCAGCATCCGCTCCGCGGCCGTCTTCTTGCCACCGATTCCCGTATTCCTTCTCGGGGTCTACATCTTCATCCGACGGAAAAAGCGCGAACGGGAAGGTGCCGTTCAGGCCCACCGCCTGAGAGAGGGGGCGTAATGAACCAGGAAAAAACACCAGTCGAGGCCAAGCCTGAACTCAGACTCACCAGAACACTCGCGGGCGTTGCGGTGCTGCTCGCGGTCATCGCCTTGGCCACGGCGCCACGCAACATCACGCCGAGCGCTTTTCTCGATCAGGGTGAGCCTTTCTTTCCCGACTTCACCGACCCGAACGTCGCGATGACCCTCGAGGTCATCGAGTTCGACGCGGATACGGCTGCGGCTCGGCCCTTCAAGGTGACGAACCAGAACGGTCTTTGGACCATCCCGTCGCATCACAACTACCCCGCGGATGGTGAGGACCGCCTTGCGGAGACGGCCGCCGGTGTCATGACCATCACCAAGGACGACTTCCGCTCCGACAACGTTTCCGACCACGAAGCGCTCGGTGTCGTCGACCCGCTCGACGAAACCGCCGCGAGCCTGCTTGGCCGCGGCAAGCGCATTACGATGCGCGGTGAGAACGACGTCATTCTCGCGGACATCATCATCGGCTTCGAGCTCGAGGGCCGTGAAGGTTTTCACTTCGTGAGAGTGCCGGAGCAAAAGCGCGTCTACGCTGCCAAGGTGGACGTCGACGTCTCGACCAAGTTCGAAGACTGGATCGAAAGCGACCTCCTCGAGGTCGAGCGGAGCAAGATCGACCACGTCGTCCTGTCGGACTATTCCATCAACGAACGGAGCCTCATGGTGGAAGAGCGTGACACGCTCTCTCTCGACAAAGAAGACGACACCTGGGTGGCGATTCGCATGGCCGCCGATCAGGAAGTCGATTCCACGAAGATGAACGACCTGTTACGCGAGGTGGACGATCTCGAGATCGTCGGCGTTCGTCCTAAGCCTGAAGGCATCGACGACCGTCTGTCGGGGCTGACGGTCTCACGCCAAGATGTTCTATCGCTCCAGGGCCGGGGCTATTACCTGACCCGCACGGGTGACCTGCTGTCCAACGAAGGCGAGCTCCAAGTGCGCACGAGTGAAGGTGTCTATTACACGCTCCGCTTTGGCGAGATTCTCTACGGCTCCGGCGTGGCCGTCAGCGCCGGCGTCGAGTCGACCGGAGACCAAGGGGACGGACCGGGTGAGAACCGGTATCTGTTCATCACTGCGGATTTCGACAGTGCTGTGCTTCTCGAGCCGCCGCGTCCGGCAAATCGCGACTTCGAGGGCAAGGAAGGCGACGACCTGACCGACGACGACAAGGCCAACAAAGACCTTGCGGATGCGCACAAGAGCTGGGAAGACAAGGTCAAACAAGGCCAAGAGACGGCGGACGAACTCTCGCAACGCTTCGCGCCATGGTACTACGTCATCTCGGCGGATAGCTTCGACAAGATCCACCTCGACCGGAACGATCTCGTCAAAGCGATAGAATCGAAGGACGATTAACGGGGTAGGGTCTGCTGCCCGCTCGCGTCGGCATAATAGGCGGCAGCTAGGCCAAGGGAATCTCGCCGGCGCCTTTCGATCTCTGATAGGTCTTGGACATCGTGGCGTAGCGCCTCCTCAGGCGCACGACGCGATCGCTCAGGGAGTCCTTCTCCGGTCCGTCCCACGACTCGATCAGCCGGACGATGTTGTGGCTCTTCCAGTAGTTGTTGGTCGGGCGATAGTTGCCGTCGGAGCAGCCGAAGACTTGCTCGAGAATCCTGAGATCGTGGGGAATGGAGAAGTCGTCGCGCGAGTCCTGGTAACTGAACAAGTAGTAGAAGTTGTCGAACCCCGACCAGGTGATGGCCGAAAGGCAGAGCGAACAGGGTTCGTGCGTGCTGAGAAACAAGCAATCTTTTGGGTTCGGTCGTTCCGTGCTCGCCAGTTCGTGGAATTTTCGAATCGCCACCACCTCGCCATGCCAGAGCGGGCACTCGGTTTCCTCGTTGGTGCCGGCAACTACCAGTGCACCATCTAATTTGTGAAGGACCGCCGCTCCGAAAACCTTGTCACCCCTACGGACGCCGGCTTGGGTAAGAGGGGCGATGTGGCGCTCGACCACGTCGAGCAGTCGGGAGACGAGACGGAGCGGTCGATCGGACAGCACGACTATCGTTCGACTCCGCTGAACAGGATCGCGGCGGTTTCGCCCGGTCGAATGACTCCTGAGTGCTGGAGCTCGATCAGGCCGGCCAGGCCGGCGGATCCGGTGGGCTCAACCGGAATCGAGGTGTGCGCGTGAGCCAGTCGGTGCGCTTCGGCCAGGCGCTGTTCCGAGACCACCAGCGGGAGGCCTCCGGTTTCGAGCATGCCTTCGGTGACCGCGACCCAGTCGTAGGTTTCGTCATCGAGGATGCCGTAGGCGATGCTTTGCGGCTGAGTTTCCCAGGCCCACATGAAGTCGGCACGGTGCCGGATGCCGTGAGCGATCTCTTGGGCCACGGTTCCGGATGGAAAGTCGTCACGGATGCGCAAGGCGCGGGCGCTGTCGGCAGCGAAGTCGAACTCGCTCCGGGACTGGCTCCGGGACCGGCTCCGGAAAGACCGCGGCGCAGGCCGATCGACACGAAGCAGTCTGGAGACCAGGCGATCGTAGGCTCGGCGCAGCGGATAGCCGCTCGCCGTCTGCACGGTGTGGATGCGGGGGAGCCGGTCGATCAGTCCCAGGTCGCGGGCGTTACGCAGGCCTTCGACGCACGATGCCGCCAGGGCGCCGCCGCCGACCTGAATCACGAGATGGTCGAGATCGGCCGCCTTCCCTGTCAAGGTGCTGACCATTTCCCAAACCAGCGTGCAGCCGCCCTCGAGGGTCATGCCGTTGCGCTTGGCCTGGACGGTGAAGGGAAGCGCCCCTTTGCGCCAGGCCTCGAGGAAGCGCAGATAGCAGGGATCTCCGAAGGGATCCGATGCCCGCCGCGGGCAGAGGGTCAGCTCGGCGCCCAACTCGACCAGGCGCTCCGTTATCTGGGCGCCGGCATCGGGCGGTACGAAGACCTCCAAGGGGCGCCCGGCGGCGCGAGCCACCACCGCAGCCGCCAGAGCGGCGTTGCCGCAGCTGGCGATGGCGAGCTTGGGTGCGGTGCCCTCCGGTCGCCGCAAAGCCCGGATGACCTCGAGCCAGATCATGATCCCCATCAGGTGCCGGGCCTTGTGCGAGCCTGAGACGTTGCCGGTTTCGTCTTTGACCCACAGGCTGTCCGGCTCGAGGCCGATCGACCGAGCCAACTCGTTCGAGGGCGCGAAGGGAGTCGCTCGAAAACCGCTTCCGTCAATGTCGGCAATCGCGGCATCCAGTCGATCGACGATGCGAAGGTAGGCGCTGTCCATGATGCCGCCCAGCTTGGCGATCTGGTAGCTGTAGAAGAGCCGGCGGTACCTACGAAACGGGTTGGGCTCGGGGTCGCGAAATATGGTCTCGGGATCAGACCAGGCCTTGAAAATGGAGGCATCGAAGACCCGACGCAAGACATGGTCGACGTTGTCGCGCCGTTCGCCTTCGCGGCAACGATAGGGTCGAATCTCGTCGAGCGCCACTTGGTAGCCGCAACCCTGGCAGACCAGGCGTGATGCGGTCGGCGCCACAATGCCATGAGCCTCCTCGGGTCTGGATCCTCCCGGGTCAGGCCGCATCGACCTTCGTGCTCCGGTTGAACTCGTCGATGCGCTGGTCCCAGAGCTCGAGCAAACCGTGCAGCTCACGCCAAAACTTCTGTTCCCGCCGGGCCACAAAGTCTTGGAGTGAGATGCCTTGCTGTTCGACCCAGGTGAAGTAACCCAGGTTGAAGATGCGCTCGCGATCACGTTGTTTCAATTCGAGGAGGTTGTCGGTGGCGGCTCCCAGAAGATGCTGACCAAAGACCTCGGCGGCATCGAGTGAGCCGAACCCGGAGGGGTAGTCGCGTTTGATGGCCTTCTCGTGCTCGGTCGAGTAGAGCTCGGCTCCGTCGGTGGCCACCGTCAATAGGACATCGTCTTGGTTCAGGTCGAAGTACTTGGCGATCTTGATGGCCGCCAGAACGTTGCAAATCGACGACAGCCCGAGATGGCTCAGACTGGCGATCACGTTGTCGGGAACGCCGGCCCGATCCCGTAGCAGCGACCTGCCTTCTGGGGTGTTGAAGAGAACGCCTAGCGCGTCGGTGCTCCGATCGGATACCGCCACGACCAGGTCGGTGTTCATCACGTTGTGGATCAAAGGCACGTGTTTGTCGCCGATGCCCTGGATGTTGTGTTCACCGAAGCCGCCGGCGAGAAGCGTCGGACACTCGAGAGCCTCGACGGCCACGATGAGTGAGCCGAACTGCCGCTTCAAATAGTCACCCGCAGCCAGGGTGCCGGCCGAGCCGGTGGCCGAGATGAAAGCTCGTAGCCCGAGTTCGGGTCGGCTGCTGCTCATGTGGTCGAAAACTCGTGCCGCAGCGCGGCCCGTAGCGGACGAATGAACCAGGTAATTGGCGAACTCGCTGAATTGGTTGAAGACGATGTTGTGCGGTTCGAGCTCGAGCTCGTTGCAGGTATCGTAGATCTCTTTGACGTTGCTCTCGGTTCCCGGCGTGCGCACGATGTCGTCTTCGTCCACCACCCAGTCCTCGAGCCACTCGAATCGCTCTCGGCTCATCCCTTCAGGAAGCACGGCGACTCCGCGACAGCCCATGATGCGGGAGATCGCCACCCCGCCGCGGCAGTAGTTGCCGGTCGATGGCCAAATCGCCTTGTGATGCACCGGGTCGAACTGGCCGGTCACTATTCTCGGGGCCAGGCATCCATACGCAGCCAAGACCTTGTGCGCCCGAATCATCGGGAATGCGTCCCCGAGAAGTAGAACGATTCTCGCCGCTACACCGGTCAGGGTCTGGGGGAGTTCGAGGTATTGAGGGATGTCCGTTTGATGCCTGCGGTCCGCAGCATTGTGCCAGTGCACGCGAAAGAGATTCAATGGGTGCGGCTGGTCTGGTTCGACCGTCTCCAGCCGCTCCAGGATCCGGTTGGGGATTTTGTCGGGATCGGCAAGCTGCGCGAAAGTGGGCAGCACGATTCCCGCTTCGCGGAAGCGCGACACGCTGTGATCGTACGCTTGGCGGTCAACGATCTCGGTTTCGAGTCCCAGTTTCGCCATCTGCCTGTCTCCTTGTGTGTGTGGCGGAGCGCCGACGGAATCGAATCTTGTCACGAGACTGTATCCTGAGGGACCGGCGTCTTTGGGGAGCGTACAATGAGACCTCCATGTCGCTGCTGGTCAAGAACGGTACGATCGTGACGGCCGCCTCGAGTCGAGTGGGCGACGTGCGTTGCCTGGATGGCAAGATCGTCGAGGTGGGGCCGGAACTCGAGCCGGCGGGCGAGAGCATTGTCGACGCCTCCGGCCAATACGTGTTTCCGGGCGGTGTCGATCCTCATGTTCACATGGAGCTGCCGGTTGCCGGCACGGTGTCGTCGGACGATTTCGAGAGTGGTACTGCGGCGGGAATCGCCGGCGGCACGACCACGATCATCGACTTCGTGCATCCGGAGCGGGGCCAGGATTTTCTAGAAGCCCTGGAGGAACGCCTCGAACAAGCTTCGAAGGCGGTGTCCGACTATGGCCTCCACATGGCGATCACCTGGTGGGGAGACGGAAGCGCTCGGCAGATGGCCCGCTGCCTGGGTCGAGGAATTCCATCCTTCAAGACCTACATGGCCTACAAGTCGACCGTGGGTCTGGACGATGTCGATCTGATCGAAGTGCTGCAGTCGGCGGCGGATCTCGACGCCCTGGTTCTGGTTCATGCCGAGCACGGTGAGATGATCGAGCATCTGCGTGAGCGCTTTGGCCGAGAGGGAAAAACCGAGCCCAAGTACCACGCCCAGTCACGTCCGTCGCAGCTCGAGGGGGAAGCTACCGGCCGGGCATCCTGCCTGGCGGGCGCGGTCGGTGCCAGGCTCTACGTAGTCCACGTGACCTGCAGGGAGTCGATCGACGCGATCGCCGAGGCCCAGCGAAGAGGGTGGTCGGTTTATGGTGAAACCTGTCCCCAGTATCTCCTGCTCGACGATTCGGTCTACGACAAGCCCGACTTCGAAGGCGCCGCCTATGTCATCGCGCCACCGATCCGGCCGCGCGGTCACCAGGAGGCGCTCTGGGTGGCTATCGAGCAGGGGACGCTGCAGACTCTCGGCACCGACCACTGTCCTTTCAATATGGCGGGTCAGAAGGAGCTCGGACGCGACGACTTCCGGATGATTCCGGGCGGCGCTCCGGGAATCGAGCATCGGCTGGCGCTGCTCTACACCCATGGCGTGGTTGCCGGGCGGATCGACCTCAACCGCTTCGTGGATCTGGTTTCGACGCGGCCGGCCCAACTCTTCGGGCTGTATCCGCGCAAGGGCTCGGTCACGGTCGGTGCGGATGCCGACCTGGTGCTGTGGGACCCCGCGGCGACCTCGACGATCTCGGCGCAAACCCATTACCACCGCTGCGACCGGAGCCTCTACGAGGGATTCGAGGTCAGGGGCGCGGCTTCGAGTGTGATTGTGGCGGGCCGACTGCGTCTTCGAGACGGGGACCTTCGGGTCGAACGCGGCGCAGGCCGCTTCCTCGAGCGGCATTATTCCTAGCCTGACCTTCTCACCAGGTTCGTAGCGAGACGCCGCAAATGCCTGGAGATACAAGGCTTGCGACTGAGGCGGACGCAGGCGTACTCGAAGTACGCCGAGGAGGCCGATAGGAGCGCAACGCAGTAGATTCAGGCACTTGCGGCGTCGCAGTAGAAGCTTGGTGAGAAGG
>JADFQD010000172.1 GCA_022561975.1 Acidobacteriota bacterium
CTCGATGATTTCTCCCGCGCCGAGCGGGCGGCGGTTGCTAAACACGAACGCTCGACACGCTGCCGCATTACGGTGCTGCGCCGGATCGACCAACTCGATGGTGGTCGCTGAGCTACACCTGAACTATCCGCCCGCGTTTTAGCAACCCGGATTGGGATCGAATGAGCGAGTCTGTGCGCCCGTATTGCGAAGCGGACCTCGACTGGATGGTCGGCTGCGCACAAGAAGCGCTCGCCTCGATCGAGCAGTACCGCGGGGGGACCCTCGGAGCACAGCGGTTCGCCGGCATTGACATGCGTAACGCTCTTTCGTCTGTGACCTTGCGCAGCGACGTGTGTGTCTGCGTAGGCACGTTCGATGCGGTACCGGTGGGTTTCTCTATCGCTATCGACCGATCACCTCTCGCAGATCTGGTCGCGATTTATGTCGACCCGAGCGCTCGAGCATTGGGCATCGGCGAGGCATTGCTCGAAAGTGTCATCGAGTGGGCGCATAGGCGCAATCTCGATGGCATCGTCGGGGAGGCGCTGCCGGGGGACCGCTCGACCAAGAATTTCTTCGAGACCTTCGGGCTGGTTGCTCACCGCCTAATCGTCTACCGATCCCTGGCGGACTGACATGGTTGACGCTGAACGAGCACAGCGCCCCCATGTAGGAGTTGGTGCAGTCGTCGTCGACTGCGAGAATCTCTTGATGATCCGTCGTGGACACGGACCGGCTGCTGGCGAGTGGTCGATTCCCGGCGGACACGTCGAGTTTGGCGAGCCTCTAGCCGCAGCGCTCGTTCGAGAGGTCCTCGAGGAGACCGGCCTCGAGGTCTACTGTGGACACCTGATCGGCTGGGTAGAACGCATCGACGACGACCACCACTTCGTTATATTCGACTTCGAAGCCGATCTCGTCGAGCCGGCCGAGCCGCGTGCAGGGTCAGATGCCGCCGAAGCTGCCTGGATTCCGTTGATCGATGTCGCGGAGCGCCAGCTCGTCAGCGGGCTAGCCGAGTTCCTGCACCAAAATGGTTACATCAAGACCCTCGCCTGACACAGATCTAAGGAATGGATGGTGTCAGACACCATCGCTTCCGGTCAGTCCTCGAGGGGCAGCAGGGCCGACTCCGGGATGACAGTGACACCGAAGTCGGGGAGTGGCCCGTTGATCGCCTGGTATTTTGGCTGGGCCGTTGCACGCATCTTGGTAGTTGAGTGGATCGGATCCAGGTCGAAGTTGGGGATTACCTGAGTACCGAAGACCTCGATGCTCTCGAGGGTCTCCTCGTGCGTGAAACCCTCGTTGGGCACGTTGAAGACCAGCTGATCGGCCGGCACGTCCTTGTAGCGTTCGAGTTGAGCACAAACCTCTTCGGGGTTACCGCACAACATGTATCCCTCTTCGATCGCGAAATCGAGAGTTTCCTCGTCGGCAAGACCCATCGGCGGCTCCGGCCAAACCGTGGCACCTTCACGCTTGGGCATTGTGTCGTGGTACAGACACACCATGGTGTACAGATAGCCGCGTCCTGGGCTCATGGCGATCTCTCGTGCACGGTCGCGGTCCTCAAGACAGATCACCGAGTTGGTCATCATGATGTTGTTGTTCTGGAACTGGCCGAGAATCTCGTCAGGACTCTCGGCGGCCTCCTTGTAAGCCTCGAGCACGGGCTTGAGCGTGTAGATCGGGTCGAAGTTGAATGCAATAGCTCCTACGCCGAGAGATCCCGCCTTGGCGAACGAACTGGGATTGCCACAAGCCAACCAAATTGGAGGATGGCCCACGCCGTACGGCTTGGGCAGAATGTTGTGCGGGCTTGGCACGCTGAACAGCTCACTTTGATAGGAGTAGTCGCGTTCTTCCCACATGCGAGGAATCTCGTGGGCGACCTCGTCCCACATCGCCTTGGTTTCAGATGTTGATGTGCCGTTGAAGGTGGCCACCTCGTGGCTACCAGCCCCCCGGCCCGTGCCGAATTCGTACCGCCCCTCACAGATGTGATCGAGCATGGCCGCACGCTCGGCTATCCGGACAGGATGTTCCTTGGCCGTAGGAAACGATGTGATAGCGGTGCCGAGGTGAATTTGTTCCGTCTTGGCTGCCACGTAACCGATCATTGGAGACGGAGCCGAGAGGTGGCTGTACTCAGTCAACGAGTGATGCTCGCCAAACCATGCGTACTTCCAGTTGTAGTTGTCGGCATGGACCACATATCCGGCCTCGCGCATGAGCATCGTGTGCTCGCTATCGCGGTCATGCGCCGCTGGACCGGGCAGGTAACCATTGAGAAAGAGACCAAACTCCATTGCACACTCCTAAATCGAGAACGACGACAAGATCGAAACCATACATATTCGCGAATAACCCAGCACATTTCTAGAACGTGTTCTAGTTTAGAATAGTCTATCCATTACTCGACACGCACACGCGGAATGTTTCGAACGCTGCATCATCGATACCGAGCCCGCCGCGGCGCACCTCATCCCAACCACCGTTTACTGCGACCTCATCGAGCAAACCAGCCATAAATCGCGGTTGTGCCACCATCAGTGCCTCGAGCATTCGCAGCGCAGCTGCAGGGTTCGCGGCGCCTGAGTCAACGAGCTTCAAGCGGGCCTGGTCGATCACTGAGCGACGCGCCTCGTTCGTTATCTCGAAATCAGCGAGGATCGCTTCATCACTAGCACCGAGCATTCCCAACAATGCCGCAGCGACAAAGCCGGTGCGGTCTTTGCCCGCAGTGCAGTGAAACAGCAGGGGATGGTTGATCGGATCCATTATCAGCGAGAAGACCGGTCGGTAACGATCCAGCCCGTCGCGAACGATGCCGCGAAAGTAGTCCTCCACCCTTACCTCGGGGTTCTCCACGACCACAGCTCGCCCCAACTCGTTGGCGATGACAGCGAACTCGTTGTCATCCACCGACGTGGAGATGTTGTGCCAACGATCGACAAGCTCTGGAGGTGGGGGATAGGCCTCCACTTCACTCGGGCGTCGTAGGTCGATCACCGACGCCAGGCTGAGCCGATCGAGAACGAGCCGGTCTGCACCCTCTAGCTCGCTCAACCGGCCGCCCCGATACAGCCTCCCTCGGCGCAGCCCTACGTCCGCATTGACGGCAAGGTCTCGCAAGTTGGCGCTGCGAATCACGAATTCGGACACAGGAGCGACCCTTCCAGCGGTGTTAGCTTGACCGCGTGACACAGCATGGCGTAAATCGGATCGTGGTCGGCACCTGGGACATTGAGGGCTCGAAGCACTTCTTCGCCGATTTGCTCGGAGCCACTTTCATCGATACGCCGCTACAGGACACCGAGGCCTTCGGACTGCGGGTTTCGATGGCATTCGATGCCGGGATCGAACTCTCCAGCCCGCTCGAGGGGGTGGACAGCGCTCTCGCGGCGATGCTCACCGAACGCGGGGAAGGCATCGTTGGCGTTGTCTTCGCCGTCGAGGATGCCGATGCAGCAAAAACGAGAGCCGAGGCTCTCGGACAGAAGCCGTTCTACAGTCTCGACTATTCACGCGAGGAGATCGAGCGCCAGCTCGGTGGCGCTTTTCGCACGTACAAGGAACACTTCTTCGCGATTGCGGACCCACTCAATGCCACCATGCTCCTAGGCGAATTCGAACCCACCGACCAATAGCCGGTCAGGCTTCGGCCTTGGGCGGAGCAGGCACCTTTGGCGCTGGCTTGACAACGGGTTTGGTGTCAGAGAACAACGCTGCTATCTGCGGTACCCGACCACCAACCTTCTTGAGCGTTGCCTTGAGGCTCTTGGACACATCGCCGGGCACCCCGGCCGGCAGCACCTGAGATCGGACGGGGGAGTAGGCCAAAGCATCGAGCACCGTCGCCCAACGATCCGCCGAATCCTCGGCGCTGAGACCGGCCGCAGCAGCGCTCACAAGACGCTCCGAAAGATCCTTGGGTAGGGGGGAACCTGCTTTCGGGGGCCGCGAACTGAGGCGCAGGGCGCGCACCGTTCGACCCTCGTCCAGCGTCTCCACGAGCTCTGCGAGCCACTTGCGTTGTTCGCTATCCACGCGTTCTGTCAGACCAGATTTGATCTGATCGGCCAGTGCTCTGATCTCGTCTGTCTTTGCGGCACTATCGGCGGCCACGACGACCGAGCGAAGGTCGCGAAGGTCCACCTCCGCCATTCCCTTGATCGCTGCATCGGCGCGATCATGCCACTCGGCAGCGCGCAGATCCGGCAAAAGTTTCTCGGCGAGCACCACGAGGGGTTCGGCCGGGATCTCGGCGCGACCCTCGGCTGCATTTCGTTTGTTCAGCTCATCCAGAGAGGCGCGAACACCAGGAATGCCGCCACGCATCACCACATCACCGAGTGGACGTAATTCGGGGGAAAGCTCAGAAAGCGCCACCTTGCGATGTGCGCGCGTGGGGCGGAGTCGCTTCGGCTTTGGGCGATCGGGCGCTTTGGGCCGCTCCTGATGAGCTCGATCTGATCGACCCCTGTCGCCCCTCTTACCGTCACCGCCTCGACCACCGCCACGCTTCTTGTCGTCGCGCCCTCGCCCGCGACCGTCGCCGCGGTGATCGAGCGCACGGCAAACCACTGGCGGCTCGCCGGCGACGTCGAGATCACGCTCGAGGCCAATCCGACCTCGGTCGAGGCCGGCCGCTTCGCCGGCTACCGCGACGCCGGCGTGAACCGGGTCTCGCTCGGCGTCCAGTCGCTCGACGACCGCGCGCTCGGCTTCCTCGGCCGCGGCCACGACGCGGCGGAAGCGCGCGCCGCGGTGGCGGTCGCGCACGCCCGTTTCCCGCGGGTCTCGTTCGACCTCATCTACGCGCGCCCCGGGCAGACGCCCGAGGCTTGGCGCGCGGAACTGACCGAAGCCCTGAAAATGGCCGGCGAACACCTCTCGCTCTACCAGCTCACGCTCGAGCCGGGCACCGCGTTCCACGCCCGCGCGGCGCGCGGCGCGCTGGCGCTGCCCGGCGGCGACGCCGCCGCGGCGCTCTACGACGTCACCCAGGACGTGCTCGAGGGCGCCGGCCTGCCGGCCTACGAGATTTCGAACCACGCGGTCCCCGGCGCCGAGTCGCGCCACAACCTGACCTACTGGCGCTCGGGCGATTACCTCGGCGTCGGCCCCGGCGCCCACGGCCGCCTCACCAGCGGCGGCGAGGTGCTCGCGACCGCGCAGACCAGATCGCCCGAGCGCTGGCTCGCCGCGGTCGAAGCGTGCGGCCACGGCACGCGCGAGCGCGCGACGGTCGGCGCCGACGCGCGCGTGAGCGAAGTGCTGATGATGGGGCTCAGACTCACCGAGGGCGTGAGCGACGCGGGCTTCCGCGCGCGCACCGGGCGCGCGCTCGACGACGCCGTGCCCGGGGCGCGGCTT
>JADFQD010000054.1 GCA_022561975.1 Acidobacteriota bacterium
CTTGCGCCTTGCCAGCGCCGGTCAGATGGGACCAACCACAGCGAGGACCGACCGAAGTGACCGACGATCTCGGCTGGATGGTGAGTGCTCATGAATGGGCTTCCGGACTGTGTTCCAGGGGCAAGATGTGTTCGATGGCCGGAAGGCAACGCGTTTCGTCACAGGCCTGAACCGTGACTCGCAGCCCGCCGCTTGACTCCGACCGGATCTTCACCCTCCCAGAGATCTTGACCTCCCCCTGGTAGATTCGGACCGGGTTCTCGTCCGGTATCGGTGCCCGTGGGGCCAGCGGAGCCAGGTGAGGCAGGTCATCGGCTTGCGGAAATTCGATCTCGACGATCTCGACCTCCTCTCCTTCGATACCAAGAGGCCGCACCCAATCCGGCGCATCACCGTCCGGGTAGGGCGCGTAGATATGCCACCCGGGAGCGATCACGAGAAAGAGCGTGAACGCCGCAATACCACCGGCGCCGGCCTCGGCAACCTCGAGGTTCAGCGCAACCAGCCGGCGGGCCTCTTCCTCGAGTCGAGACCCTGCGCTGACGCGGGATCCGGCCTTGCCCGATTCTGGATCACCTCGACTTGTGGAATGGGCGCGACACGCGGCGAGGGTCATCATCCGTGCCGGCTCGGCCAACCGCTCCAAGAGCGGCGCAAAACTGCGCAGCGACCGCTCGGCTTCGTCCCGCCAGCGCGATTCGCCGGTCAACTCTGCCAGATCGAGGAGGTTGAGCACGGCGACCGCGTTTGCCGAGGGCGCGGCTCCGTCGAGGAAGTCTTTCGAGCGCACCAGGACATCGGGCGCCGCGGCCGCGGCGTAAAACCCGCCTGCAGGATCACCCAACCGTTTCATCTGCTCCTCGGTGAGGCGCACCGCAGCGGCAAGCCATCGATCGCTACCCCCGGCATCGGCAACCGGTTGGGCTCGTTCGAGAGCGAGCAGCGCGCGCACGAAGTATGCGTAGTCCGCCAGGAAGGCGGGAACCTCGCCATGGCCACTGCGCCACGAATGCAGAAGCGTCCCCCGCGATGTGCGCATCGTCTCCAAAACAAAAGTAGCGGCTTGGACAGCCTGGGTCACCAGGTTTGGCTCGCCAAGGAGCCGTCCCGCAGTGGCGAGCCCGGAAATGGCAGCGCCGTTCCAGTCGGTGAGAATCTTGTCGTCGATCGAAAGCGGCTTGCGCTCCGAGCGCGCCGCCAAGAGCTTCTCCTCGAGCGGCGCCATCTGATCGAGCAACTCGTCGAGGGTCAGTCGCCGGCGTTTGGCCTGATTGGTCAAGATATCCGGATGATGCAGCACATAGTGGCTGCCCTCGAAGAACGGCGTCCTGTCAAAACCGTACAGCGGTGCGAGAAAGCCGAAGTCATCTTCGCCCAGGACGTCGAGCAGCTCTTCGCGAGTCCAGACATAGAAGGCGCCCTCGTGGCCATCGGTCTCGGCGTCGAGCGCGCTCCAGAACGCGCCTTCGGGCGAGGTCAGCTCGCGCGCCAGAAAATCCGCCGTCCGTCGAATCACCCGGGCCGCCTGCTCGCTGCCGGTGCGACCGAACTCGCGACCGTAGGCCTCGAGCAGCCAGCCGTTGTCATAGAGCATCTTTTCGAAGTGCGGAATGTTCCATTCCCGATCCGTCGCGTAGCGGTGGAAGCCACCACCGAGATGGTCGTAGATCCCACCGCGGGCCATGTGATCGAGAGTGGTCGAGAGCATTTCGGCGGCGCGCGGCTTTTCGGAAGCGAATTCGAGCAGCAGAAACAAATTGGAGGGAGTCGGGAACTTGGGCGCCGATCCGAAGCCGCCCCATCGCGGATCGAACGACCGCTCGAGCCCCGCCAGCGAGCGCTCGGCGGCCGAACCGTCGGGCAGCTCCGCTCCCGGCTCAGGCCTCTCCTCCAAACTGTGGCGAATGCCCTCGGAGATGCGCGCCGCCTGCTCCTCGATGTCAGCGCGCCGCGTGCTCCAGGCTTCGGCCATCGACCTCAAGACGGAGGGGAATCCGGGCATTCCCTGCCGATCGATCGGAGGAAAGTAGGTCCCGGCGAAAAACGGTTCGAGCTCCGGAGTCAAAAACAGCGAGTTCGGCCACCCCCCATGCTGGGTGAGCATCTGGGTCGCGGTCATGTAGATCTCATCGAGATCCGGACGCTCCTCACGGTCGAGCTTGATGTTGACGAAGTGCCGGTTCATGAGAGCCGCGGTTTCGTCGTTGGTGAACGACTCGCGCTCCATGACGTGACACCAGTAGCAGGTCGAGTAGCCGATCGAGAGAAAAATCGGCTTGTCTTCCGCCTTGGCACGCTCCAGCGCCTCCGGTCCCCACGGATACCAATCGACCGGGTTGTCCTTGTGAAGCAGCAGATACGGACTGCTGGATTCGGCGAGGCGATTCATGCCGGTCAGTATAGGGTGGAAGACGTCGCCGCGAGTCAGATCTTGCTCACATCGATGCGTATCGTTTCCCTAGTTCCCAACGCCACCGAGATCCTGTTCGCACTCGGCGCCGGTGATCTCGTCGTCGGCGTGAGTCACGAATGTGATTTTCCGCCGGAAGTCGAGGGCTTGCCCCAGCTCACCGGAAGCGCGTTGACACCCGATCTCGGCGCCAGCGCCATCGACCGGGCTGTCGGCTCACAACTGGCGAGCGGCGAAAGCCTTTACACCTTGGACGAAGAGCGGATCGAGGCTCTCGAGCCGACCCTCATCATCACTCAAACACTCTGCCCGGTGTGTGCGGTTTCGACGGCTCAGGTGAATGGGGCGGTCGCTCCCCTGGGGATCTACCCCGAGGTCATCTCCCTCGACCCCAACACACTGGAGGACGTCTTCGGCGACATTCATCGAGTGGCAACAGCGCTGGGCCTCACGGATGAGGCCGCGTCGGTCACCCGCGGCCTTCAATCGCGCATCGAGGCGGTTCGTCGCATCGTCGCCGGTCGGGCGTCGCCGCGAGTCGTGGCTCTCGAGTGGCTGGATCCTCCGTTCATCGCCGGCCATTGGATTCCTGAGATGATCGCGATCGCTGGCGGCGACGACGCGCTTGCAAGACCCGGCGACGCCTCGCGCAAGGCATCGTGGAAGCTCGTCGGCGAGGCCGATCCCGACATCCTGATTGCCATGCCCTGCGGCTTCGACCGCCAGGGATCGATCGACCAGCTAGAGAGGATCGCCGGAGCCCCGGGCTGGTCGAAACTGCGTGCTGTCGGCGCCGGCCGAGTCCACGCCGTCGATGCCAACGGATGCTTCAGCCGACCGGGCCCGCGGCTTGTGGATGGTATTGAAACTCTGGCTCGCTGCTTTCACGAGAGCTAGACTGACCTTCTCACCGAGCTTCTTGCGACGCTGTGAATGCCTGGATCTAGTGCTCTGGCTCCGATGGGGCTCCTATCGCCCTGCTCGGCGTACTTCGAGTGGACTAGCGAGTGTTCTCGACGAGGTCTTCCTCGTCGTCCGGAGTGCCGGTCCGGGCGGCGATTGCCAGGATCACCAAGTTCCAGACATTCCACCAGCCGAGGGTGTACCAACTCGGCCGGGCAATCAGCGCAAGGTAGCTGAGCAGCCCCACGCCGAACGCCAGCCCCAGCAAGCCGTGCGGCTGGACTTCGGGAAGATGCCAATGCGACAGCATGAGGATCGCAAACAACAGCACCAGGGTGGCAGCCGCGGGCGCCGGGATCTGGTCCCGCATCAGGACCAGCGCCAGCATATACCCCGCCGCGACCGGCGTCGGCACACCGATCGTCCGGCTCTCCTTCTGGTGTTCGTCGGAGGTCAAGTTGAAACGCGCCAAGCGGTATACGCCGGCCAGTACGAAGCTAACAGCCACAAAAACCCCGGGGCCTTCGAGCGGTCGCAAGATCGCCTGGTGCACCAAGAATGCCGGAGCCACGCAAAAGCTCAAACTGTCCGAGAGTGAATCCATCTCCTGGCCGAACTTGCTGGTCGCGTGAAGCATGCGGGCCACGCGGCCATCGGCGAGGTCCAGCAATATCGCCACGGTCAAGAGAATGACCGCAAGCCGGAACTTGCCGTCTGCGGCCGCGATCATCGCGATGAAGCCCACCACGATGTTGGCGCCGGTCACCGCGTTCGGCACGAATAGAAGTCTGCGACTCGCGACCATCGGAACCGCATCCTACAGCAAAGTCATTGGCTAGCCGCCTCCGCCCGCAAAGGAGCAAGTGGCGGGCAACCGTCCAAATTGCTTCATGGTGGATTTGCGATCTCTGTTACACATGCTGAACCTCCCTTAAAAACGCTGCCGCTATGCTACATTTCCGATCGCCCACGCCCCGAGGGATCGACCTCTCATGGACCTATACGAAGACATCCTCGAAACATTGGGCAACACGCCGCTCGTCGCCCTGAGACGGTTTTTCCCTGGACCGGCGACCGTTGCGGCCAAAATCGAGTCCTTCAATCCGGGCTCGAGCGTCAAGGACCGGATCGGCATCGCCATGATCGAGGCGGCGGAGAAGAGCGGTGAACTCGAGCCGGGCCAGCCGATCGTCGAACCGACTTCGGGGAACACCGGTCTGGGTCTCGCGATCGCAGCCATCCTCAAGGGCCACAGGATGATCTGCACCGCCGCAGACAAGATCCCGGCCGAAAAGGTTGCGCTGCTCGAGGCCTACGGGGTCGAGGTCATCGTCTGCCCGACCGATGTCGCCGCCGACGATCCTCGCTCGTACTACAAGACGGCGGAACGAATTCGCGACGAACAGGGCGCGTACCTGCCCTACCAGTACTACAACCAGGAAAACCCGCAGGCTCACTACGATTCGACCGGCCCCGAGATCTGGCGGCAGACCGACGGCAGAATCACGCATTGGGTGGCCGGGGTCGGCACCGGAGGCACGATCAGCGGCACCGCCAAATTCCTCAAAGAGATGAACCCGGACATCCGTGTGATCGGCGTGGATCCAATCGGCTCGATCTACCAGTACTACAAGAAAAACGGTGAACTCCCGCCCCAAGACCAGATCCATCAGTACTTGATCGACGGCATCGGCGAGGACCTACTGCCCGAAAGCGTTTGGATGGACACCATCGACGAGATCATCCAGGTGGACGATCAGACGGCCTACGACGCGGTTTTCGAACTCGCCCGCTGCGAGGCCATTTTCACCGGCTCCTCGGGCGCCGCCGCCGCAGTCGGCGCCCGCCGTATCGCGGAGGGGCTCGGTCCGGATGCCTTCGTAGTCACCCTCTTTCCCGACTCCGGCGAGCGCTACCTGTCGAAGCTGAATCCCACGTGGATGCGCGAGCACGGCCTGCTGGGCGATGGCTAGACCGTCATCTGCGGCGTTAGGACATGCGTTGGGCTCCTCAACGTACCTGCGTGGTACGCCTGCGTCGCCCAACACAGGCCCCGCCTTGCATCTGACGGCCTGGCCATCGCCCAGCACTCCTCGACAGGAGCGCCTGTCAGCCCTCGACCTCTTCACCCTGCGCTACTGATAGGTCTCGCCCCGGTGTTTGATCCAGCCGCCCTGGTGGCGGCGCTGCGGGTCTCGATGGGTCCAGTGGAGCACACCCCCACGATCGTTCCACTCGTATTCACCCTTCACCTCCACGCGGTCGCCCCGTCCTAACGGCACGCGCCGGGCGAGATCGATGTTGTGAGCCACCAGCACGGTATGTCCTGAAGCGAGTTCGAGAATGAAACGCTGATGTCGCGAGCCCTGGTTGTCATCGACCAGGATCCGCTCAACGTCTCCACTGACCTCGACGAGGACATCCGAACGGCGCTCCGCAAACAACCTCTCGATCTTGCCCGGACGCCTCTGCTGGTCCACCGCGTTTTCCGAGCCGCGCGAGCGCACCGAACTCTCCGAGTCAAGTACCCCCTGATCTCGCGGCCAGAGCACGAACTCGCCGATGCGAAGCTGCCCTTCGCGCATCCACTGCGCGGCCAGATACACCATCCCGATCACCAGGAACACGAGGGCCCGGCGCGGACCGTTGACGCGACGAGACGCCATCCCGGGGAGTCTACCGGCAAGACTGATGGCGATACCGGGCATGGGTCGGCTATGGCGGTCTGCTGGGCAACTGTGCAGCCAAGATTGCCCGATAGCCACGCCCGGCACCTACTCTTTGTGAAGGCTTGAGTTACAATACTCGCTGTTTCGACCCTAGAAGGATTTTCGACCCCTCGAGCGGGGGAAAGGAGAAACTATGAATTGGACCAAGGTTTTTCTCGCAGGACTCGTAGGCGGCATCCTCAGTTTCTTTGCCGACTTCGTCATGCACGCAACGATCCTAGGGAGTACCTACGGCAAGTACCCGGACGTCTTCAACCAAGCCGAGGGCAACCCACTGTGGTTTCTGCTGATCTCCCTGCTCGTAGGCTTTTTCGCGTCGCTCCTGTTTGCCAAGACACGTGACTGCTGGAGCGGCGGCTGGAAAGGTGGCGCGACCTTCGGCTTCTACCTCGGCCTGGTCTTCTTCTTCTCGCAGTTCTACTCGACTCTTGTGATCGAGGGCTTCCCCTACTTCCTGAGCTGGTGCTGGGGCGCCACGACCCTGATCAGTCTCACGATCATGGGCCTGGGCATCGGCCTGGTTCAGAAGAGCTAACGGCCGTTCTCTATCTCCTGACGATTCGTCAGGCGGCCCGGGCTTTCCGGGCCGCCTCGGCGAAGCGTGTCACCACCTCACCGGCGGGCACTATTTTGTCGATACTTCCCACGCTCTTGCCGGCCTGCCAGTAGTCTTGGGTACCTTTCTCGTCCAGCGACGCCCGTTTGAGCTGCCACAGAGCCTTGGCCGCGTAGATCATGCGCATCCAGTGCTTGCGCTTGCGGCCACGGAGCATCCAGCGCGCGAAAGCGCCGGCCCTGAGTCCCATGCGCTCGATGTAGGGCGTCCTGATCACCGATACCGGGATTCCCGTGATCCGCTCGCTCAGCACGATGTCGGCTTCGCCCGCCTCGACAATCGCCTGCTTGTATGGCTGCGCCGAGTTGCACTCGGTGGTCGCGATAAAGCGGGTCCCCATCTGCACCCCCGCGTAGCCGAGTTCCAGGGCTTCGACGAAGCGGTCCTCACTCCCAATACCCCCGGCACAGATCACCGGCACGCCGAAACCTGCCAGTTCTTCGTAGAGTTCCCGGACACCCTTGCCGCCCGCGTGCCCGCCGGCTCGGTCGTTGACGGCGATGAGACCATCGACACCGCCCGCCAGCCCCTTGTCAGCCCACCTCTTCTCCGTAACGTCGTGGTAGACGATGCCGCCGGCCGCGTGCGCCCGTTCGCAGACCCATTTGGGGTTGCCGAGCGACGTAATGAAGAAACGAACCCCCTCTTCGAGAGCAATCTCGACCCACTCCGCCATCTTGTCCATGTAGCGTTGGGACGATTTTTCGATCAGAGCGTTCATGCCGATCGGCTGGCCGTCAGCGAGTTGCTTCATCAGTCGGATACCGGAGCGGTATTCGTGTTTGTGCACGTAGGTCAGGGAGATCGGCTGGAAGACCCCCAGGCCTCCCGCTTTCGAGACCGCCCCCACCAACTCGGGATTCGAGCACGGGTACATCGGCCCGCAGATCAAGGGCACCTCGACTCCTACCGCGCGGGTGAACCGGGTCTCGAGGCGTGTGTCGGCCACTTCCGACACGGCTTCAGCCCTCGCGATCGCCGGCGCCATCGCCATCATTTCGCGGGCTCAGCAGCCAGGTCGCGCGCACACGAGCCACCTCATCGCCGGATTGATCTCGAATCACTGCCTCGACCTGGTGCTCGACCGGGCCCTCGCCTCCGTCGGCTTCTGCTAGTCCCGGGACTTCGCAATGGCACTCGGCTATCAACGTACCTCTCGCCTTCTTCTTGTACTCGGTCGCCAGCTCCGTGACGATGCCCCGCACATTCGCGGGCAACGCCGTCAAGGTTGCCAGTCCGCTGGTGACCTCGCCCAGATTCGCGAGGGCAACCGCATGCACCGAGTCGAGATGATTGCGCACCTTGTGCCGATCGCGCAGGCGCGCGCGCACGTAGCCGGGCCGAAGTTCCTCTATGTGGGCACCGATCGTTCCTGTATACGGTGCCCCTCTCCCAACCATGTAGCTGAACAGGGCCTTGCCACCCGGCCAACCTTGCAACCGACTCCACCTGGCGAGCAGGCGCTCACCTGGCGATGCATTGTCTCGCTTCATACGCCGGATGCTACACGCTGAAGCACGCGGCGGTTCCCCAGGCGAGAGAAACTTCCCCAAAGAATCACGACCGGAATGACCATTGTCGAAATGGCCGAGGTCGCCGAACTCGGCTACAAAGACTTCCTGGATCGCCAGCTTCACCCCGCAACCATCGACGATGGCGGATTCGAGGACGCCCTCAACGACGCCCTACCGACTCTGGCAATGACTCCCTACGAGATCTACACCTCCGGTGACGACTTCAGAGCAGTGATCGAACTCGTCGTCCTCGGGCGGCACCTGGCATCGACAGCGCCTTCACTGCAAGACGGCGTGCTGCGAGCGGTGAGTATCGGCTACGGTCTGCAAAGCACTCTGGTGGGAGCACCCAAGGCCCTGCCGATCTCCGACTTGGCCGACTTCGGCTTCGAGGGGTCCGGCGCAACCCGCAGAGAGCGCAGGATGGGCAACACCGACTACCGGAAGGTGTTTGGCGATTCCGAGTACACACCCAAAACTCACGGAGTGGTGATCTGAACAGTGGCGAGCGACCGACGGTCAACCCGGTAGGCGCCGGCCCGGCGTCCATGGTGCTCCGGCCTCCTCGAGTGCGGCCTCGACAGCCGGCAGGTCTTCCTCGAGCAACCTCTTGAGCCTGGCGCCAACCTCGGCGAACTCACCCGCGCCCACATCGAGGCTCTCGCGCTGCGTACCGGTCGGGCCGTAGCGCGAGTCCGCGATGCCGGAGGCGGCCAGCCTGGCACGCTGCCGAATCGAAGGCACCGACGGCTCCCGATAGCGGCTTCGGACCGGGTCGCCCAGGAGTCGCACTCGCACCTCGGCCAGCCCACGCTCGAGATCCCGAATCTGCTCGAGAATGATCAAGTCCGCACCCGGAGTCTCGAGGAAGGCCTTCTCCAGATACTCGAGCTTGTTCTCGCCGGATTCCAACTCAACCGCGGCACCGTCCACACGGCGATTGAGTTCGGCGGCCCGGCGCGCGTACTCGAGGTTCGCCGCCGCCGGCTGGCCGGGCAACGAACGGTTATCGAGCGCCACCAGTTCGAAGCTCTGGGGCTCCGCCAGCGATCGTAGCCTGGCTCCGCTAGTGCCGCTGGCTCCACTGGCTCCACCAATAAGCGCGAGCTCCACGGAGTAGCTGCCGGGAAGCGCCAGCGGACCCGCGGGTGGGCTAGCCCAGGGCGCCGGCTCGGGCGGCGGCGAGATGTCGACCGGATCCACCGGTGGATAGTGGAGGTCCCAGGAGATTCGCTGCAGCCCAGACTCTGCCGAACCTGTCAGTCGACGCACGATATCGCCACTCGCGTTCCGCACCGTGAGGACAATCGCCGGATCGTGTTCGAGCGCCTCATCCCGAAGCGCTTCCCAACCGGGAAAGGGGACATCTCTCGCCTGCTCACGCGATTTCTTCTCTTCATCGCCACGGCGCTCCGCGGCGGACTTCGGCTCCTCCCGGAGATAGTAGGTAAACACCACGCCGTAGGGCGGATTCTCCGCCAGGTAGTAACCGCTACCTTGGTAGGCCCTGCCCCGGGTGGCCATGGTGTTCGCCGGCAGGTACCAGCTACCGTCTCGTACCGGAAACAGGACCGCTTCCTTCTCGAGGCTCTCCTGATTCATCGTTCGCAGCGGCGAATAGTCATCCAGAATGTAGAAGCCTCGCCCGAACGTACCGCCGACCAGATCGCTCTCCCGACGCTGAATTTCAAGATCCCGAAAAGCGATCGTCGGTACGCCTCCGTCGAGCTTGGTCCACTTCGTCCCGCCGTCGAGGGTGACGAAGATCCCGAACTCGGTGCCCACGAACAGCAGGTCCGGATCCTCGTGATCCTCGACCATCGACCAGACAATGTGGCGATCCGGTAGGTCACCCGCTACCGAGCGCCAGGTTCGGCCACGGTCGGAGCTCTTCACCAGATAGGGATTGAAGTCGCCGAGCTTGTGATTGCCGAAAACCGCGTACACGGTGTCGGGCTCATTCACCGAAGCGGTGATCTCCTGCACAAAGGCGAGTTCCGGGACCCCGGCCGGGCGCTCGACCCGGCGCCAGCTGCCGCCGCCGTCCTCGCTGATCTGGATCAGGCCGTCGTCGCTTCCGACATAGAGCAGCCCCTCCACCAAAGGCGACTCCGCCACGGCCGTCAGCGTCGAGTACCACGACATCGCCGTGTTGTCATAGAGCTCGCTCAGGCCGCGCACGCGACCGCCGATGTCCATCTCGTACCGATTGCGCCCGCGGGTGAGATCGCCGCTCACCGGCCGCCAGGAGTCGCCACGATCGTCGCTTCGCCAAAGCCGCTGGGATCCGAAGTACAGGCGCGACGAGGAGTGCGGGCTGAGGATGATGGGAGCGTCCCAGTTCCAGCGCTCGGGCTCCTCGCCCAGGCCGGGCTGGGGCTGGATGAAGACCGCCTCGCCGCTCGTTTTGTCCCAGCGCACCAGACTGCCGCGCTGCCACTCGGCGTAGACGATATCGGAATTCTCGGGATCGACCGCGCAGGCGTAGCCGTCGGCCCCGAGCGGAACCACCCAGTCACGGTTCCGAATTCCGTGCACGCTCAGGGTTCTCGAGGGGCCGAGCTGGGTGCCGTTGTCCTGGGTGCCGCCGATCACATTGTAGACCGGCGTCTCGTTGTCCACACAGATCTTGTAGAACTGGGTCACCGGCAAGTTGGCGACGTACTTCCAACTCTCGCCATGATCGAAGGTCTCATAGAGGCCTCCATCCGAGCCGGCCAGAAGATACTCCGGGTCGTGGGGATCAAAGGCCAGCGCATGATTGTCGCTGTGCTTGTTGCGCTCTCCGAGTTCGGCGAAGGACTTGCCGCCGTCGTTGCTCACATGTATCCACACATCCATCTGGTAGATGCGGTCGCGCCGGTGCGGCGAGGCATATATCTCCTGATAGTAGTGCGGTCCGGTGCCGCCCGAGACATAGCTGCTGCGCTTCTCCCAGGTCTCGCCGCCGTTGGTCGAACGGTAGAAGCCGCGCTCCTCCTCCACAGCCTCGATCGTGGCGTAAACGGTCGCCGGATCCAACGGCGAGACCGCCAAGCCGATCTTGCCCATGTCGCCGGAAGGCAAACCGCTGGTCAGCTCGCGCCAGGTCAGGCCGGCATCCTCGGACTTCCAGATTCCGGAACCCGGGCCGCCGGCGAGCAGCGACCAGATGTGGCGCCGGCGCTCATAGGTCGCGGCGTACACGATGTCCGGATTGCCAGGATCGTACTCGAGGTCGGTGGCGCCCGTGTTCTCGTCCACCGACAG
Organism: Acidobacteriota bacterium; assembly: GCA_022561975.1. Lineage (GTDB taxonomy): Bacteria > Acidobacteriota > Thermoanaerobaculia > Multivoradales > JAHEKO01 > CALZIK01. The sequence goes on from JADFQD010000054.1 coordinate 11,422, forward strand.
CACGGCGTCCCAGGTCGCGCCGCCGTCGGCCGAGCGATAGACGCCTCGGTCGCCGCCGGCCGCCCACAGCGGCCCTTCGGCGGCCACCAGAATCACGCGCGAATCTCTGGGATCGACCAGCACCTTGCCGATGTGCTCCGACGTCGCAAGCCCGACATTTTCCCACGATTTGCCTCCGTCGATGGATTTGTAGAGTCCGTCGCCATAGCCGACATGCCGACCCGACACGTTCTCGCCGGTGCCCACCCAGACGACTTCCGGATGCCTCGGATCCACGGTCACGCACCCGATCGAGTAGGAGCCCTCGCCGTCGAAAACCGGCGTCCAGGTGGTGCCCGCATTCTCCGTCTTCCAGACCCCGCCCGAACCCACCGCGACATACCAGGTGCTCTGATCCCGTGGGTGAATCGCGATGTCCGAGATCCTGCCGGACATGAGAGCCGGGCCTATGCCGCGCAGGCGGAGTCCCGACAAGAGGGTCTGATCGAGCCTGCTTTCCGGCTCCTCGGGCCTCACTTCGGCTCGGTTCCTCGCCGCCTCGGCGCCGGCCACCGCCAACACACCGGCCACGGCCCATACCGACACCGACACCGACACGGGCACCGACATTCTTCGAACCATCAGCAGTCTCCTTCGTAAGAGCATAGAACGAGCATTGTAACGGCTGCCCTTCCTTCGACTCGATCCCTCAGGAGACCACGCCATGAAGTCATTCGCTCTTGCCATCTGCCTTCTGCTACCGGGAGCCGCCGCCCATGCCCAGACACCGGCCTCCTGCTCCAACGAGCGCTCGCACGAGTTCGATTTCTGGATCGGAACGTGGGACGTCACAGCCAACGGTGAGACCGCCGGCACCAACTCGATTGAGCCCATCCTGGACGGTTGCGTGCTCCAGGAGACCTGGAGCGGCACGGGCGGCAGCGCCGGCTCGAGCTTCAACTTCTACAATCCGCAGGCCAAGAACTGGCAACAGTTCTGGGTCTGGCGTAACGGAACGACCCTCGAGCTGGAAGGTGGCTACGCCGAGGGCAAGATGGTCCTGGAGGGCGAGTCGCAAGACCGGGAAGGCAAGGCCGTACTCAATCGCATCACCTGGTACGACAACCCGGATGGCACCGTCCGGCAGCACTGGCAGGTCTCGAAGGACGCCGGCGCCAGCTGGCAAGACGCTTTCGACGGTCTCTACACGAAGCAAAAACCAGCGGCGGCGCCGGCTGATTCCTCGTCGAACTGACGACTGGCCCCTGCCGGTCACGACCTTGCCGGTATTCGAGCCTTGCAGCTTGTGCGATCCGGCGGGCTCTTGGAGGAGTCGGCTCGGGCGATTTGCGCGTCTCCTCGCGGAGGCAGCGGCGGGATCTTACCGTCCTCTGCCTTAACCCAACGGCGCCACGGCGCGCGAATACCACTCGGCGATACCGCGCCCGATGGTGTGGGGATACTCCTCCGGCGTGAAGTGACGCCCTTTGCCCAGGTCGACAGTCTCCAGGTTGGGCAGACGTTTCCGGAGCGAGGGCACCACCGCCGGTGGAATGATGAACGACGGCTCGACGTAGAAAAGCAGTTTCGGAATCTCGCTTCTCTGGAGCCACTCAAAGTAGTTCGCGACGGCGTCGTGGACCTCCGCGGGCTCCCCGTCCAGCGGGATCTGCGTCGGCCAGGCACGGAGCGCTTCCCGGTTCTTCGGGTCCAGAAAGGGCTCTCGGTAGTGGTCCATCTCGGCCTCGGTCAATTTGCGCGCCGAGCCTCTGGGAAGCAGTTTCTCGATGAATATGTTCTTCTCGACCGCCATCTTCCTGCCCTTTTTTGGATGGCGCAGCCGCTTGAAGAGGAGTCGAACCGGCGGCGACATCTGCTTCCACTTGCCCGGGCGAACGATCGCCTCCATGAACGCGATGGCTCTGACCCGGTCCGGATGCCGACAGGCCCAATGGAATCCGAGCGCCGAGCCCCAGTCGTGCAGGACCAGAGTCACCCGATCGAGCCCCAGCTGCTCGATCAACTCGTCCAGGTATCGGGCCTGATCGAAGAAGGTGTAGTCGATCTCCGGCTTGTCCGACCTGCCCATGCCGATCAGGTCCGGAGCTACGCAGCGGCCCAGCGGCGCGCAATGGGGAATCACATTGCGCCACAGGTACGACCAGGTGGGATTGCCATGTAGAAAGAGAAACGGACTGCCCTTGGCGTCGCCCGGGGCCACGTCCGGCTCCAGGTCGACGTAGTGCATCTTGGAGCCCAGGACCTCGGCAAAGTGAGGTTCGAACGGGAAGTCCGGCGAGATGTCGGGATCAAAGGGCACGCCAGCACTATAGCCGCAGATCGTTCGCCAATTGTTGATCAACTACCGTGTATCAAGTTCTCTTGTCTTTTTGTCAGTTTTACTATAGTTTTAGTCAATTCTACTTGTTGTTTTATCAAGGAGACTTGACTTATGAGAAATTCCGTCGCGTCACCTACTTTCCTCTGGCAGAGTTGTGCCGAGCCCTCCGCCGCGTGGTTTCTCCTCTGGATGCCGCTGGCGCTGTTGGCACTCGATGGCGATGCGACTCTGGGTTCGGCCATGGTGCGGCTGCTTGCCGTCCTCATGGTGTCGGCTTTGATCTGGGCGCGTGGACTCGGTCCCGGCGGAGCGCTGGCGGAGCGAGTGTTCGTCGCGGCCTGGGCGGGCAGTTGGGCCGCCACCTTGGGTGCGCTGGTTACGGCCGGTGGTTGGTCCTCTTCGGTCGGCGGCTATATTGGCCTTGTCGGAACCCTCTTCGTCGGCGCGGGTTGGCTGGCCTGGGCCTATCAGAAGCGTCAGGAGCTTCGATCCGCGCGCCGCAGCGCAGTTCCCTTCGATGCCTCCCACAAGGAGCCTGCTAGCCCCGCGACGATCGTCGCAGCCTGGTTGCTTGCGGCGCTACTTTTCTCCGTCATGATTGTCTCAAGGAACGCGCACTGGGGCGATGGACTTGTCCTCCTGACGAGCTTGGCCTGCTTCACGGCGTTTCAACGGGGCAGAGTCACGGCCGTCAAGTCTACGGACTAGATCGAGCGCCGGCCCGTGAGAAACCGTCTCAAAGTCCTGCGCGCGGAGCGCGATTGGTCGCAGGCTGATCTGGCCGAGCGGCTTGGCGTTTCGCGCCAAACCGTCAACGCCCTGGAACGCGGCAAGTCGGCTCCCTCGCTGCCCTTGGCCTTTAGGCTGGCCGGGCTCTTCTCTCAATCCATCGAGCAGATATTCTTCCCGGAATAGCCGGAACGGAGATCGAGGCATGACAGAACCCAAGCAACCCAGTCCAGGGAGTGACAATTACCAGGTCAAGGGAAGCTCGATCGGTTCCAAATTCGACTTCGTTCAGCGCGGCTGGTACGGCGGCGAGAGCCTACAACTGGCGTCCAACGGCCCGGAGCTCGAGAGGCGGCTCGAAGCCAAGGAGGCGCACATCGAAAGCCTGACCCAACGCCTCTCCGAGCTCGAGGAAGTCGTCGAAGCCCTGGCACCTGGGAATGCCACATTCAGAACGTCTTACACGACTGAGGATGTCAGCAAGGTACAATTCGCCGCAGGAAAACCCAGCTGTCAATTGACTCCTGCTAAAACGGTGGCACCTAGCTGAGAGCGCTGAGAGCGCCACAGATTCCGCTCCGCCTCGACCATCCAGTCTATCGGTTTGTAGCGGTCGAGCTCCGTCTCGACCGTCGGGCCAGCCGCAGCAAGACGGTCGACACGGAGTTCGACCGCTACAAATTACCTCTAGCGATTCGTGGTGGCTTCGCGCCGGTCGAGCCACCACCAGAGCCCTGCGGCAAAGGCCGCATTGAGAGCCAGTCCTACGAACCCGACTTTCCGGCCCGTAAATCGAGGTCTGGGTCACCCCCAGGGCTCCGGTCTTGGTCCCGAAGGCAAAGAGCGCGTAGTTGAGTCCGTTCCAGACTCCATGGCTGACGCTCGCGACCACCACCGATCCGGAAATCATGCGCATCATCCGCCAGATCAAACCGATCAGCGCGGCGTTGACCATGAACACGGGAATCTGAGCCGCCGGAAGGTCGAAGCCGGTCTCGAGAGAAACAGCCGACAGGTGCCAAAGAGAGAACGTGATACTGCTCCAGAGCAGCGCTCCGCCTCGGGGTTGCCCAGCTCGCCGCAAGGACGCCCACAGCCAACCGCGAAAGAAGCCCTCCTCGCTGATCATCGTAACCAGGACCGTCGAAGCGCCGCCGACCAGGAAATTGAGCCAGAAGTGATTCCAGTTGGTCTCCGAGGTATCGATCGCACCACCGGCGAGTGCGATGAGAACCGCGGCGCCCAGCACCACGATCGGATGCAAAACCGCGAGCCGATAATGCCACGGTCTTCCCCACTTGAAACCGACCTCCGCTCGGGAAAACTTCTGCCACCACCAGAACCAGAACATCAACGGCGCCAGCGATGAGGACGAGGCCGTCCGGAGCCGGGAAGCCGGCCCGAACGGCGTCGATCAGCGAACGGGCCTTGCCCCGACCTGCTCGCAGGATAGATGCTGCCGCCAACGTGCTGGCAGGACCGGTTTCCACCAGAACGGGTCCGGCGTTGCCCTCATCGCCCCCGTCGCCCCCGTCCCCCTGTCTCCCCGGTCTCCGAAAACCAGAAAGGCCGCGATGGTGTGCGGTGTGTCGCGATCCTCGAGATCCAGAACTTCTATCCGCATGGGGTTCTCCTCATTTCGGCTCGTCTTCGGCGAGCTCGAGAATCGCGCGCCACAATCCCCATTGGCATTACAATTGGACGATCCGCCTTCTCAGGTCGCTGGCCGCTCGAAGTGAAGCCACTCGCCTGGAACCGGCATTGTCCACGCCGATGCCGCCGGACCGCATGGCGTCCGGTCCGGTCGTAGCGGCTCCCGCCCGAGATTCTCGACGACGTCGCCGACCTTTTCGAGAAACGCGTTGGCGCGGCGGTCGGACAGCAGGGGTGCGAATCGGAGTGGCCGTTCGCGTCGTCGGAAGAAATCTTCGTAGTGAGTCACCAGAACGTGCCGCGGCTCGAGGTCGCGGAGAAGGCGTTCCGGAAAGTCCTTTGCGAGGTGGTGGGAGGCAATGCACAGTACCGCCAGGTCGACCGGTCTGCCCTCTAGGGCCGGGATGTCTCGCAGAGGCGTCAGGCCGCCCGCGATCGTCGCCGCCTCCTGGTAGTAGATCCGGAAGACCGGCTCCGTGCCTTCACTAGGCATCAGGTCGATCACGAACGCAAAGGGCTGCCCGCTCTGGAATCTCCTGAGGCGAGTGTCCTCCCACGGCTGACTCCAGGGCTTCTGGACCTCTCCATTGGCCCAGCGAATGCCCGGCGCCTGTCGAGCGTGAGGCGAGGGCAGGGCGAGAAACCGGATCGGATGACGCTTCCCTTCACCGTCAGTCAACCACACCCAGTCCTCGGCCACCTCTTCGAGGACGACCGTCCGCCGCTCCAAATCTTGGTCGAAAGCCAACATTGTGGCCCCGGAACGGTTGACGTAGATCTTGGCGTCGCCGGCGAAGTCGCGAGCGACGATTGGCACGTCAAACAGGTGATCGTGGTGCGAGTGAGCGGCCAGAATGCCCGCGACCGAGTCTCCGGGAACGTGTCGCATTCCTTCCTCGATCGCAGCTCGATCCCACCGCGCTCGGCCGAAGGCGACTCGGAAGAGGCCGGCACGCGAGAAAAAAGGGGCCGTCAGCAGGCCGACGCCATTCCACTCTACGTAGAGCCCGGAAACTCCCAGGAAGCGAATTCCGATTCCCGCGTGGTCCTCATCGAGTGTAGAGGTCTGGTTGCACGAGAAGGAACGGAAGTCGAAGTCGCTTGGATAGTTATCCATGAGATCGGCGCGGATGGTGTGACCACAGCCCACGAGCAAGGCGGCGAGCGCCGGGGCGGTGGCATAGGCCACCCAGTTGAGGCGCCGAGTCCTCATCGCGTCGCCGCCTTTCATGGGTAGTATCGTAGCAGCCGTGATCAAACTTGATTGGTGTAAAGTAAGCCTACTAATACGTCCGTCTTACGTACAGAGCGATGGGTTCGAGCCACGGAGGTGTCGAACCGGATCGATCCGAAAGGAGTTGCAATGAAGTGCTCAGCCAAGACGCTTGCAGTCGCCGGATGCCTGCTCGGGGTGGTCTTGTTCGCGCAGATGTCCGTCGCCGAGACCGGGACTGTCTGCGACGTCCCCGAGTTCGACTTCCAGTGGCCGGACGCCAACAACCCGTCTTTCATTGTGGAGTTGAAACAGCCCGGGTTCTTCAGCTTCGAGATCAAGGGGTGGGACAAGGATGGAGACCCGCGCTGTGTTCCTGTCCGAAGGCGCCAACTCTACGCCGGCCGCAACGAGATCTATGTCGACTTGACCGGCTTCGATTTCTACCTTGCCAACACCGCGGTCGTCGACTTCAAGTCTTTCGATCAAGGGCTCGATGAACCGATCGATGAACCGATCGATGAACCGACCTGTGGACCAACCGATGGACCGACCGATTCTTCGAACAGCAACAGCAATGTTTGCCTCGAGCGGCGGCAGGGGCAGCGCCAAGTCGTGGTCTTCGAGAAGCAGATTCTCAAGTTGGACGCCGGATCCGTTTTCTCTCGCAACAAGGATGACGGGTTCGACAGCTCACTGGAGCTGGCGATCAATGCTACTTCCAGGTGGACCTCTTGGCTGACTGGTGTGGTGGACCTCCGCTTGTCCGAGATCTCAGCCATCGACGAGGCCGAGCAGTCAATGGATTCTACCAGTGGAATGGATCCGATGGACGAAATGGAAGCGACCAAGATCTTCAATCCGTTCGCCGAAGGCGGCTCGATCGTCCGGGGCGATTTCTATGCCATCATCCACCCCAGGGCGAAGAACAAGATCGGCTCGCTCTACCCGCCGCCATTCGGCTTTCTGCTCGGTTCCGGCTTCTCGACTTTCTCGGGCGGCAGCGATTCGGTCGAGGCGAAACAGCGCTACTTCTACGGTCTGCGCTTGCAGGTCCTGGGCTACAATCGCAAGAAAGCGCCCGAAGGATTCGGCGGAACGACCGGCTACGTCCAGTTCGGCCTCGCTCGCGACGACTTGTGGCGGTTCGAGGAGCTGGTCGACACCGACAGTAATCCGGTGACCGACGCCGTCGTGGTGATGCGCGACGAACGAGATCGAATCTTCTTCGAGGCCGCTCTGGAGTTCCCGAAACTCGGTAGCGACGCGGCGCGGATGGCCGTCCGGCTGTTTGCCGACTTACCGGAAAGTGGCAACGGGCCGGCGGACATCCGGGTGAGCATCCTGGCGGCGATCGACTTGAAAGCGATCGGCAAGACCTTCGGCGCAGGCTGATCGATGCGGGTGTCGACCGCAACGCGGCTCGGCGCGGTGATCTGTTCGGCGGCGATTGCGCAATCTGTCTACGGCTTTTCCAAGCACGAGCATGAGCAGATCGCTTTCTACGCCTTTGCGGCGGCCGGCCGGGAGTTGTGCGGGAATGATCTGGCGTCAGCGGCCCCCGCCTTCGTAGCGGTGCGCGAGGAGCTGTGCGGCTGCTGGAACGAGCCGGCAGAAATCACAGACTCGAGTTCGACTCGGCAGGACCCGTGCCGCCACAGTCTCAGCCGGGAGGAGTTCGCTCTCGTCACTCGTGCGGTCGATCAGTTCACGCATCCGGCTCGGTTGGCTCCAACGGCGCAACAATGCCAAACCGGAGCCAAGGACGAATGCAGAAAGACCGTTCGCAAGGACTGCCGGCGATTGCGTCTCGATGACGAGGCCTGCCTGAGGTTGGCGCGCCAGGAGACGCTCAAGCGAACGAAAAAGCGAGCGGGCAATCCGGTGTTGAGATTTCTTGCCGTTCACCGCAATAACGAGCACTTTCGCAGGAGTGCGTGTGAGAGCTTCAACGAACTTCACGACCGTGCTCTCGACTTCGTCGAGAACGGGAAGATCGAGATGGCGCTTCTGGCCGAAGCCGTAGCCGTGCATTTCCTCCAGGATGCGTTGGCGCCGGGTCACCTCGCGGCCCCGAGAGACCAGTTCGCCGATTGGCAGGCAGGGGCGGTTCACGACCGGACGAACCGCAACGGATTGCCGGTCAGCCTAGGTGATGATTTGTGTCAGGAGATTGAGGCGTTCTCTGTGCCGTCGAGCCTTCCGGAGCCGTCGTGGCTCAATAAGAGAAAGAAGAAGAACCGGATCCACTGGGCCGACCTGTCGGCGGACTTGGAGAGCTTGCAGGAGGTGTGCAAGAAAGGATCGGATGGCTACATCGCATACGGCGACAAGAGCCTGCTATCTGGAGTCGGCCAGCCCGATGCTCGCGCTCACGCCGCCACGGTCTTCTTTCTGACCTACACTTCCCTACGGGATCTCTACTCGCCGCGCCCGGACCTCGAGTCGTTGAGGTTGTATTACCAGGAGCCTCTGATCGAACTGCCGAGCGACAATCGAATCGCCCCCAGCCTCGGAGTTGGGAGGATTGTCGCCAAGAACGAGGTGACCCAAGACGGGGAGGACGGTAGGGCTGACGTGAGCGATTGCCCAGCGCCGCCGGATCGCGGACTGCTGTTCTCCTATCGCACGACCAGTGCAGCCGGGCCGAGCGCAAGGGGGAACGCTTCGACCCAGATCCAGGCCGGGGCTCTGAGCACTCTCCACCTTCTCAATACGCTGCAGATTGGATACAGCTCCTGGGGGGATGCTCGCCAGCGTTGGGAACTCGACTGGGATGTCAGCGCTCGGGAGCGCATGAAGACGAGGACCGAGAACGGAGTCATCATTCGCGGCAAGTTGTGGCGGCGCTACCTTGGCGTAGGCTCGGTCGCGTTTCATCACGAAGAACTCGGTGGCAATGACGCGTGGGGCGCCGGGCTGTTGTTCACGGGCTCGAAGCTGATCCTCAAACATCACGATCTCGATTTCTATGTTGGCATCGAGCCGGGCCTCGGCAGGTACACGATCGACGGCGCCAGTACGACCAGGGTCCGTGGCAGTGTGCGGGCTGGTGTTGGTCTTTCGGTCGTGGCAGTGGAAGTGCTGGGCGAGCGTGGGCTATCGTTGGATACGGATCAAGCGGGCGAGAAGGAGTGGCGGTTCTCTCTCAACCTGCGAGTACGACTTTCTCCGACTTGGAGGCCGTGGGCGGATGCCGTCAGGAGGTAGCCGGCCACAGGCCGCTTGGCGCTTTTTCGTATCGCTCGGTGCCCTGGGCCTCGCCGGGTGCGCTTCGATGCAGTTCTACGCTCCCGCGGCCGGCGCGGCCTTGGGCAGTGGGCCGCCGGCTCCGGCCGCGTCGCTCTTTCTGCTGGGCGACGGTGGGGACCTCACGTCCGGCGCCGCGATTCTCGAACAACTGGAAGACGAGGTTACCTCCACGGTCGAAGAGGTTGGATTCGACCATGTCGCGGTCGTCTTTCTTGGCGACAACCTCTACCCCAAGGGATTGCCGGAAGCCGCGTCGTTGGCCGGAGGCGGAGCGCCGATCAGAGCGCAGCTGGAGGCTGCCAGAGCCTCGAGGACCTATCTTGTTCTCGGCAATCACGATTGGAAGAAGGGCGAGCCCGGAGGCCGCAGTCGCGCTGCCGCGCAGATCGCGGCCGTCCGTGCGTGGAGCGAGGTGGAGGGGGGACACGCCGAGGTCCTGCCCGGGATGGACTGTCCCTTCCCTGTCGCTCGCGACTTGAGTGATTACTTCCGACTTGTCTTCTTGGACACGCAGTGGTGGTTGAACTCGACCGAAGGGAGCTCCAGCTATTGTGCCAGCGACCCGAGAGACCCTGAGATCCTTTCGTCGGTCGGTCGCCGTCTCCGTGCGGAAATCGAGGGCGCCGGCGAGAAGGCAGTGATCGTGTTCGCCCACCATCCGCTCGTCACGGCAGGGCCCCACGGAGGCCGCTTCAGCCTGAGACAGCATCTCTTCCCCCTGACCGACATCCACCCGTCATTGGTTGTTCCCTTGCCTGGTTTGGGCTCGATCGCTCAGCTGATGCGTCCGCTCTTCACGTCGCAGGATCTCCGCTCGCGAAGCTATCGCCGGCTTTCGGATTGGGTGGGGGAGACGTTGGTGGACCACCCGATCTTCGCGTGGGTCGCGGCTCACGAGCACGCGCTCCAGGTGATCGAGGGGGGCGATAGGGTGGCCTTTCACCTGGTGAGCGGTGGCGGTAGCCCAGGCAAGGGGAGGCCCGTTGGGCGCCTGCCGGGGACTCTGCTGGCCGCAGCTAGAGACGGCTACCTCCGCCTCGACCTCGATCGACACGGCAGGATCACGATCACGATGGTCGTGGTCGACGAGCAGGGAGCTCGGAGAAACTCGCTCGGCCTGTCCGTCGACGGTCTTTCGAAATAGCGGTGTCAGCTGTGGGAGGACGCATGAAATCAAGGAGCAGCGGATTCAAAGCTTGGTGGGTTGGTTTGGCGGTCACGATACCGGTGGTCCTCGCTGCGACCGGTGCTCTCGCGCAGATCGTGGAGAACTTCGAAGTCCGTTATTGGGACAGCCCGACAAGTGCAGCCGAGTTCCCCGAACGCAGCGAGCCGCAGCTCGAGCATCTATGGCTGCGCCCGTCGTTCGGTATAGCTTTCTCGGGTGGCGGCACCAGGGCCGCAACGGCGACTTGGGGACAGCTGCGGGGCCTCTCGGAGGAGATCCTACTGCTCCAGGCGCAGTACCTCTCTGCGGTGTCCGGCGGCGCCTGGACCACGATTCCATACTCATTCGTTACTGCCGCCTGCGAGCCGGGAGCTTCCAAGGGAAAACGCAGTTGTTCAGGCGGAACACAGGGTGAATGGGACGACTGGTTCCTGGGCCAGCACAAATCGCCGGCGGATCTCACCGAGAAAGACCTCGAGGCAGATTCCGGCTCATGGGTTTCGGCGCTTTCGAAAACCCAGTTGATCAGGCTGTATCTGTCGCGCCTCGTCTATCGCGGCGACGAGACGTACTCTCGGGCGCTCGGCAAGCGGTTCCTGGATGGGATCGGCCAGTACGAGTGCCTCGCCGCTGGCTGCGCGACTCCACCCAAGCACCGCTACTTCGTGACCCATGACGGTCAGCGCGACCGAATTGCCGACCGGAGCGGTGGCACCCTAACCGTCGCCGATTTCACTCAGTTGGTGCCGGGTAGGCCCTTCCCCATCGCCGGCGGGACTCTGCTGGCCAAGAAAGTCCGGGCAGGCCAGCCTCGGGATCTGTTCCCGTTCGAGATGACGCCTCTTTACGTAGGGGTTCCCCAGTCGATGACGAGTCGGTTCGGCGGCAGAATCGGAGGCGGATTCGTCGAGGCGCCAGCATGGGATGCAGTCTCCTACAAGTTCGGCGCCCCGGAGGGCGATTCGGCCCCTGGGATCTTGACGGTCGAGAAGCACCAGCCCGGGCGGAAGGGAATCCTCAATCGCTACCGATTCACTCTGTCCGACGTTCTCGGAGGCACTGGCGGCGCTCCGGTCCTTCTGCTCCGGAAGAGCGGTCTCGATCTCCTCGGATTCCCGGAGTGGAACAGTACGGCGATCGGTGAGCCGGTGGCGGTGACCGGTGCCAGGGAGTTCGCCCACGGAGACGGTGGCCACATAGACAATCTCGGGCTGCTGCCGCTGTTGAGCAGACAGGTCGAGAATATCCTCGTGTTCATCAATGCCCCCCGCCCTTTCTTCGTCGCCGACGCCGCCGGGAACTTCGTAGCGAGCGGCAAGAGTGACCTCTACAAGGTGTTTCTCCCCAGCTGGCTGACCCGCGGAGATGCAGAAAAAGCGAAGCGGGGAGTGAAGCAACCGCTGTTGATGGCGGCTGCAGGTGCGCAGATCGAGCCTACCGGCGGGATCGAGCGAGCCCTACTCGCCAGAAAGCTCGACGGACTTCCGCTCGTGCACTGTGACACGTATCGGGCTCTGGCCAACGAGAGATTTGGCATCCGCCAATACGAACCGAATGTTTGCTGGGTCGTGCTCGATCGCGTGGAGCGCTGGATCAGCGAATTGCCGAGTTCGGGTCGCCTGTTCGAGCTGCTGCGCAAGAAGAAGCATCCATTCTGGGGGCGCTTCAAGGGCTTCCCACACTACGGGACGTTCTTCCATCGATGGTTCAAGCTGCGTGTCATTGATCTCGGCGAGGAGCAGGTCAACGCGATGGCCTACCTGACTGAATGGACGGTTCACGAGATCGCGCCTCAGATCCGAGAACACTTCGGGCTCGACCCGGGGGATCAGTCGACTGCCCCTCCTCTGAACTCCCTCGAGTTGACGGTACCCTTCTAGCCGGAAGTTCCGCGCTCGAATCGGCTGAAACGCCTTTTCGGGACTGGGGTTTTGGCAGTTTTCGAGGGTGCAAATGTAGCCACTAAAGAGTTTAGATGTTTCTTGCCTTTTGG
>JADFQD010000055.1 GCA_022561975.1 Acidobacteriota bacterium
CAGGCTCATCCTTCTCCCCCCATGGCCGATTTACACGCTCGCCATTCTCCCACGAGAGCGGTTAGATGCGAGTCCAAGAGGGATGCAAAAGACACCAGTCTCCTAGGCTTACACACATTTTTCAAGGGGCCTTGACCCGAGCCGCCTTGATCCGTTAGGTTTCGAGGCTCCGCTGCCGTTGACCCGACCCGGCAAGGGTCGTTAGCCAAACAGGGGTCGTGAGCGGAACCCAATGAGAACCGTCGGGGAAAGATCGTGAAACGCACATACCAGCCCAAGAATCGGCGCCGCAAGAAGAAACACGGCTTTCGATCGCGTATGCAAACGCGCCAAGGCCGAGCTGTCTTGTCGCGGCGCCGCCGCAAAGGTCGGGCACGTCTAGCCGTCTAGCGCGATGCCGGGCGAGCGAGAGACTCCTCGCTCCGGGGAGTCGCTGCCGCGGGCGCAGCGGCTTTGTCGCCGAGAGGATTACCGTCGCTGCTATCGAAAAGGCCGGCGAAACTACGGATCGCACCTAACACTTTATTTTATTGATAATCGATGCGGGCATTCCCGCATCGGCCTCACCGTGAGCCGGAAAGTCGGCCGAGCGGTTGTTCGAGTCAAACTCAAAAGAAGATTTCGGGAGATCTACCGGCGATGGCCTCAGCGCAAGGAGCTTCGACCATTGGACTTGGTGGTCCACGCCAAAGCGTCCTCTGCGACGGCCACGTTCGGGGAGTTGGAACGGGATTTGGTCCAAGGGCTTCTCCGGGCGCTCGAGAGCCCGGCCCGAGTGCGGCGGCCAAAGCGGTCCTAGCCCTGGTCGACGGCTACAGACGTTTCCTGTCTCCGTTGCTGCCGAGGGCCTGTAGATTCTCACCTTCCTGCTCCGAGTATGCACGGCTGGCGATTCTCAAACATGGCTTTGTCCGCGGCACCTGGCGGTCTCTGGGACGCTTGCTGCGCTGTCACCCCTTCCACCCCGGCGGCGTCGACCTCCCCTAAATAGGACCCAAGAGGAGCGCCTTGGATAACAAACGCCTGTTTCTGGCAGCCTTGCTTTCGGTCGGAGTGCTGCTGCTGTGGCAGACAATCTTTCCCTCAGCGCCGAAGACGAACGCTCCTCCGGCGCAAAGGGATGCCTTCACCGAAACCGACGTCTTTGCGGAGGTCGTCCGAGCGGAGCGTGAGCCGGTAGAGTTCGCCGTCACAGGGAAAAGCGAAACGGAGCCGGAGGTTGGGGATCGCGAGCCGATCGCGGCCGCTGCCGAGCGCGAGGTAGTGCTCGAGACCGACCGTTTTAGGGCGGTCTTCAGTAACCGTGGCGCTCAGCTGGTGTCTTTCGTCTCCAAGATCCACTCGAGCGGGTTCGGTGGCGGCGTCGATCTCGTCAAGCGGCGCGTCGAGCCCCCCTATCCTTTCGCCATCATCGATCGGGCGGGAGCGTCCGACCCGCTCAACGAAGCGCTGTTTGTGGTCTTTGAAGGATCCGGATCGGAAGCCGCCCCGATCCGATTCGAGTACTCCGGGCCCCGGGGCCGGGCGGAGAAGAGCTTCTGGGAGCGTCCCGACGGCATGCTCGGCGTGCGCCTCGCGGTGCCCGGCCGGTCCGATTGGGCCTTCTTGCTGGGGCCGGGAGTTCGAAACCCGGAACTGGAGGAATTCGAGAGTCGGTTTGCCCGCCGGGGCGTGGTCTACATGCGCGAGCAAGAGGTGGAGCGGTTGGACTCACGGAAAACCGAGGAGACCGAGCGAATCGCGGGTAGCCGGACGTCTTGGATCGGGCTCGAGGACACCTATTTCATGACCGGCTGGGTGGTAACCGGCGATCCGTTCGAGTACGCGTTGGTCCGGCCGGTTGTGGGGCGCATCTCCGGCAACGGCAACGACGCCGTGTTCGAGCGGGTGGACGGCGCGGTCCCGGACGAGGACGGTGTGGTTCGAGAGCTCGAGCTACTGATAGCTGGCGGAGCCGAGGTGCTCGAGGGTTCGGCCTATTTCGGCGCCAAGCAGTACAACCGGCTGGCCGAGCTGCCAAATGGTCTTCGCGAAGCTGTCAACCTCGGCTTTTTCGCCATCTTGGCCAAGCCGATTCTCTTCGGGTTGCGCTGGCTTCACGACTCGGTGACCGGCAATTGGGGATGGGCGATCATTTTCATGACCGTCTTCATTCGCCTGATGCTCTTCCCGTTGACTCACAAGAGCTTCGTTTCGATGCAGAAGATGCAGGAGGTCAACCCCAAGATTCAGGCGATCAAGAACAAGTACCGCGGCAAGCTCAAGGACAAGCGGGGGCGACCCAACAGCGAGATGCAGCGCAAGATGAACGAGGAGGTGATGGGGCTTTACAAGAAGGAAGGCGTCAACCCTGCCGGCGGCTGTCTTCCCATGCTGCTGCAGATCCCGGTCTTGTTCGCTTTTTACAACCTGCTCTCGGCCGCGGTCGAGCTTCGCCATGCGCCGTGGATTCTTTGGATCCAAGATCTTTCGGCACCGGACCCCTACTACGCGCTGCCGATCATCATGGGTGCGAGTCAGTTCGTGCAGCAGAGGATAACGCCCTCGGCGGCGGATCCGATGCAGAGGCGAATCTTCATGCTGATGCCGTTCTTCTTCACTTTTTTGTTTCTGGGCTTTCCCAGCGGAATGGTCCTGTATTGGCTGACCAACAACGTTCTGGGGATCGTCCAGCAGCTTGGCTACAAGCGGTTGAAAGAGCGCCGAGCAGCGAAGAACAGCGGCGACCAGAAGTAGAGGAAGGAAACTGTCATGAGTCCCACGAAGAAGTTCTTTTCCGGCAACACCATCGAGCAGGCAGTGCTTCAGGCCGCGCGCTTCTTTCAGATTGATCCGGAATTGGTGGCTTACGAGCAGGTCGAGCGCCGCCATGGCTTTCTCAAGGTTCGGCGCCGGGTCGTGATTGGCGTGAATTCGGAGAATCCGCGCAGAGAACCGTCGCTAGCCGTCGCGGAGCCAGCAGGACCGGATCGAGAGCCGGGCAAAGAGCCGGAGGTGAGCGCTCGCCCGGACGCTCGATCGGTCGCCCGCGGTCGTAACCAGGCAACCGACGCTTCCCGGTTGCCCGAGGCGGAGGCGAGGCAGGAACCGGCCGCTACGGAGGCGAGGCGAGAACCGGCCGCCGCGGCGCCGAGTTCGAGAGAGAAAGGCGCGGATGCGTGGAAGAACCTGAGCCCCGCCGATGCCACCGAGGCTGCCGAAGAGGCTTTGAGACGAGTGTTTCGGCTGGGCGACTTGGACCTCTCGGCGCAGGTGACAACCAGCGAAGCCGGGCTAGAGATAGAGCTCAGCGGGACCGACGAAGACCACCTTTTCGAGGATCGAGGGCGCTTGCTCTTGGCGTTCCAGCACTTGTTGCCGAGGATGGTACGGGGGCTGACCGGAGCCTCGGTTCTGTGTCGTGTCGATTCGGACAACTTTCAAGAAGTACGCGCCGAGCGGTTGCGGATGCTGGCACAGGACGCCGCCGCCGAGGTGCGCCGGGAACGCAGGGTGCAGACACTCGAACCGATGTCGCCGGACGAGCGCAGGATCGTGCACCTGGCGCTGGCCGACGATCCGGCGGTCGAGACCGAGAGTCACGGAACGGGTCTCTTCAAACGGGTAGCGGTTCGCCCCGTCCGGCCGTCGGGCGCGGGGGACCGCTATAGCCGGTAGCGTGCCTTCATGGCCTGGAGACGATCGTAGGTCTTGCGATCGAGCTCCGGGGAGAGATGCTTGTCGAGAATGGGTAGCAGTTCTTCTCTCAAGAAGCGCCCCCGAGCCATCCACTGGAAGTAGCTGCGACCACCGTGGTGGTAGGGGCCATAGAGCCGACCGCCGGGAAACCTGGACTCGAGCCAGCGAAACAACGGTTCGTGGTCGGTGTGCATTCTGAGGGTGACCTGAGGCTGGCGGCCATCGCCACCGAAGTGGCCCTCGCCGACGAGAATTCCGACCAGAAAGCCGCGGTCAAATTGGGTTATGCGTTGTTTCACCGTCAGGTTTCCCGTGAAACAATTCCGTGGGGTCGCCGGGTTGTTTCACCGTCGAGTTTCTCGTGAAACATCCGGCGCCGTCAAGCGGGGCGAAAGATCAGGTTGGGGCGTAGAATCGGCCCGTGGCAACCCATTTGGGAGATCTTTCAAAGAGCGAGTTTTTGCGGCGGCTCGAATCCTCCGGCTGTGGGCCGGGATCGCGATTGCCGTTAGAGTCTCTTCATGCTCACTATGAAGAGCTGCGGCGGTGGGCTGGGCGTGTCGGTCTGGTGGGCGCCGGCGAGGCGGCGACGATTGTCGAGCGGCACTACGCGGAGAGCTTGCGCGCTCTGCCTTTTCTCGAAGGAGTTTCAAGGGTTCTGGATCTCGGATCGGGAGCGGGATTCCCCGGCTGCGTCCTGGCCGCTGCTCGACCGGACATCGAGTTTTGGTTGTTCGAGTCACGTGGTCGCAAGGCGTCTTTCTTGCGGGCGGCGAGCGCGAGGGCGAAATTGTCCTGCCATGTCGTCGATGCTAGAGTCTCGCGTCGACACCCGGTCACGGAGGTGGTGCCGGGCGCGACGATTGACCTGGTCACGGTTCGTGGGGTGAGAATCGATCGAGATACCTGGGAGGGCCTCGCACCGGGTCTGACGGCCGGGGCGCGCATTCTTCGGTGGGAAGGCGCGGCCGCGGTCGAACCGTGGCCGCAGGCGAAGGCGGGACGAACCCTCGAGCTTGGAGGCCGCGGCCGCAAAATTCAAGAATGGCTCTATTCGGCGGAGGGGACCTGGTGACAACCGCACTCGCGATCGCGAACCAAAAGGGGGGCGTCGGAAAGACGACCACGGCGATCAATCTTGGTGCGGCTCTTGCCGCTCTCGAAAAGAATGTTCTCCTCGTGGACTGTGATGCCCAGGGCCACGCCGCTCGCGGCCTCGGGGTCGAGCCGGACGAGCCGACGCTTTACGAAGTGCTGATCGGGGACGCTACGATGGAGGAGGCCATACGGTCGACCCGTCTTGCCTGTCTTCACATCGTGCCTTCGAACCGAGCGTTGGTGGGTGCCGAAGTCGAGTTCGTCGGCCTCGCGGGCTGGCAATACCGTCTGAGTCGCGCACTCGCCGAAGTTGCCGACCGGTACGACACGATTTTGCTCGACTGCCCACCGTCTTTGGGCCACCTGACGCTAAACGCTCTGGTTGCGGCCGATGGCGTTCTTGTCCCTCTGCAGTGCGAGTACTTTGCGCTCGAAGGGATCAAAGAACTGCTGCGGACCGTCGAGCGGGTCCAGCAGGGCCTGAACGCGCGACTCCAGTTGACTGGAATCTTGCTGACCATGTACGACGAACGAACCAATCTGGCGCGGGACGTTGCCAGAGAAGTACGAACGCACTTCGGCAGCCGCGTATACAACACGGTTGTTCCGCGCAATGTCCGCCTGGCCGAGGCGCCGAGCCACGGCTTGTCGATCTTGAACTACGATATTCTGAGCCGCGGCGCTCGAGCCTACTTGGCGTTGGCTCGCGAGATTCTCTCGAGGAGACAATAATGGCGAAAAAGAGGGCGAAAAAGAGCGCTTTGGGTCGCGGTCTCGATGCCCTGTTCTCGGAGGAGCCCCTGACGTCGCCGCGGCAAACCGAGCTTGCGCTGGACGATCTCGCTCCCAACGACTATCAACCACGCAGGGACTTCGACGCCGAAGAGTTGACCGAGTTGGCCGCCTCCATCCGTACCCAGGGGCTCATTCAGCCGATTCTGGTCACTCCCGGCCCGTCGGGTGGTTACATCATAGTTGCCGGCGAGCGTCGTTGGCGCGCTGCCCGGGAAGCCGGCCTGTCACGGGTGCCCGTTGTGGTGCGGGATGTGGCCTCCAAACGAGAGTTCCTGGAGGCGTCGCTGGTCGAGAATCTGCAGCGCTCGGATCTCAACGCGATCGAAGAGGCCGAGGCCTTTGTCCGGCTGCAGCGCGAGTTTGGACTGTCGCACGAGGAGATCGCCGGACGAATGGGCAAGAGCCGGTCGGCGGTATCGAACCGCATACGCCTGCTGGGACTGCCCGGTGCAGTCCAGAGCATGATCCGGCGCGGAGAGCTAACGGTCGGGCAGGCGCGTCCATTGCTGAGTTTGCCGAGGGAGCGGGACCGGATACTCTGGGCTCGGCGCGCAGTCAAAGATGGGCTCAACGCCCGCCAGTTGGAAGCTGCGACCCGGCGCAAGCAAGGCACGGCGAGCGCAAGAACAAGGCCCGCCATGGACCCGGACACCAGGGACGCGTCTGAACGACTAACAAAACATTTACAAACGCAAGTGGAAATACGACGGACGGCCAAGGGCGGCAGGCTCGTATTAGTCTTCCATTCCGAGGACGAACTGATTCGTCTTTATGACATGCTCATGAGCACAGGGAGCCGAGGATGAAGAAAACAGGAGTAAGGGGTGATCTCAACGGCTTTCTCGATGCCGGCAGCTTCATCGAGGGTGCGCTTCACTTCGAGGACACCTTTCGCCTGGACGGTCGGCTCAAGGGCCGCATCGTTTCGCGCGGTGATCTGGTCGTGGGCGCGCACGGCGACGTCGAAGCCGATATTGAGGTCGGCAGGATCTTCGTGTCAGGAACGGTGCGCGGAAGTGTTCTGGCTCATCAACGAGTTGAGATAGCGGCAGGCGGAAAACTCCTGGCCGATATCGAAACGCCGAGCTTGGTCGTTGAAGATGGTGCCACCCTTCAGGGTCAGTGCGACATGTCGGGTCGAGCGGCGGCGTCCGGCGAGGGCATCCAGAATGTCACTCGACTTCCACTGCCGAAGAAGAACTAGAGACCTCCTCGACCCTCGACGGTGGCTCGCCGACCAGGGTTTCGTACGACGGAACGAAGTTGAGCGGCGTCCGGGCCAAGAACTCTCCAGAAAACGCATCCACCAAGACCTGGCCGTCGAGTTCCCGGCTTATCGGTAATCGGGTTGCGTACAGCAGCGTTGGCACGACGTCGAGGACAGACGCGCGTTCCAAGAAGTGCCCGGCCTTGACACCCTCTCCCAGCAGAAACAGAATACCATCGGCGGCCGGGCTGAAGCTGCCCTCGTTGGACCTTCCGGTGGTTGCAAACCAGACCCTGCGCCAGCCCTCCGGGCTTTGGGCTCCGAAGGGCGACACAACCGCCAAGAATTTGGGGCCCTTCTGGCGCTGCCAAAGACCGGCCAGATAGCTGTCCAAGTGCCGATAGTATGCGGTGACCAGCTGCGCCGCGGTTCTGCGGCGCTCGTTGCGGATGCCCTCTATCTCGAAGGCTGAAAAGCCCCCGAGATAGCGAGTCGAAACTTCCCCGAGACCGGGAAGAAGAATGAAGAAACAACGCAGGTCCTGGCGCTGTTCGAGCAGAAACCGCCCAAGAGATTCGCGCCATATGTCGCCCGCGAGTGCGCTGAGAACCGCGGAAGGAGCGTCGGAAAACGCAGCCAACGGCTCGGGTCCGAGTTCGTTCAGGCCGATCTGAAAGAGAATGCCTCGCTCGGCGAGTTCGGGAGGGAGTGCGGCGACGGCCGAGAAGTTTCCCGCGAAATACCGCTCCGAGAAGGTAAAGGCGGAGGTCTCGGTAACCGGGTAGAGCAAGGGCCAGGAAATGACGCCGGTCTTCAGGTTCACTCTCGAGAAAATCTCCCACAGCGCGAGCCCGCGTCGAGTCTTCGCGTTCGGTCGAACGCGCCGAAACCCAGGCATTAGTCGGTCCGGAAGCGGTAGGCCCCACGGCAGCAAGGTCATCAGTGGTTGATCCGGAAGGAAGTTCACGCGCAGGGAGGTCTCGGAGAGCGCGCCGTGCTTGTAGGGGAACTTGCCGGTCGCGAGCGAGGTCCAGAGGGCGGACCGCAGGGTCGGCGAAAGCGGTTCCAGGCGAGCGTGAGCGCCGCGCTCGATGATCTGCCCGAAGAACGGTAGCTGACCCTCTTGAACCAGCGGCAGGATCGCATCGAGAGTCGCACCTTCGAGGCCGACAACAAAAAGCGTGGGGCCTTTCTCCTCGAGCTCGACCAGTGAAGGCAAGGGCGCCGACTCGGACCTTGGCCGGTAGGCTTCACGGCGCTCTCCGAGTGCGTATACCGACGCCATCGAAAGCACGACAAAAAGCAAGACCGAGCGATAGCCGTAGCGTCTCGCCGGAAAGCTATGCAATAGCGCGGTGTAGAACAAGACGACCGCAGCAACGCTCAAGAGGCCGGCCGCCTTGATCAGCCGGATGTTGATTCCGGGAGGTGTATAGAAGGCGAGGAACGAGGCTTGAAGCCAATCGATGAGTGCAGCGCTGGAGAGGACGGCAGTGATTGTCCACGGCAAGACGCGCTGAGCCGCACCAACTCGCCGCCAGGTAAAGGGGGTCAAGGAACCGGCACTGACGATCGCGAGCACTATCCCGAGAACCGCCGAGATCCGGAAAAACCGAAACCAATCAAAAGGGATGTCAGGATTCAAAAAAAGCAGCAGGCCGGCGAGCTGAGCTCCGGCGAGTAGTCCCGGCAACAGGTTGAGGGCGCTCTCTCGAGCGTTCCGGGATGAACCAAAAAACCGGCGAAGGGCGGCTTCGGCAGGCATCGACGACTCTTGCTTTGCTAGATTCGACCGGTTCGCGTCGGGTATGACGATCAACCACCACAATAACAGAGCCGGTGATGGCGGCACCGTGCGCCTCTCATGGGCGCACCGGCTTCTGCTTTCGTTTCCGCCAGAAACCGCCCACTCGCTGGCTATGATCGCACTGCGACTTGCGCAAACGCCGGCCACGCGCGGTCTGCTCGAGACAAGATACCGGACCGACACCGGCGAGCAGCTGCTCCAGAGAGAGTTGCTCGGGCAGAACTTTTGCAATCCGATAGGGCTCGCGGCCGGCTTCGACAAGGACGGGATCGTCATTCCCGGAATGGCGGCTCTGGGATTCGGCTGGCTGGAAGTTGGCGCGGTCACTCCGCGGCCCCAGAGGGGCAACCCGCGTCCGCGGCTCTTTCGCCATACCGCCGCGGCGAGCCTGGAGAACGCGATGGGCTTCAATAACCGGGGCTGCCACGCGCTCCGCAAACGGCTCGAACGCTTCTATCCGGCGGCGGTTCCGCTGTTCTTGAATCTGGGCAAGAATCACGATACGCCGAACGCCGAGGCTCTCGAGGATTATCTGCTGTCGATAGAGGTCTTGGACGATCACTGTGATGGATTCGTCTTGAATGTCTCCTCGCCCAATACGCCACGGCTGCGTGACCTCCAACGCGTGCGAGCCATTCGCGAGCTCGTGCGGGGCGCTCGCGCGGCAACCGATCGGCCCGTGCTGGTCAAGCTGTCGCCGGATCTCGACGCTTCCGAAGCGCGAGAGGTCGCCAACGAGAGCGTTGCCTCGGGGGCGGATGGAATTGTGCTGGCGAATACCAGCACCGACTATCGGCTTTTCCCCGGCGCAAGAAAGATAGGCGGATTGAGCGGTCGGGTGCTACGTCAGCGCAGCATGGACTTGCTCGAGGCTCTGGCTGGAGACTTGTTCGGTCACTGTCTCCTGGTGAGCGTCGGCGGGATCTCGTCCGGCGAAGACGTCTATGCGCGGCTGCGAGCCGGCGCCAACCTTGTGCAACTCTACTCCGCGTTGGTCTTCGAGGGGCCGGGTCTGGTCGCGCGGATTCAAGAGGATCTCGCCGGGCTGCTGTCCAGAGATGGATTCGAGTCGATCGACGAGGTGATCGGCGCCGACTTGAAAACGACGAACGGGAGGAGACGAGCGACGTGACGCCCAATCGCGCGGACCAGATCGCGGTTGCTTTGGACACCTCCGACCGGGACCAGTTTCGGCACTGGTGCGGTGTCTTCGGCCCACGCGTAGGACTGCTGAAAGTTGGGCTGGAAGCCTTTGTAAGGTGGGGACCGGCGGCGGTCGAAGAGGCGCGAGCAAGCGCCCGAGTGTTCTTGGATCTGAAGCTCCATGACATCCCCAATACGGTCGCGGGGGCGGTCGAGGCGGTGAGCGATCTGGGGGTCGATTACGTCACCGTTCACGCAAGTGGCGGCGCCGAGATGTTGCGTGCCGCCGCTGAAGCTGGGCAAGGTCGAGTCCGCGTTCTCGCGGTGACGCTTCTGACGCACATGGACGCGGAGTCGCTCGCAGGGCTTGGCGTCGAAGGGCCGCCGGAGGTCCTGGTCTCGACCTGGGCCAGGCTGGCCGCCGACTCCGGATGCGCCGGCGCGGTTTGCTCACCACATGAAGTCGCCCGGTTGCGCAGCGAACTGCCCAGGTCCTTCGTCCTGGTGACACCGGGCATTCGGCCGGCCGGAGCCCCCTCCGACGACCAGAAGCGTACGGCGACACCTGCCGAGGCCCTGGCCGCGGGGGCGGATCTGCTGGTCGTGGGAAGACCTCTCACCGGGTCCGACAACCCGAGGGCCGCACTCCGGCGCTTGCTCGCCGGCCTCTCGCCACGAAAGCTGGCGAGAAGGTCGGGCTAAACGATGATGATCAGGCGATCCACGCCCACCTCGAACGACCAATCGTAAGTGGTGACGACGAGGTTGATAGGAAGCGAGTAGCGATAGGAGATTTTTATTCGGCCGCCAGTGCGCTTGACATCCAGGGCTTTCTTGTCGACCGGAAGCCCCAGGTCCTTGACCCGAACAAGAACTCGCGCGCGAATCTTCTCGATCGGGTCTTCGGCGCTGTGCTCAGCCAGGCCGGCCATCGTCTTCTTCAGCTCCGAGGCCTTTATTTGCGCCGGAACGGCCTGCCAACCGATGTAGGCTGCAAATCCCAGCCCCAACAACCAGAGAAGGCAACCGAGCTTGGTGTCTCCGCGACCCGGCCTAGACGTTCTCATGACCTTGACATCATAGCGCGTTCAACCGGCACGGAGCGGGGCTTGGTCCGGCTCTCTACGCCGCCGGCAACAGCTACCCCTCGACCTACGGCCACCGCACCACCTCTCGATTCTACCCAACCTTCTTTTGCGACGCCGAAAATGCCACTGGGTGAAACCTATCGGGTCACCTCAGTGCGCCGGGTTCTGATCCCCAAGCCGGGGCAACCCGGACGGCGACGCCCGTTGGGCATTCCCACGGTCAGGGACCGAGTGGTGCAGATGGCAGTGAAGCTGGTGATCGAGCCGCTGTTCGAAGCCGACTTCCTGCCCTGCTCGTTTCGGGTTCCGCCCCAAGCGGACACCGCGGATGGCTCTGAGCGAAATCGTTCAGAGCCTGAAGGCGGGGTACCACCAGGTGGTGGACGTGGATCTCGAATCGTACTTCGACACGATCGACCACGATCGGCTCATGGAGCTGGTCGCTCGGCGGGTCGGAGACCGACGAGTCCTGCGCCTGATTCGTGCCTGGCTCAAGGCAGGTGTTCTGGAGGAGGGGACGGTGAGACACCCCTATCGAGGGACGCCGCAAGGCGGAGTCATCTCACCTCTTCTCGCCAACATCTACCTCCATGAGGTCGACCGGCAGTGGTCCTCGACAGAGGGGCCGACCGGTACGGTCCCCCAGGGACAGGGTGCAGGGGACAGGGTGCCACTCATTAGGAGGCGGTATGTCAAGGGGTAGAGGTTTCCCAGTCGGGCGGGGGACGGCCCGAGTTTACAAAGGAGTCGAGGAACGAAGTGGCGGCGCTGGGTGACAGGTCTCTCTGGGTGGAGTCGGCGTCGGTGCCGCTCCAACCACTCATCAGGATCTAGACATTCGAGGCATTGGGCCCTCGGTGCCCCAGGCCTCGCATCGAGGCCCCAGAAACCCGTTGGTACCGAAGCCGTGTCCATGGGGAATGATTCAGTCGCATGGCTCCGGGCTCGTGGCCCGGTCCAAGCCCTTTCAGGCTCACGGGATCGGGCGCCACCGGCAAACTCAAAGAAGGACTCGAGGCCGCGCCACTCAGCCACGTAGGGTTCGAAGCCCAGCACCTTTCTGGTTGGCAGCCTCGAGTCCGGATCATCCGAAGAGACGTTTCGGTTCGTAGGGGACTTGGTCTCGCATCATGAAGTAGGCCGCCCGAGCGAGCTTGTGAGCCAAGGCTCGGATCGCGACGAGCGGGCAGGTTTTCGAGCGTTTCTTCTCGTACCAGCGCTTGGCGTCGGGCTGGAAACGAACGGCAAAGTGGGCGGCTTCGTGGAAGGCCCAGGAGAGATACGGGTTGCCGTTCTTTCGTAGCCCCTGGCCTTTGACACGGTGGTTCGAGTTTCGTTCGGCTTTGACCAGGCGGCAGTAGGAGACGTAGTTTCCGACCGCCTGGAATCGACCGATGTCGCCGGTTTCATACTGGATGGTCGAAGCGAGGACCGGACCGATTCCTTTAATCGAGATCAGGATCCGATACGAGTCTTCGAGAACGGCGTGTTTCTGGATCGTCTTCTCGATCGTGTCGATCTGCTGGCTGAGGGCTTCGGCCACGGCAAGCGACGCGGTCATCGAGAGCCGGACGTTGGGATCCTCGATCCACTCGCATAGATCGTCTTGCGAGATCTTCTTCAAAGCGTTGGCTGACAGTCTCCGGGCGGTCGTGCGCTCCAGCACGTTGCGCAGTCCGAGCCGGTTGGCTGTTTTCTGACGCACGAGCTGCGAGCGTCGGCGCAGAAGGTCCCGGATCGCCCGCTTCTCCTTTGGATAGATCCAGCCGGTGGGCAAGATCCCGAGCCGCAGCATGTGCGCCAGCCAACGGGCGTCGGTCTTGTCGTCGGTGTACTTCAGGCCCTGGTACTGCTTTGCGGCGAGGGTGTTGACGAGATGAACCCTGTAGTCGGACTCTTCGAGTCCGTCGACCAGCCAGTACCAGTTGAAGGTCGACTCGACCGCGATGCCGGCAAGCTCCTGCCGGTACGGCTCGAGTAGCTTCAAGATGAGTTCGAGGTCGTTGGGCAGTCTCCTGGCCTCGACGAGCTGATCCGTCTCGTCGATCACGGCCAGAAAGCTGTTGTTTGCGTGTAGGTCGATCCCAGCGTACAGTGGCATGTGCTCCTCCTTCTGTTGTGGCAGTGGATACTTCGGTAAACCTAAGCATGCCACCACCGGGGAGGAGCTCTTCATTGAGCCTCCCCCGCCTAGAGGAGTCTCAGCCACTTATTCTGTTGGCCACCTATTCTGTTGGCCGCTCGCCGCGCTTTGCCTTGGTGCTGCCTCCGCTCTGCTCGCGCCAGTCGTCCCAGGCAATCGTCGACGACGCCGTGAGTACGAGATCGCCCGGGCTCAGGCTGTCGCAAAAAATGGCGAGATTCAGGCAATCCCAGCGTGCACTCGGTGCAATCAATCCATCGAACCCGAGGAATGCGGCCACGTCGCCGATCTGCTGTGTCCGCTCGTAGAGAATGTCCGAGTAATCTGCTGGGTCCACACCTAGAGTCGCGAACTCGGTCAAGTCTGCGAACTTCAGGGTGCTCCTGGTACTTACGTCGATCTCGTTCAGAGTGAAGACGGATTCGGTTGGAAAAACCGGCTGCCTGGAAAGATGGAAGTACATTTCTGAGATGGCTCCGTCCGGATCGAAGGCCGTGTAGAGAACATCGAAATGGCCAAGATCCCAGCGTCCCAGCGAGGGGCGACAGAGAAGGGGGTCTTTTCCCTGGCGAACGACGCGCCAGACGGTATCGTCTACAGCTATCCGCGGCAGCGCGTCGAGCGCGTCCAGCAGATCAAAGTCACGCGCTCGCCATCTGCTGCTCATCGACCTATAGGTAGGCTCCGGCCTCGAGCCGGTCGATCACTGCGAGCACTTCCTCTGTACGACCTTCGTGAATCAAGTCGACAGCTCGCTCGCGGTCGAGGAGCGGGTGCGGTGTGTGGAGCCATAGGCGGGTTTGTTCCGGTGAATACAGGTCGGAAAGGCACTCCACGACGTACCGGAGCTCTGCGATCATCGTTTGGGTACGAAGTGAGGGGGAACCCTTTCCCGTGGACCACCGGGAGACAGTTGGCGGAGAAACGTCAACGATGTTTGCGATATCAGCTCCCCGTAGCCCGCCGCGTCTGCGCAGGTCTCCCAGAATCCTCGCTACAGCAGTCGACATCTCTCAACTCCTCTCCTGCTGTCTTTGTGCCGGCACCACGGGCACGGATCCTGTCGCCTTGTCACCAACGCGGACGAAATGCCCTATCGGTGTTGTCCGCCCATAAATGTAGTGACCTTTGGCCGGCATGTGAGAGCCTCCTTGGGAAGGAGTATCGTACATTCAACTTTCACGAACGTCAAGAGATGAAAGAGATCTGCATTTTGGGGCATCGGGTCTGGGGGGTCTGGGGTGGGTGCTGGTCTGGGGTGGGTGCTGGGGTGGGTGCCACCCACCTATTCCGGGGCCACGGGTGACGTCGAGCACTCAGCGCAAAATGAGTTGGACGCATCGTTCGGAAATTGACCCACCCAACGCCTAGAAACTGACCCACCCCCGGCCCCGATCCCGGTAGTTTCGGGTTGTCCAACGACCTAAAGCTGCAGGGAGGAAGGGTGCTGAGGATGGATCAGGTGCATGTTATTCGACACAAGGTTTTGATCGAGGACCGTTCGCGGCGCTCGGTGGCGCGGGAGATGGGGGTGAGCCGCAATACGGTCAGGAAGTACCTGCGGATCTCCGAGCCGCGGAGAGTGGAGACGGGGCCGCGGGCACGGCCGGTGCTGGAGCGCGTGGCACCGCGGCTCGAGGAGCTGATGGAGGAGTGGTTTCTCCGGACGACTCGCAAGCAACGGATCACAGGCACGCGCCTGCACCGCCAGCTGGTCGAGGAGGACCTCGCTCGGGAAATGGAGGCGATGCTCGAGGAGGCTTATCGCGAGGGTGCCGCGGAAGCGGAGACCCTCAATCTCGAGTGGGAGTCGATAGACGCAGAGGTCGAAGGGTGAGCTCTGGCTTCGAACGCGGCTCCGTCGTGCTGGTCCGCTTCGATTCGGCGCAAGGCCGCGAGATTCGAAAGACACGGCCGGCGGTGGTCGTGTCGAACGATGCCGCCTGTCGTTTCGATGCCGTCGTCCAAGTCGTTCCGGTTACACGGCTCACAGACCGCGGTCTTTGTCCGTACGAGGTCCGAGTCGAATCCGAGGAAAGCGGACTCGCGAAACCCTCGCGCTTGGTGTCCAACCAGGTCCGGATCGTTTCCAAGCAGCGTATCGCGGAGGTACTGGGACGGATTACGCGGGCGGAGGAATCGGCTCTGGACCAGGCTCTCAGGATTCAACTGGCACTCTGATCCGCGGCTCCCCGGCGCCCTCTCTTGTACTTTCGGCGCTATGATTCGTAGCCGATGAAGCGGTGCGAGATAGTGATTTCCGGTGCCGGAATCGCCGGAGTCGCAACCGCCTATTACCTGTCGGTCAAGTATGGTCAGGCTCGAGTCGTGCTCATCGACAAGTTGCTACCGATGTCTTTGACCACCAGCAAGTCGGGCGAGAATTTTCGTGACTACTGGCCACAGCACTGTATGGCGTCCTTCGCCGGGCGCAGCCTGGACCTGATGCAGGAACTTGCCGACCAGAGTGGTGATGCCTTCGACATGCGTTTCTTCGGCTACGACTTCGTCAGCGAGTCGGCCAACCGGGAGGTGTTCCCCTCAGACGCTCTGAGAGCTTCACCCTCCGGCCTGAGACGGAACTGCGACCGGGAAGCGATTCGGCGGCAGTACCCGCATCTGGCCGAGACGATCCGACAGGTGGTACACATCGAGCGTGCCGGCTCGATCGATGTGTACGCGTTGGGCTCGTTGTTGCTGTCCAGAGCCAGAGACGCCGGAGTGGAACTGGTGTGCGGCACGGTCGACTCCATAGACCAGGACTCGTCCGGGTTCGCCCTGCATCTGAGCACCGCGGGCGGCGAAGCGAGGGTCACAGCGAACCGGCTGGTCCTCGCCGCCGGACCGTTCGTCGATGAGCTGGCCGGGATGCTGGGAATCGAGCTGCCGGTTGAGTCCTTCCTGCAGCGTAAGATCGTGATTCCGGATCCCGATCGGATCATTCCCCGAGACATGCCGTTCACGGTCTTTGCCGATCCTCAGACCTTCGATTGGAGCGACGAAGAGACCGAACTAATCGACGACGATCCCGACTACCAATGGCTCTTGGACGAATTCCCAGGCGGCCTGCATGTCAAGCCCGAGTCCAATGATCAGATCAAACTGGGATGGGCGTACAACCGGGCATCGGAGCCTCCGAAATGGGACCCTCGGGATGACATCAGCTTCCCGAGCATTGTCCTCCGAGGCGCCAGCCGGTTCATCCCGGCGCTCGATCGATACGTGAAGGATCGGATCCCGACTCCGGTGGTGCAGTACTCGGGCTACTACACACGCACCCGCGAGAACTGGCCTTTGATCGGGCCGCTAGGGCTCGAGGGTCTGTACACCGTTGCCGCGCTCTCCGGATACGGCACCATGTGCGCCTGCGCAGCGGGCGAACTGTGCGCGGACTGGATGATGGGTGGTTCCCTGCCCGATTTCGCCCGCAACTTTCACCCGGATCGCTACAGCGATCAAGCGATCCTGGCCGAAATCGACGGCCTCGAGAGTGATGGCCAACTCTAAGCAGGGCGTGCCCGGGCGGCCTCAATCAACGGGCCTCGAAGTTCCGCGAAGCGCCGAGCCGGCGCTCGGCAGGGCGACTCCGGTGAGCACCAGGCCGACACCGAGCCATTGGACGACCGAAAGATCCTCACCGAACAGCAGCAGCGCCCAGAGCACGGTGGCCATCGGCTGGAGCAAGAGCAGGATGGACGTCTCGACGGCGGGCAGCCGCGGCAGGGCATAGCCGATCAAGAGCCAGCCCGCGACTTGCGAGCCGAGGGCCAGTGCGATGAGCCAGCCGTGCGCGGGCCAACTCCAGGCGAGATCGAGGTGTCCGCCGAGACCGCCAACGGCTGCCGAGGCCAGAAACGCACCCATCGTAGCCACTGAAAACGAGCCGAACGGCGTCGACTCGTCACGGGTCGAATGGCGATACAGCAACAGGAAGATCGCATAGGTGATGCCGGTCAGGAGCCCGAGAAAGGTTCCGAGGAGAGGGTTTTCGCCGTAGGCGTCAGGTCGGCCGAGACCCGATACCAGCACCATGCCGACAAAAGCGATTGGCAGCCCGACGAGCATCGATCGGCGCGGACGCTCGCCGTGGAGGAGCCACGCCGCAAAACCGACGAAAATCACCTGGGTGTTGCCCAGGACGGTTGCCAGGCCGGCGCCGATCCATTCGATGGCGCGGTGCCAGATCACGAGATCGAGCCCCAGGAAGATACCGGCAAGGAGGGCCATGGCCTGGAGCTTCTTCGAGCGCCCGGGTGATTTGGACGAGCGGCCGAACAAGAGCCAGAGCAGCAGCAGCACCGGCAGGGCATAGAGCGTCCGGAAAAACGCAGCAGTGTCGGGAGACACTTCGGCCAGCCGAACCAAGATCGCCGAGAACGAGATGATGAGAATGCCGACAATGGCGGCCAGATGGGTCATGCGTTGAGGAGGATACGGGATTCGGGGACACCGATCCTCGGTGTCCCCTCCCGACTGGTTTTCGAAGTCAGGCTAAACTTCGCCTCGTGACGCGACCCCCGCCGCCGGTGACCCGAGGCGAGATCTTCTCGTGGGCGATGTTCGACTTTGCGAACTCGTCCTACACCACGATCATCGTCACCGTCGCGTTTTCGATCTACTTCACCAAGCTGGTCGCACCGGGCGCAAATGCCGATTGGTGGTGGAGCGTGGCGGTCGCGATCTCGAATCTGATCGTGCTGGTGCTGGCGCCGATTGTGGGCGCCATCGCGGACGGATCCGGACGCAAGAAGCCGTTCCTGGTGGCGACCTGGCTGCTGTGTTGTCTCGGGACGGCCGCACTCTACTTCGTCACGCCGGGAGCGCTGTTTCTGGGAATCATTCTCTTTGTGATCTCGAACTGTGCCTATTCCTTTGGTGAGACCCTGGTCGGTGGTTTTCTGCCCGAGATCTCGACGCCTGAGAACATCGGCCGGATCTCCGGTTTCGGTTGGGGACTCGGGTACTTGGGCGGGCTCGCCAGCCTGATTCTTGTGAAACCGTTGATTGCCGGTGGCTTTACCGAGGCCAACCTCCCGGGCTTGCGTATGGCCTGGATCGTGACCGCGCTGTTTTTCTTCCTCGGCGCGCTGCCGACCGTGTTCTTTCTGCGAGAGCGGATCGAGCGAAGGTCGGGTCGCTCGGTGCGCGCGTACGCCGCCGAGGGGTTCGAGCGCATCGCCGCGACCTGGCGGTCCATGAAGCAGTTTTCGGAGTTGGCTTGGTTTCTGGTTGCCTTCTTCATCTATTCGTGCGGCCTGATGTCGGTGATCTCGTTTGCGGCGATCTACGCCGAGCGGACGATTGGTTTCACCTCGAGCGACATCATCATGCTGTTTATTGTGTTGCAGGTCGCGGCCACCACCGGAGCGGTCGTCTTCGGCTGGATTCAGGACAAGCTGGGCGCCAAACGATGCCTCGAGATCTCCCTTGTGCTGTGGCTCGCGGTTTCGGTGGGCGCGTACTTTGCCACGACCAAACTTCAGTTCTGGCCGGTCGCGATCGCGTCGGGGCTCGGCATCGGCTCGCTTCAGTCGGCGTCGCGAGCAATGGTTGGGTTGTTCTCGCCGGTCGCCAAGAGCGGCGAGTTCTTCGGCTTCTGGGGGCTCGCGATGCGAGCGGCGTACGTCGTCGGAGTCTTCACCTTCGGTTCGGTGTCGTCGGCAACCGGGTCCCAGCGAATCGCGATTCTGGTCAATGGAGCCTTTTTTCTCGTCGGTCTGGTCGTGCTCGGGAGGGTCAATGTCGAACGTGGACGCGAGGCGGCGGAGGCGTGGAATCGCCAAGAGGGCCGTGCCGCTGAGTTGACATAAACTACGCCGTCGTGACCCATCGAAACCCGGTGAAGTGGCTGAGCGTGAGCTTTCTGGTTCTGCTCCTGATCACGGCCGGCCTGGTGGGCTTCGGGATCGTCCAACTCAGGGGGAGCCTTCCGGTGCTGGACGGTGAAATCGCTCTCTACGGCTTGGCGGCGCCGGTTACGATCGAGCGGGACGCACAGGGCGTCGCCACGATTCGTGGCGAGCACCGGTTCGACGTGGCTCGGGGGCTCGGATTCGCCCATGGGCAGGACCGTTTTTTCCAGATGGATCTTGCGCGCCGGTTCGCCGCGGGCGAGCTGGCCGAGCTTCTCGGCGAGGGCGCGCTCGAGGCCGACAAGCGCCAGAGGTTGCATCGGTTTCGGAGTCGGGCGGGGACCATCATCTCGAGCCAGTCGTCGCGCGATCGACGCCTGGCTCGCGCCTATGCCGAGGGCGTCAACGCCGGTCTTGCGGGCCTCGAGGCGGCGCCGTTCGAATACCTGGTGCTCGATGTCGATCCCAGGCCTTGGACGACGACCGACACGATTCTGGTCGTCTACAGCATGTATCTGGATCTCAATGACGGCTACGGCGAGTACGAGGCGGCTCGGGGTGCGATCGAGGACTTGCTGGGGGTGGAAGTTCTCGATTTTCTGGATCCGCTGGGCAATGAATGGGATGCGCCGATCGTGGGCGAACCTTTCGAGATGCCGGCGATTCCCGGTCCCGAGGTCTTCGACCTGCGTGCTGTTTCAAGAGCTTCAGCCGGTGAATCCGAGAGCGCCAGCCGGTTATTTGAAATCGGTAAAGCCGGTGAAGCTGTTGATACAGCCGCCGCCGCCCACACCGCCCATGACACCGCCGAATGGAGCCGGCCGGTGCGCGGCAGCAACAATTGGGCGGTGGCCGGCTCGCTCACCGCCGACGGTCGCGCGCTGCTGGCCAGCGACATGCACTTGGGCCTTCAGGTACCCAATATCTGGTACCGGGTGGCGCTTGTTTTTCCCGACGACTCGGCGCCGGGCGGAACTCGTCGGGTGGTCGGAGTGTCTCTCCCGGGGACGCCGTTCGTCATCGCGGGTAGCAACGGCGAGGTGGCATGGTCGTTCACCAACACCTGGGGTGACTGGGAAGACTGGGTGGTCCTCGAGCCCGATCCCGCAGACCCCGATCGGTATCTGACAGTGGGCGGTTCGCGGCCCTTCGCTCGCTTCGAGGAAAAAATCAAGGTGAAAGACCGGAGCGATGAGACCCTCGAGGTGCGCGAGACGATCTGGGGCCCGGTACTGGACAAGGACCACCGCGGCCAGGAACGCGCCTATCGATGGATAGCACACGATCCGCAGGCGGTGACCTTCGCCTCGATGGATCTCGAAGGCGTGTCGACGGTCGAAGAAGCCCTAGCGGTGGCCAATCGGGTCGGCGCGCCGCCGCAGAACTTCGTGGTCGTGGATGCGGAGGGCCGGATCGCGTGGACGGTGATGGGTCCGATGCCGCGCCGGTTCGGGCACAGCGGTCGCACGCCGCGCACGTGGAGCGATGGCAGCGCCGGCTGGGACGGCTACCTTGCGCCCGACGAGTATCCGCGCGTGCTCGACCCCGAGGAGGGCCGGATCTGGACCGCCAACAGTCGTGTCGTCGATGGCTCGATGAACCAAAAGATCGGTACCGGCTTTCGGCTGGGCGCCAGGGCCGGGCAGATTCGCGATCACCTCCGAGAGCTCGAGGAGCCCGATGAGCGCGCGTTGCTCGCGGTGCAACTGGACGACCGGGCGTTGTTCTTGGAGCGCTGGCGCTCGCTGCTGCTCGACGTGCTCTCGGCGGACGGGGCGAGTGCCGATCCAAGGCGTCTCGAGCTCGCTCGCCTGGTGGAGGACTGGGGTGGGCACGCCTCGATCGACTCGGCTGGGTACCGCATGGTGCGAGCCTACCGCTCGTTTCTTTCGGATCAGGTCTACGGCGCCATCCTTGCGAGCTGCAAGGAGGAGGACGAGCGTTGCGAGAGCCGGTATCTGAATCAGCGCGAAGGCGGTTTGTGGCGCCTGATCGAAGAGCGGCCCTTGCATTTCTTGAATCCGGAGTTGAGAGACTGGGAGGAGCAACTCGAGGCGGCCGTCGAAGAGCTGCTCGAGTATTTCGGTGAGAAGGAAGGCCCGCTCGCCGAGCAAACCTGGGGCAAACGCAACACCGCCGCCATCCGGCACCCCCTGAGCCGCTTCATACCCTGCTTTTTGCCCAGCTTCATCGCGCGCCGTCTCGACATGCCGAGCCAGCCGCTGGCCGGTGATTCGAACATGCCCCGGGTGCAGGGTCCGGATTTCGGCGCCTCGGAGCGTTTCGTTGTCTCACCCGGGCACGAGGAGGACGGCCTGTTCCACATGCCGACGGGCCAGAGCGGACACCCGCTCTCACCCTTCTACCGCGCTGGCCACGACGCCTGGGTCAAAGGGGAGCCGACGCCGTTCCTGCCGGGCGAGACTTTGTATCGGCTGGAGTTGGTTCCGGCCGAGTAGTTTGTCGGGGCTTCCCGCTGGAACTCGGCCTTTCGGCAGGCAAGCGGCCAGGGGACGGCACGAGCTATGAGGACTGCAGTGGGCCGGCTGCGGTCGAGCCGGCGACTGTGCGGCGACCTTCTTCCCCGTCTCGGCGGGCCGTCAGTCCGCGGGAAAGAGCGAGCGATCCAGGCCCGGCAGAATCTCGAGCGCGTTCTTGTAATAGAGTTTCTTCAGAACCTCGTCCGGGAGTTTCATGCCGTACATCTTCCAGAAGGCGTGCCGGCGGCGGTAGTAGTCGAAATACTCGTCGTCGGTCTCGAGTACCCGGAAGTAGACGTGATACTCGGACGGAGTCCACGAGTCTTTGCCGAAGAGAACCCGATCCTGATAGCGAACGAACCAGGCGTGCGCGGTCTTGGGCTGGCGGCCGAGTTCGCCCAGAACCGCACCGATTTCGGTATAGACGTTGGGCAGCTCGTCGAGGAGTTGTCCCAGTCGAGCCAGATCGTTGCCCATCCAACCCAGATGGGCCATGACGAAGGTCGTCTCCGGATGCTTGGCGAAGAGGCTTCTCTGCTCGCCCATGATCTGGTCCCAGGAGGGGACCCTCTCGGGGTCGCGGTAGCGCTCGGGTTTCTGGATCAGCTCGAAGAGCCTCTCGTTGTGCTCGTCTTTGGGTAGCCAGAAGGCCGCCGGCTCGCCCGAGTGAATCAGCACTGGAACTTCCAACTCGCCGCACTTGGCCCAGATCGGGTCGAGTCGCGGGTCGTCGACCGCGATGCGCTTGCCCTCGGCATCGACCGCCCCGAGTCCCAGGCTCTTGTAGACCTTGAGACCCTGTGCGCCGTTGGCGACATCGGTCTCGAGCTGAGCCAGGGTGCGCTCGAGCCAGCCGGCTTCGCCGAGGCCGTTGGGATCGAAGTTGGTGAATACCAGAAAGCGACCGGGAGCGGAGACACGGCCGTTCTTGACGGCTCGCTCGAGATAGTCGCCGCCCCGTAGCGCGAAGCGCATGGTGCCGTCCGGGTTGGCGACCCGGTCAAAGCCGCGCCCCGAGAGGTTGACCATCACCGCCATGTTGAGCTCGTCCATCTCGGCCACGACTTCGGACAGGTCCTGGTCGGCCATTTCGAAGAGATGACTGTGGACGTCGACGAGGGGGTATTTTGCGCGCCTGACCTCGTGTTCTGGAACGACCAGCGTCGAAGGTGGATAGTATTCGTAGAAGACCGGCCAGTCAGAATCCGCGTTCGAGTCGGCATTCGGTGCGGCCTCGGCACCCTGGGAATGGGCGGTTGGCGGCGAGGCGAGAACGAGGGCGAGAAGCATGAAAGATAAACGGAGCATGGTCGAGAGATCTTATCCCCTGTCGTGGGGGACTTCGGGGGCTTTCGGCCTGTGGAATGATCCGAAGATCGATGCCCGATAAGCGCACCCGGCGAGGGCCCCATCCGGGCGCAGCACCTTTTCCACATCGCGCCCACCCATATGGTGAACGTAGACCAGATCGACGCGGTCGGTCTGCAGATCTTCGAGCCCCTTCGCCAGGACTCTCAGCGCATCGTCCGCTGTGTCGACATCCGTCTTGGTGGCGAGAAAAACTTCGTCGCGGCGCCGCCGCACGATCATTCGTTCCAATTCACCCGCACCCTGGACACCTCCCTGGGTGTCCGGGCCTACACCGATCAGCTCTACTGGATCAGCTTTGCGACCCTGGCCGGTCTGCCGGCTACCGCCGCTCCCGTCGGGCGGACGGCGGATCGTGGTCTGCCGGTGGGGATTCAGATCGTCGGACCTTATCTCGAAGATGCTACGAGCATCGACATCGCCGCCAAGATGGCCGATGTCATCGGTGGCTTCGAAGCGCCGGCCGGATACCTGTAATTCGTCTACAGCCTGCGCCCAACCCCCTTGATCTGCTGACCCTGAGGTCATCTGGGATGTTCGCTCACCTCCGAACAACAGACGACGCCGACAACGACGTCCCCAACAGCAGCGGACGGGGCTTCTGGTAGCCACAGCTTGTTGGCGAACGTTGACGGGAGTTAGGGGCCTCCAAGATCAGCGGCCAAAGATCAGAAGCGGGAGATCACCACGCGAAACCCAATGAACGGCCGGCGGACGCCGGGGTCGACGCCGCCGCGGAGGGCGGCGCGAACGTTCCTTTCAGGATCGCCGAAATGCCCGCCACGCATGACCCATAGGGCATCCACCTCGAGATCTTCACGGTCATCGCTCGGGTCGTAGGGGTACGGCTGATACCGGCTGCGGGTCAACTCCCAGACGTTGCCGCTCATATCGAAGAGACCGAAGGGGCACTCCGGGCAGTCGAAGCTGCCCACAGCTGTCGTTCTGGTCCCTCGGTAGTTGGCCCGGTCCGGCCTCGGTTCATTTCCCCACGGATAGATCCGCCCATCCGTGCCGCGCGCCGCCTTTTCCCACTGCGCCTCGCTCGGCAGCCCGACC
>JADFQD010000056.1:0-21644 GCA_022561975.1 Acidobacteriota bacterium
CTGATCCGGATCCTGCGGCTGGGCTGGCCCATCGGGGGGCAAAACCTCCTGGAGCGGGGGTCGAACCTCGTCCTGATCGGGATTATCTCCCCCTTCGGGGGATTGGCCCTGGCGGCCTGGGGGGTATCCACAACGGACATCTCCCTCCTGGACATGCTTCTGCTCGGCTATGCGATGGTGGTGCCCCCGGCGATCGCCATTGGTTACCTCTTCTACTGGGAGCGCACCAGCGAAGCGGGCCTGTTCTGGGGCATGGCGATCGGCTACCTCTCGGGAATCGTCTGGTACATCTGGACGCGGGTAAGCGACGCGACTCTGGATACGTCGTACATCACGACTCTGGTCCCTCTGGTGTTGATCCCGCTGATCTCGCTCGCGACCCACCGGCTTGGTAGTGGGGATGGGAACCGGGTTGGCACGAACGAGCACGAGCGTTTCTACTCGAGCGTGGCGGGCCTGGAGAGCCGGTCCAAAGCCGAATGACGCTGGCTACCGGCTCCACGGCATCGTTCGAGGTCGCCGTGCTGCGGGACCTGAGAGTCCCGATGCGCGACGGCGTAGCGCTTGCCACCGATGTGTACTTGCCTGCGCGCGGTGGGCGTCCGATTGCCGGAGAGTTTCCGACTCTGGTCGAACGCACGCCGTACGACAAACGCCGCGAAGTGTTGGAGCAGACGGGGCGTTGGTTCGCACAGCGTGGCTACGCCGTCGCGATGCAGGACGTCCGAGGACGAAACGGCTCGAGCGGAAAGTGGAGTTTTCTCCCGGCCGCAGAGGGCCAGGACGGATTCGACACGCTCGCCTGGATCGGAGCGCAGCCCTGGAGTGACGGCCATGTCGCCACGATGGGGCTGTCGTACTCGGCCACCAATCAGCAACCGCTGGCGTTGCTCAGGCCGCAAGGACTCGCGACCCAGGTGTGTTGTGACGGTGGCTACAACTACCACCATCGGACGCTGCGCCACGGTGGCGCCTTCGAGCTGGGGGTGGCGCTACCCTATGTGTTGCGCATGGCTCGCGAGAGCCAAGAGTTTACTCGAGCAACCAAAGGACTCGCGAAATTCGAGGCGGCCTGCGCGGAACTGGAGGAGTGGTTTCGCCGCCTCCCGCTGCGGTTCGAAAACACGCCGTTGCGTTTTGCTCCCGGTTACCAGAGCTGGTTTCTCGACCTGCTCCGGTCGAGCGACTACGACGATTACTGGAGACAACCGGGCTGGAACCTGGAGGAGCACATCGACCGGCATCCGGACCTGCCGATTCTGCTCCAGACCTCCTGGTACGGGCATCACATCTGGGCCACGACCGAGAAGTTCTCTCGGCTCTGCGAGCAGGGCGACGCCCCGAAGAAACTCCTAATCGGTCACTGGACCCACGGCTATGACGACTACGGTCGGAGTTGGTGTGGCGAGGTGGACTTCGGTCCGGAAGCGGCGATCGACCTCAACGAGATCAAGCTGCGTTGGTTTGACCAGTGCTTGCGCGGAATCGACACCGGAGCGTTCGACGAGCCGCCGGTGCGAATCTTCGTCATGGGTGGAGGAAGCGGCCACCGCACCAGCGACGGCCGACTCGAGCACGGCGGCGTCTGGCGAGACGAGAACGAGTGGCCGCTTGCGCGCACGCGCTGGACGCGATTCTTTCTCCTCCCGGGCGGCGAGCTTCGCCCCGATGCGCCAAGTCCCCATGGACCGGAGACGGCACCGAGTCGCTATCGATACGACCCCCTCGATCCGGTTCCCACGATCGGCGGTAGCACGCAAGACACTCTCTATCCCTATCTGCCGCAGGGCGGTGCATTCGACCAGCGCTGCCGGAGCGAGCTCGTGGCCTGCTCCGGTGCCTCCGACGATCGTCCGCTCGCCGAGCGCGCGGACGTCCTGGTGTTTCAGACTCCGATTCTGGAACAGGTGATCGAGGTTACCGGCCCTATTACCGTGAATCTCTGGGTCGCCTCCAGTGCGGTCGACACGGACTTCACCGCCAAGCTCATCGACGTCTACCCGCCGGGCGGCGACGCCGATGGTTTTGCCATGAACCTGACCGACGGCATCCTCAGGATGCGCTACCGTAGCTCTCGTGACCGGCCCGAGTTCATGACCCCAGGCAAGGTCTACGAGATCGAGTTCGAGCTACAGGCCACCAGCAATGTCTTCGCGGAAGGCCACCGGATTCGCCTCGATATCTCGAGCAGTAACTTCCCGCGCTTCGATCCTCACCCGAACACCGGCGACCCACTCGGCATGAACAGCGCACCAGTGACGGCCGACAACACGGTCTTCCACGACGCCTCCCGACCCTCGCATGTAGTCCTACCGATTATTTCGCTGTAGCGCCGAAATAGAACTCGGAGCGGTCCGCTACCGGCTCTCGGACTCCAGGTCCCGCGCCGCCGGGATGCCGGGAAGACTCGTTGCCTGGGTAGCGGCCCGCACGATGGCATCGGCCATGGCCTCGGCCGCCAGCGCCCCCACCAGAGTCAGGTCGGCATCTCCCTCGAAGGTGCCGGTGGCGAGGGAGAAAATCAGGTCTCCGTCGCTGGGGAGATGCGAGGGCGAGATCGCTCGAGCGTAGCCATCGTGGGCCATCATTGCCATCTTCTTGGCTTCGACCTGGGTGAGATTCGCGTTGGTCGCGACCACACCGATGGTCGTATTCTCACCGCTACGCGGCCGAGGTCGTCGCCGGAGGCCGGCGCGGACCAGGGTTCTGACGTCTACCAGCGTCTTGCCGTCCTCTCCAAGAGTGCCTGCCACGACTTTTCCAGTCGCCGGGTCAATGATGTCGCCGACGGCGTTGACCGCCACCATGGCCGCGACCACGAGCCCGTTCGGCAAGGTGATCGAAGCGGTACCAATCCCGGCCTTCATGGATCGGCCGGAACCGCCCAGCTTGCCAACCGTCGCGCCGGCTCCAGCGCCGATACTTCCCTCCGCGACCGGGCCGTCGGTGGCTGCCTTGGCTGCTGCGTAGCCGCAGTCCGCACCCGGCCGAATGTGGGGCTTGTCGCCGATACCGAGATCGAACAGAATCGCGGCCGGAACAATCGGCACTCGCGCCACCCGGGTCTCGTAGCCGATGTCATTCTCCTCCAGATAGCGAACAACACCGGTCGCCGAGTCCAGGCCAAAGGCGCTGCCTCCCGAGAGAACAATGGCGTGCGCTTTCTGCACGTGGTTGACGGGATCCAGCAGCGCGATCTCACGCGTTCCGGGGGCACCGCCGCGAATGTCGACACCTGCCACCGCCCCATCGGGTCCGGTGAGTACTACGGTGCAGCCGGTTGGCCGCTCTTCGAGGGTGTGGTGCCCGACTTTTAGGCCGGCGACGTCGGTCAGCCCCCCAGCGTCGGCGGCACGGGCACCAAACTGCGCTCCCACAAGGGTCGCGAGGACCAACAGGGGCAGGCCGATCACAAAGCCAGGTCGGGGATCCATCATCGCGTCATCTCCTGGGTTTCGAACTCGTACCGCCGGGTACGGCTGCAGACTCCCGTCGGCGCTGCCGTAGTCTAGAACAATCCACTCAGGGTGAGACGGAACCACTGACCATCGACTCGAGAGCGAATTTCCTCGAAGGCTACGACTTGTGAGAGACGCGAGCCTTCGAAGACGGTGCGCTTCCGCCTGCGGGGGCGGTCCTGCAGATTGAACACCTCGAACCGCGCCTTGACCCCCTTCCAAACCCGCACTTCGATATGAAAGTTCAAATGCGATCTCTGGGCTTCGGCAACCAGTTCGTCAAAGCCGAACAGGGTTGGGGTTGAACCCCAGTTGAAGTTGCCGCCAAAGGCTGCCTTTAACTTGGGCAGCTCCTTGCGGAAGGAAGCCACTACTGTCTGATCGCTCTCTCCGGACAACTCGCGTTTCCGACCGATCACCGGGTCGGTAACGGAAGAATCCTGCACCTCGTAGGTCAAGTCGAATCGAGAGTCCTCGAGGCCCAAAAAGGTCAATGGCACGGTCAGATTCACACTTCCGCCCCAACGTTCGCCGTCACCGATATTGCCAACGATCTCAGAGCCTTCGCCCACCGGCAGGAAGTCCTCTACGTCGTCGATCAGATCGTAGAAGACGCCGATCTCGATGACGCCTATCTCGCCGAATCGCCGTTCATGGGTAGATGAAAGATGCCAGGTCCGCTCGGGCCGCAAGTCCGGGTTGCCGAAGTCGAGATCCAGGTCCTCGAAATTGCTCGAACTGACGAAATCAAAAAAGTCTAGCTGAGACACCTGACGCTCGGCTCGAATGCGCCACTGGCTGCTCGAGGACGGCGAATAGGTGAGGGCGAGCGACGGCTTCGGATAGGTGAAGGAGCGGCTTTTTGCCACATCGCCGGACTGTTCGATCTTCGATGCTTCGAACGCGAACCCCAGATTGACGTTCAGTTTCTCAGAGACCGTCCAAGAATCCGACACGAACGCCTCTTCGCGGCGCTCTGTTACACGGGTGTTGGAACCCGGCACGTCGACGGCTACCGGCCCGGACCCGTCATCGATGAACAGCTCGAAGTCGCTTTCCACGAAATTGTGGGCAACTTCACCGCCAAACTTGATCGCGTGACTGCCCCACTTCGACCAGTCGAATTCGAGTCGGCCGATGGTCTCGCCTTCGTCCGAGGACATCGACGAGCGGCGGTTTTCCGCGCTGCCATCCCCACGCGTGACATCGAGACCCGAGTCGGTGTCTCCGTGGTCACGACTCAGCAGTGCAATCAGCTTCAACGCCATGTTGGTTGAAAGGTCGCGTTCGTAGTCGCCACCGAACTCGAAGTCGTCGGTTTCGCCTTCGTTGGAGCGTAGAAACAGCTCGGCGCGGTCGCCGGCGATGATGCGGTCAGAAACCTCCAACCCGTTATCGATCTTGGTAACTCTCTTGGCGTTCAGGCGAAGTGTGTCGCCGTTTGAAAACTGAGTTGCGGATTTCAGATTCAGGCTCAGCTCGTTGCCCTCGCGAAACTGTATCTCGTCGCGTAGCTCTGCGGGCCTGGTCGCGCTCGTGAATTGTTCCGGCCCTCGCACGTTCCAGTCGAACGAGGTTCGTTTGAGACCGATCAGGTACTTTGTGTTGCCGCGCTGGGTGCCGGCCGCAAGCTCGGCGAACGGTGACCAGGCACCGTCCTCGTAATGCAAAGCGACTTTCCACGGCGCGGGGTCCCGTCCCGCCGTGCGCTCGTCGAGCACGACGTTCACCACCACCCCACCCTGGGTAGTGTCGCGATCCGTCGCGCCGGTGGCGCCCCGAATCAGCTCGAGACGGAGGACCGCATCGGCGGCAATCCGGCCGAGAAGATTCTCCATGCTGTCGGACTTGGTGGTTGGCCGCTTTCCGTTGATCAGTACGTTGCCGGCCGCAGCGCCGAAGCCCCGCACGTCCGGCCCGTTGCCGAACCCACCTGTGCTCTCGAGCCTGAAGCCCGGAACCTGTCTGACCATGTCGAGCGCCGTGATCGGATCATAGCGGGCGAAGAAGTCCTGTTCATAGATGACCACCTGGCTCCCAGCTGTCGCGCCCGGGTCGGCCTTCGAGTCGGCCTGGCCGGACTTGGTCTGGATGAAGACGGCCTCAGCGGGGTCGGCCTGGGTGGGTTCGGACGGTTCAGACTCTTGCTGGCTCGCGCACACCGCGCCCACTGTCAAAACCAAGAGCAACGCCGTCGTCCGGCAGAGCCCGGCGATGGCTCGCTCGTCTCGACTCTCGGTGCGGTCTGAGGTCAATGGCATCAATTTCCCTGGGTTCAATTCGCCGCCAGGACGGAGCCGCTCCACCGGTGTGAAGAGGAGGCTACAGAAGAGAAACCGGCGAATGACCGGCCGATTCTGACAGGTGTTACTCTCTGAATTCCAGACCGATCAGACGCCTGATTTTTCAGGTGAGGGAAACGCTCGAAGAGAGGGAACGGATGAGACGGATTCTTTGCACCCTTGGGGCCGGCTGCATGCTCGTCCTACTTTTCGGCGCCAGGCCGGCACTCAGCGACACCCCCGCCAGCCCCGAGAATGCGACGTGGGCCCTCGTCAGCGACGGCCCCCACCTGCTCAACGCTTCGATACACGAAACCGTTTGGCGGACGCCACGCCCACCCGGCGGGATCCATGACCACATTGAAGTACACCGCTACCGGGCTCAAACAGCGTCCGACGCTGCGTCCGAAACCGCGCCAAAAGCGGCGCTCCTCTATCTGCCGGGCACCAACATGAACGGCGAGGCCGTACTCGGCGACGAAAACCACAACCTGTGGTTCTATTTGGCCCAGCGCGGCATCGACGTCTACGCGCTCGACTACCGAACCCATTTTGTCGCCAATGCCGGAGTGGAGGACCTTGGTTTCATGAAAAGCTGGGGCCTCACCGCGTTCGTGGGAGACGCCGCCGAGGCCGCGGCGCTGGCTCGCCGCGAAAGCGGGCACGAAAGCCTGTTTCTCGCAGGCTTCAGCCGAGGTGTCACCCTCGCCTACGGACTGGCGGCTTCGGAGCCGGCGGGAAGCATCGCCGGCATGATCGCGCTCGATGGGGCCTTCAAGAGTCACGCGCCCAAGGGCGAGTACGATCTTCCGGCGGCAACACAGAAGCTCGTCGGCTCCGGGGTCTTCGCCGCAGACGTCGCCGGTTCTCGAGGATGGGACTGGCGCCAGAAATTGATGGCCGACACAGCGGCCGATCCGAACGGGCCGGCTCAGAATGCGCCGTTCGAAACCATCGGCGAAGAACTTGCCGAGATTCTCTTCGGTGCCTGGGGTCCCGGTGCCCTGGCCAATCCCAAGGATGGGGTTTCACGGCCGGCGATCCTGGCTCAGTTGCTCGAGGGCTACGACCGCTACTACCCGACGATCCAGAATATCGAGGGCCGTTCGATGGCGGACTACGCCGATGATCCGAGCACACCGATCGACGACGGCTGGGCCGAGCTCGAGTTGCCGGTGCTCTACTTCGGCTCCACCGGCATGCAACACTTTCTTGGGTCCCGGTGGCTTCTGGACGGGATTCACTCCGCAGCCGAAGCCGGCGGCACGGACTTCACCATCAACGTCCTCGAGGGCTACGGCCACCTCGACGTGTTGGTCGGCGAGAGCGCCCGGGCCGACGTCTTCGAGCCGACTCTCGAGTGGATTGAGAGGCGGCTGCCGTGAGCGGGCGGATTCCCAGGGCGGCCCACGCAAGAACTGTAGCGGTCGACCCCCGTGTTGAGCGTCTTTCCGTATCGCCACCACGGTCGAGACAGAACTCGACCGCTACAATCTCTGATCTCCTGTTTCGTCTCGTCTCGGCGGTGGCAGTTGTCCTTCTGCTCGGCGCGGTTCCGATTCGCGCATCCGAGTATCCCGTCGAGCAGCCGTCTCGACCGCTCGCCGAACACGTCATCCTGGTCTCCTTGGACGGGCTGGTGCCGGAGTACGTCACCCACCCCGGAGACTACGGACTGCGACTGCCCAACATCCAGGCGCTAAAAGATCGTGGAAGCTGGGCCGAAGGCGTCGTCGGTCAGTACCCTTCGTCCACCTACCCCTCGCACACATCGATCGTGACCGGCGT
Source organism: Acidobacteriota bacterium (assembly GCA_022561975.1). Lineage (GTDB taxonomy): Bacteria > Acidobacteriota > Thermoanaerobaculia > Multivoradales > JAHEKO01 > CALZIK01. The sequence continues at coordinate 7,529 of JADFQD010000056.1, forward strand.
CCGTCCGGACCGCCACGGCATCTTCCAAAACACCCGCTTCGATCCGCAGGGAGAAGGAGAGTGGTTCTTCGAGAGCAATGCTATCACGGCCCCGACACTGTGGCAGCGCGCGAAAGACGCTGGCCTCGTGACCGCCGGTGTGTCCTGGCCGGTCACGGTGGGGAGCGGGATCGCTCTCCACTTCCCGGAAGTGCATCAGAACCCGCCGAACAGGACCTGGCTCGATCTCGCGCGGAGCGAATCGACACCCGGCTTGATCGACGCCGTGGTCGAGAAACTCGGTGGCTTCGGCGCAAGCGACAACCTGGACCCGATCAAGCGGGATATTTTCGCGACCGCGGTCGCGACGCACATCATCCGGCAGTCCCGGCCCAATCTTCTCCTGCTTCATCTCGTCCAGACCGACTATGCACAGCACGCGACCGGGCGCCACTCGGCGCGCTCGAAACGCGCCTTTTCGCGCCTCGATGCTCACATCGGTGAGATCGTCAAGGCCTGTGAGGACGCTGGCATTCTTGACCGGACCGCCTTCGTCATCACCGGAGACCACGGCTTCTATCAGGTGCACTCGAGCTTCCAGCCGAATGTCGTGCTCCGGAGGGCGGGCCTGCTCGAGACCGGACCTGACGGCACGATCACCGACTGGCAGGCCATTGCTCACCGAACGACAATACGGATCAGAAACCCCTACGACGCCGAACTCGCGCGAAAGGTCGAATCCCTGTTCCGCGACCTCGCTGAGGGGCCCTATCAGGGGCTTCTCGAAGTCATCGACCGGAAGGAGCTCGACCGCCTCGGCGCCGACCCGGAAGCTCTGCTGTTCCTGGAGCCGGCAAACGGCTATACCGTCGGCGGCGGATTCGATGGAGATTCGTTTCTCGTCGCCACCTCCCGTCGCGGCAACCACGGCTACCTCCCCACCAAGCCCGAGATGCATACGGGTCTGGTGATCTCAGGTGCCGGTGTTCTTCAGGGCTTGGTGATGCCGATTGCACGACAGATCGACATCGCCCCGACCGTGGCTCGCCTGCTGGGCTTTGAGATGAAGGGAGCGGAGGGGGTTCCCATGGTCGGCATCCTGCAGACGCAGAGTCCGGACTAGCTCGGCTCGGCAACGCTTCCCAGGTTCGCCGCTTCGGTCATCTGATCGAGGATCTGCTGCGGCACCGGGAAACGTTTCTGCGTCGCCAGGCTGACGAAGATCATCGCGGTGGTCGAGGCTAGAAGACCCGCGACCATCGGGTGCAGGCCGCTCGCCGTTTCCAGTCCAAGCAGCTGCCAGACGAAGGACACCGAAGCGCCGGCGATGATCGAAGTCAACGCTCCCGGGGTGTTGGCCTTGCGCCACCAGACAGCGCACACATAGGCAGGGAAGAACGCACTGCCCAGGACCGAGGTCACGAAAATCACCACCTGAAACACGGTTGGCGGTTGGACCAAGGCAACGAGATAGCCGACCCCGCCGATCGCGAGAACCATGAGCCGCGATACCAACACCATGCGCCGCTCGGAGGCGTTGGGATCGATGAAGCGCTCATAGAGATCGCGTGCCGCGATCGAGCCGGTCTGGAGAAGCAGCGAGTCCGCGGTCGACATGATGGCGGCCATGATCGCCGCCATGACGATGCCGGTGACCGCCGCCGGCAGGAGCTTCTGCGCCACCTCGAAGATCGCGAGTTCAGGATCCGAGATCTCGGGAAGGATCAGGATCGCCAGAATCCCGACGATATAGGGAGCCGGAACAAACAGAAGGTTCCAGGCGGTGGCGTAGGCGCCGGCCTTGCGCGCCGTCAGCGGATTCTTCATGGCCATGTGCCGGGTGACAACGTGCGGCCATCCCATGTAGCCGATCGAAAAGATCAGGACCGCTCCCAGGACGACTCCCCACTGCCCCTGGTAGCCGAGATCACGACCCCAGATCGACACCAGCGAAGGCTCGAGCACTGCGATCGCCCGGTTGGCCGCTGCAAAGCCGCCCACCTCGGCAAGCGCAGCTCCGAGGATCCAGAGCACGCCGATAATCATCACCAGGCTCTGGAAGAAGTCCGTGTAGGCCACCGCCAGGTAGCCGCCCAGGTAGGTGTAGAGGAGAATGATGCCGACCGCGATGAGAAGCGCGACTCCGTAGGGAAGACCGGTCACGAGAGCCATCCCCTTCCCGCCCGCGATGAACTGCGCCAAAACGTAGCTTCCGAGCAGAAATACGGTGAGCCCGCCCGCGACCAGCCGGATCGCCGCCGACGGGTAGCGTTTCTCGAGATACTCGATCGGGGTGAGCGAGCCGGTCAGCTGTGAAAGCTTTCTCATCCGCCGGCCGATAACCGACATGTTGACGACGCCGCCGCCGATGTCGCCGGCTGCGTACCAGAGGCCCCAGTAGCCCTCGACGTACCCCAGCGCGCCGGCTCCCAAGAACATGAAGCCGCTCATCGAGGTGCTCTGGAGAGTTAGGGCCGTCACCAGCGGTCCGATTTTGCGGCCTCCTAGGAGATAGTTTTCTAGATCCCCACCGGCACCACGGCGCATCGCCCAAAAGCCGATGCCCAACACCACGACGAAGTAGAGCACCAGAAAGACGAGGACCGTCGTGTTCATGACGCTTCTTCCTGGCTCGGCCGCTCCCGGCGGTCCACTTCCGAGCGTTTCCAGTTCCGGGTCAGAAACAGGAAGCCGAGAGTGTAGAGGATCCAGAAGGCGGGAAACCCGAAGACGAGCAGAGTGGTGGAGAGCGGCAGGTTGAACATGGAAAAGCCCCCTATCTCGTTATCGCAAACTGGGCGAGCCGGACAGACCGGCCTTTGCCATCAAGTTATATGACTCGGCCGCGGTAAAGCGGATGTCTTGGCGCTCGGCCGCAACTCCATAGACTTCGCTTTGAGTGAGTCGCAAGTCTGACACAGGAGACGCGGCAGCTCCAGGCTTGGGCCACGCTTGTCGCGCATCAACTTGCATCGGCGCACCCGGCCTCGGAGAACATTCTCCTGGCGCAAGACAACGGTTAGGTTCGGCGAAATCGACCTGCTACCTTCTTGTAAACTGGGTTTTACCAGTCACCGCGGTCTCGCGGGGCCGGGAGGCCATCTCCAGTTTCAATCAAAAACACGGGAACGGAAACAAGAAGGAGACAGGAATGCAAATCAAGCTCAAAACTCTCATCGCGATCCTCTCCTGTTATCTCCTGCTTCCGGCTTTGACGGCGCTCGCGGGGGAGGGAGTGAAAACAGATGAGTACAAGACCAACACCCGCGGTCTGGACCGCAGGAACATGGACCTGACACTAAGCCCCTGCGACGACTTCTACCAGTTTGCGAACGGTAATTGGCTTGCCCGCAACCCCATTCCCGAAGAAGAGAGCTCCTGGGGCACGAGCTCTGAGCTCCGTGAGCGCAACTACGAAGTCCTGAGGGAGATTCTCGAGGAATCGGCGACCACCCACGCCGAGGCCGGCACCAACAGGCAAAAGGCGGGCGATTTCTGGCGGACGGCCATCGACACCGCGAAACTCAACAAAGACGGAGCTGCGCCGCTGGCAGCCGACATGAAGCGCATCGCCGGCATGAAAAACCTGGCTAACCTCCAGACCTTCCTCTTCGATTTCCATGCCCAGGGAACGGACCTCCTCTTCGACCTCGCCGTCTTCCAGGACTTGAAGAACAGCGACCGCTGCATCGTCTATGCGACTCAGGGCGGACTGGGTCTTCCCGACCGGGACTACTACACCCGAGACGACGAAGAGTCGGTCGTACTGCGCCAGAAGTACACCAACCACATCTCGGCCATGTTGCAGCTTCTAGGTGATCCAGCTCAGGAAGCGGACGCTGCGACGGTAACCATTCTTGCGCTCGAAACCCGGCTGGCGCTGGCTTCGCTCACCAACGTCGAGCTTCGTGACCCTGCCAACTTCTACAATATCCAAACGGTTGCAGAGGCTGACAAGGCAACGCCCAACTTCTCCTGGTCCGGATACTTCGAGCGCCTGGGACTCGCCGACCTCGAGACCTTCTCCTACGCCCAACCCAAATTCTTCGCCGAGATGAATCAGCTTCTCGAAGAGCTGCCGCTCGAAACTTGGAAGGGCTATCTCAAATGGCATGTCGTCGACAGCGCCGCACCCTACCTGTCGGACGCCTTTGTCAACCAGAATTTTGTGTTCTACGGTCGCACTCTCGAGGGTACGCAAAAACTCAAGCCTCGCTGGAAGCGAGCCGTCAATCGGGTGAGCCGCAGCATGGGGGAAGCTCTGGGCCAAGTCTATGTCGAGACCGCCTTCCCTCCGGCTACCAAGGCCCGGGCCGACGAGATGATCGCAAACCTCCGCGCCACCGTAGGCAAAAGAATTCGGGCCCTTTCGTGGATGGGAGAGGAGACCAAGGCGCGAGCACTCGAGAAGCTCGACACCTTTGTTTCAAAGATCGGCTACCCGGACGAGTGGCGCGACTACACCGATCTCGAGATCGGTGCCGAAAGCTATCTCGCCAACGTGCGTAGCGCCGACGCCTTCGAGACCCAACGCAACCTCGACAAGATCGGCAAGCCCATCGACCGAAACGAATGGGGTATGTCCCCACAAACCGTCAACGCCTACTACAGCCCGGTGTTGAACGAGATCGTTTCCCCGGCTGCGATCATGCAGCCACCCTACTTCGACGGCGAGATCGATGACGCGGTCAACTACGGCGCCATGGGCGCCGTGATCGGGCACGAGTTCATGCACGGTTTCGACGACAAGGGGAGCAAGTTCGACGCCCAGGGCAACATGCAAAACTGGTGGACCGACGAAGACCGGGCGCGTTTCGAAGCGCGCGCCCAGAACCTGGTCGAGCAGTACGATGAGTTCGTCGCGGTCGACGGCCTTCACATCAACGGCGAACTTACCTTGGGTGAGAACATCGGCGACCTCGCGGGCCTCACCATGGCCTACCACGCCCTCGAGGCAGTGCTGGAGAAGAACAACCCGGGTGTCATCGACGGCTTCACGCCTGAGCAGAGGCTCTTTCTATCTTGGACCCAGGCCCAGCGCCGAAACTACCGTGACGAAGCGTTGAAGCTCCAGGTCAACACCGACCCTCACTCCCCGGCAAACTTCCGTACGCTCGGACCCTTCGCGAACATGCCGGAATTCGCCGCAGCCTTCAACTGCAAGGAAGGCGACTCGATGATCCGCGCCGCCGATAAGCGCGCCGCGATCTGGTAGCTCCGGTGACTCACTCCTAGCAGCCCGGTTGGGTCTCGAAGACTCGATCGGCGGGGCTTCTCAGTCGATGTAGCCAAGCGCCCTCGAGAAGACCGCTTCGAGAGGTGGCCGAACCCGAGGCGATCGCTCGACTTCCCGTCTCCCCGCTGAGCCGGCTTCGAAGCGATCAAAGCCGCGGCTGAAGCCGGCCTCCTGCACCAGAAAGCCTGGTCGCGCGGCCCACAGGACTTCTACCACGGGCTGCTAATGAACCGCCCGCTCCTGCGCTGGCGTCTCGTCGTCCTCTTCGAGACCGTGGCTCAAGACGAAGAAGTGCGATGCCGCACTCTGGGCCTCGTCCTCCAGCACCAGCTCGAACATGTGCTCGGCCTCGGGGTCTTCGCCGACGTACTGGACGTAGGAAACCCGCTCGGTGTCAATACCGATTTCTCCGACCAGGTGCTTACCTCGAATGACTTGCACGTAGACCCCGGAACCTTCGGAAGCGAAGTGCCAGTGAAAGTCGTCGTCGTCGTAGAGCGTGGCCTCGACGGTGCCCGCCCTGAGGATGCAATTGGGGTGGCGCATCAGCCAGGACCAGAAAACTTCAAAAGTGTAGGTCGTCATAATGTCCGGCGAGTGTGGCGCATCAGCCCTGGCATGCGCAAGCGCGGGCTCTCGGACGGGCTCCGATGTCGCTGTCTCGGCAGTACCGCACCGGTGCTCGCCGGTGATCTTGTGATAGAGAATCAACATGAAAAAGAAACTCCTTCTGGCGATTCCACTGTGCCTCTGCCCTCTGACCGCGGCCTACTCTTCGGAGAGCGGGGGGACAACGCCGAAGGTAGCCTTGGCAGTCCACGGCGGCGCCGGGAACGCAAGCGCCGAGGATCTGCCGAAAGAACGCGAAACGAGGATACGCGCCAAGCTCGCCGAAGCGCTCGAGGCCGGGTACGAGATCCTCACGAGCGGGGGCTCGGCGGTGGATGCGGTCGAGCGCACGATTCGTTTGCTCGAGGATTCACCGCTTTTCAACGCCGGCAAGGGCGCGGTCTTCACCGCCGCGGGCACAAACGAGCTCGACGCCTCGATCATGGATGGCGCAAAGATGGAAGCCGGAGCGGTCGCTGGCGTGACTACGATCAAGAATCCGATCGCGGCGGCGCGAGCGGTGATGGAGCGAACCGAGCACGTGCTTCTCGCGGGCCCCGCCGCCAACGACTTCGCGGCCGACGCCGGCCTGGAAACGGTCGATTCGAGCTACTTCTTCACCGAGCGTCGGTGGCAGGCCCTGCAGGAGCGCATCGAGCGTGAGAAGACCGAGGAGTCGACCAAGTCGAGTCGCGCGTCGCCCAGAAGTTCGGGCGCGCCGGAGCCAAGTACGCACTTCGGCACGGTGGGTGCGGTGGCGCTCGATTCGATGGGCCGAATCGCAGCCGGAACCTCGACCGGCGGGATGACCTACAAACGCCATGGTCGGGTGGGCGACTCCCCCATCATCGGTGCCGGCACCTATGCAAACGGCGAGTGCGGAGTTTCGGCCACCGGCCACGGCGAGTACTTTATCCGTCACGCAGTGGCTTTCGATATCTGCGCCCGGATGCGCTATCTCGGTCTTTCCTTGCTCGAAGCCGCGACCTCGGTGGTGAACGGAACTCTGATGGAGGTCGGAGGTGACGGCGGAGTGATTGCGATCGACACCGACGGCAACACCGCGCTGGTGTTCAACACCCGCAACATGGCGCGCGCTTGGATCGATTCGAACGGAGAGCCGCGCACCGCGATCTTTCGCCAGTGAGCCCCAGCAGCAACGGGCTCGTTTCCGTTGTGGCGGTCGACCTCCGTGTCGATCGACCAAGGAAATCGTGTCCCCGGTCACCGCCTGAGATATCCTCACTCCCTGCCCTAAACCGAACGAAGCAAAACACCAAAGGAGATCCAGAACATGCCAGTACGAAGTGCCAGCGCCCGCTGGGAAGGAAGCTTGAAAGAAGGAAGTGGCACCATGAAGATGCAGAGCGGAGCCTACGAGGGCAAGTACTCGTTCGGCTCACGCTTCGAACAGAACCCGGGCACGAATCCGGAAGAGCTGATCGCGGCGGCCCATGCCGGTTGCTTTTCGATGGCTCTGACCGCCGGCTTGGGCAAGGAGGGATTCAACCCTCAGAGCGTTTCAACTTCGGCCAAGTGCCACCTCGAGAAGGGCGACGCCGGTTTCTCGATCACGCGGATCGAGCTTTCGACCGAGGCCGTCGTGCCCGGCATCGACGACGCCACCTTCCAGCAGCACGCCAAGGACGCGAAGGAGAACTGTCCGGTGTCGAAAGCTCTGGCCGGTGTCGAGATCAGCCTCGAGGCAAAGCTCGCCGGCGCCGGCTAGCCGTCGCCTTTGCGAATCTTCCTGAACCGTTTCATCAGGCCGCCCTTCTCTTCGTCCTTGGGTCCGTCCTCGGAATCTCGGGCCTCCATAGCGCCCAGTCCGATCAGCGAGATCTCTTGCGAGTCCGGACTCAAAGCGAAGGTCGAATCGGCGACGTTCAAGGCCTCGAACTCGATGACCTCGGTCGTCGAGATCGTTTCCATTGTTCGACCCTTTTTCTTGGTCCCTTGGGTTCGGGTCGTCGTCACGCTCTTGAAGGGAAAGCCGTGAACCTTCTGTAACTCGCCCTCCATCAGGGTGTCTATGGCTTCAAAGCCGGTCTTGCGCGGACGCATCCAGGCCTGAAATCCGGTCGCGTCGAGAGTTTCGGCGCTCCAAATCTCATTTTCCATGACGTAGTGATCTCCGCGCTTCATCCCCATGATCTTGATCTCGAGATCGTAAGACGTCCGGTACCTGCGGTACTCGGTGTCGTAGCCGTGCATCCGGGGACCGTCGCGTTTTTCCAGTAGCTCGATCGAATGGTTCGATACATCCATGTCGAACAGCCCTGAGTCCATGAACGCCCCGGCGAAGCCCAGCACCTCGCTCAGGTCGAACTTCGCGTGGGTATTCTCTTTCGGATCGACAAGATACAGCGTCTCTCCGCCGTCGTGAGTCAGGATGTACTTACCTTCCCCAAGAAAGGGGTTGGCCTCGCCTACCTCCAAGAAAACGATCTTGGCGTTCGGACCCTCGACCCAGCCCTCAACCCGAATTCTGTCGGCCTCCTTCATCTTGGTACCGGTGGTCACCGTATCGGCAACGTAGTGAAAGCCCTTGGCCGCCCAGGCGGCGGGAACCAGACAAAGACCTAACAATGACAGCGCGATGACTCTTCGCATTCTCGCTCCTCCTCGTAGGAAACAACTTTACCAGCACGCGAGCGATATTCGGAGGGCAGGCGCCGGCCCAGCCCTTCGACTGCGAAGTGCACACATCGAGCGCAAAACTATGGTCTCATCCGAGGGCTGGCCGATCAGCCACCGGATCCGAGCGGAAATCTCTTCGAAGCGACTCGGGAACCTGGAGGTCGAGGTGGGCTACCGAACACACGATCTGGGAGAGGAATCGAGATGAGCGAAGTCGAAATCGAGCAACGCATCGCCGTCATCGGCTTGGGCAAGCTGGGCGGAATCCTGCTGCGGGCGTTTCTGGACCAGCAACTCGTCAGCGCCGACCGGATCACCGCCACCGTCGATCACCAGGAAAACGCCGAGGCGCGAACCAAGATATTCGGCCTACCGGTATCCACCGACAACCTGGGTGCCGTCAAAGATGCCGACATCGTACTGCTGTGCGTCAAGCCCGCTGGTGTCCAGGCACTGTGCGGGGAAATCGCGCCGCTGATGGCAGGTAAGCTCCTGATCTCGGTGGCGGCGTCCGTGCCGACGAGCGCAATCGAAACTCACCTCGGCAACGGGGGCAACGTGGCGGTCGTCCGCGCCATGCCCAATACCCCCTCGGTGATCGGCTCGGGTATGACCGGCCTCTCGCCCGGACGGTTCGCCACAGACGAACACCTCGCCCTTGCCAAATCGCTCTTCGATGCCGTTGGCCGAACCATCGTTCTCGACGAAAAGCACATGGATGCGGTCACCGGTCTCTCGGCCAGCGGCCCGGCGTTCATCTATGTGGTCCTGGAATCGCTGGCCGAGGCCGGCGTCAAAGTCGGTCTGCCCCGTGAGGTCGCCACTCTCCTGGCGGCCCAGACCACTTTGGGCGCCGCCGGCATGGTGCTCGACAGCGGCAGCCACCCCGCCCTGCTCAAGGATGAGGTCACGACGCCGGCGGGCTGCACCATCGACGGCTTGCTCGAGCTCGAAGAGGGCGGCCTTCGGGTAACCCTGATCAAAGCGGTGGTCAAGGCCACGAAGCGTGCCGCCGAGCTAAAGGGCTAAACTTAAACTAAGGGGTTTCGACCATAGCCCCCTTCGAGCGTTAGGTTTTAGATGAACTCGACCCAAGACAGCACGGCGCTGCCGTCGTCGCCCAAAAACTGTGCCCTCGGCAGGGCCGCGCCCGGTCTCGCCCGGCTCGGAATGCTCGGAATACTCGGAGTGCTGGGCGGCGGATCGCTAGCCCTCCATGCCCAGGTAGCTCTGGAAATCGAACCAGGCTCGGCGCGAATCTGGAGCCACGCAGCGACTTCCGAGCAGGTCTCGATCTCCTCGGACCGGCTTCCGCTGGTCGTCGTAGCCGCGGAAGATGGCTATGTCATCGCCGGAGAGGATCTTGTTTCCGGCGATCTCTTCTTTCTCCACCGCGCGGGCGGCCGAACGATCGAACTGCCGACTCCACCCTCGCAGGGAGGACTCCTGCGCTCGAGTCCCGTTCTGCTCACGGACGACAATCGCTTGGAAGGATGCGCGTGGCTCGAGGGATCAAACCAGCAGGACTTCACAGTTCTCGCTTCGGCCTGGAACGGCACTTCCTGGGAGCGCGTCGAGAGTGTTTCGATCCAAAAGACCGGGCCGCAACTCGCGCTCTCCGCCACCGTCCTCGAGGACGGCACTTGGTTGTTGCTCTGGGCCGGCTTCGATGGTACCGACGACGACATCTTCTGGAGCCGCCGCCTGGATGGGATCTGGTCCAAGCCGAAACGGCTGCACGCCGACAACCGGGTGCCGGACATCCTGCCGACGGTCACAGCCACCGGCGACAGCGCGATTGCGGCGTGGAGCTTCTTCGACGGCAATGACTACCGCATCCAGACCGCACGCTGGACCGGCAGCGGCTGGGCCGCCGGCCCGATTCTCACCGGCCGCGGCCCGGGACAGGCCGCTTTCGAGACCGTCGCCGGCCGAAGTTTCCTGACCTTTCGTACGGTCGTTCCGGAAGTGTGGAACCTGGTCGAGTTCGATCCGGCAGGGACGCAGCGCCAGACCGCCGTCGCCAGCCCGTTCACCGAGCGGCCCTTGGTGGTCCTCGAGGAAGGCTCACCGGCCTCGCTGCAATGGCCTTGGCGCTCCGAGGTAGAGCAGCCATGAGGCGGCTCGGACCCATCTTCAGGGTTTTCAGGGTTTTCAGGGTCTTCGCGGCCTTCTCAGCCGTAGCGGTCGGCGCGCTGAGTGCGGCAACGCCAGCGCTTGCCCAGGCTTTTCGCGTCGTCGGCTTCGGCGACAGCGTGACCCACGCCGTCGGATTCGATGTCGGTGCGAGCTCGAGCTGCAACGTCGGCAACGCCGACACCTGCGGCTACCTCCCCCGCCTCGAAGCGGCCGCCTACTTCGACTGTAACGCGTCGAAGTGTGAGTTCGTGAATCGCGGCAAAGCCGGAGAAAAAACCGCGCAAGGTGTGACCCGCATCGAGGAGGTGCTCAAAGAGAAAGACTGGGACCTCCTCATCCTGATGGAAGGCACGAACGACATCCGACTGGTTTCCGCACAGACCATCAACTTCAACTTGCGGCAAATGGCGAACAAGGCGAGAAACCGCAACGTCGGGACCGTCCACGCCTCGACCATCTGGTTTCATCCGTCCATCCCTCGGGAACTCACACCGGCTCTCAACCGGGTCAGCGACAACCTCCGCTTTCTGATCAAAAACCAGGCGGCCTCGTCGAAACGTTGCTTTGTCGACATCCGCAACGTACTCTGCCCAGCTGGCGCCAAGCAGGACAACTGCTTCAAGAAAAACTACTGGAAGCCGCCGGCCGGCGAGGAGGACCTCGTCGGACATCCGAACGCCAAGGGCTACGACATCATCGCCGAGGAGTTCTTCCGTGTGCTGGGCACGGCCGGTGAGCCCGGTGCCGCCGAGATTCTCTCGCCCTCGGGCGAGGCCTGCGGCAAGCAGGCCAACCTGAGCTGGCGCAAAGAAAGCGTCGCGGGAATCCCCTGCGGCAGCTGGTTTCGTGTGCAAGTCGATGGCGCCGGCGGCAACAAATTGGACGCCTGGTACCCGGAGGGTGAACTTTGCACAGGCTCGGACTGCACTCTGATCTCTCCCGTGGACTTCGATGAAGGCACGTTTTCTATCCGCGTCCGGACTCGAAACACCAGCGGCATAGGGCGCTGGACCAAGGCAGAGTCCTTCACAACCGTCCCGTCCGCGCCCGAAAAGGTAGGCGAACTGCTGGCTCCCGTCGGCGAGTTCTTCAGTGCCGGGGGCCTCGCTGCCGAATTCACGTGGAGTGCGGTCAGCGATGCCAAGAGCTACCGACTCGAAGTTGTCTCCCGCAGTACGGAAGTTGTTTTCGATGGATCCTTTGACGGCACCGAAGTGTGCGACGAATCCACGTGCACTGTCACCCTCGAGGAGCCGCTGCCGACCGGCAAATACTTCTGGCGCGTGATGGCCGAGAACATCTGCGGCGGCACCTGGAGCGACCCTGAGAGACTAGTGGTCTTCGACGGACCCCCGGCAAGCGCACCGGCGACTATCGCACCGGCGGCGCGAATCTTCGACCCCACACCCACCTTCCGATGGCAGACGATCTTCGCCGCAACCGAGTTCGAAATCGAAGACGCCTTCGGAACGTCAACCACTCTCGCGGCCGCGGATCACTGCATTGGCGGAGTCTGCCGGTTCACCTCGAGGGCTCTCTCGCCGGGAGCGTACACTTGGCGGGTACGCGGAATGAACCCTCTGGGTGCGGGTGCCTGGAGCGCCTCCGTGGCCTTCCAGGTCGCCGACTGTGATTGCCTCGAAGGCAGCGCGGCCGGAGGCTCGTCTTTCCTCCTGGCAGTACCCACGAACTGGAACGGCGACCTGGTCATCTGGAGTCACGACTCGAACTATTTCGGGGTCCGGGAGATCGAAGACTTCGGCCCCCTTGCCCAGAGCCAATTCGACGAGGGCTACGCCCTGGGCACCACTAGCTATTCCGTCACGGGATGGCCCCTGTTCAAGTCCACGCGTGACCTCGAGAAAGTCTACGACGTGTTTGTGGCCAACCACGGCGAACCCACCAATGTCTACCTGGTCGGCGAGTCCACCGGCGCTCTGGTAGCGCTAGCCGCAGTCGAGAACGCTCGGCTCGGCAATCTGGTCGGTGCGCTCGCCTCTTGCGGACCTCTGGCCGGTGCTAGCAACTGGGAAGCGGCTCTCGATCTCCGGCTAGCCTACGACGCGATCTGCTCGGACGTCGGCCAAGCGTCTATCCCGGGAGGCGCCAAGGGACTGCCGAAGCCCAATGATCTCGAGCCCGTGGATATTCGCAGTGCGGTCAACTTCTGTACCGGCGTCGATCGCAAACGGCCCGAACGCTCCACCGAGCAGAAGCGGCGGCTGAAAGCGCTTCTAGCGGTCAACACAATCCCGGCGGACGGACTGCAAGATGCCATGCAGCAGGCGACGTTCGGCCTCTACGACCTGGTGGGCGACAAGAGGAAGCTCAAGGGCCGCCTGCCGGTAGGAAACGAAGGCGTCGACTACGGCTCCGACTCCCTCAATGCCTCCATTGAACGCGTAAGCGCCAACCGGAAAGCCACCGAAAAACTCGCCAAGTACCACCAACTGTCGGGCGAGACCAACGACACCAAGATCATCTCACTCCACACCAGCCAAGACAGTGTATTCTTTGTCGAGAATCAAAGAGAATTCGCCGACCTCGTGCCCGCGACCGCCCTGACCACCGGTCTCCTGAACGAAACCGAGGCCTCCCATTGCGGCTTCAACGAAGTCGAATTGCTGGCCTCCTGGCGAGCCTTGACGATCTGGGCCGAGGGCGGCAAGAAACCCAAACCCAAGAATCTCCAGAGCCGCTGCAAAGGCCTCAGATCCACGGTCGGTGGCGAGTGCCGATTCGACAGGCGACCCAAGATCGCGACGCTCGACAGCCGGATTCGGCCGCGGCCGTGACCACCGGCAGGCTGTCGGCCGCTCCACCGCGCTAGACTCCAGATGTGCGCCGCTAGCTCAATGGATAGAGCTCCAGACTTCGAATCTGGCGGTTGGGGGTTCGAGTCCCTCGCGGCGCGCCACACAAGTCGTTTATTGTAAGCAACTTACAACAGTCAGAGACCCGGTCGGCCGAGATTCTCGTCGGCAAGAGTTACCCCAGAGTTACCACTCTGACGTCTGAACGTGGCCTTATTCGGTGAGTTGAGGGACCGAGGCCCACAGCGCAGTGAAGGAATCCCGTGGGCGCTCGAAGCTGGGAGATCCGCAGTGGTGAGCGCGCAGGTTGAAGCGAGCAAAGCAGCTTGCTCGCAGCACAGGGGGAACGGGGAGAGCGGTAGCCGGTGACCAGCACCCCGAGGCCGCCCCCCGCCGGATCGGACATCGTGTCTGGTTATTGAGCCCCCTGGCCGGCAGAAATATTTTTTCAGGGCTACGGGTCGATTCGGTCCGGGTGGCTTGAACCCTCTCGGTTATGCTGCCTGGGTGCAGCTAGGAACTCTACTCGAGAGCACGATCTCTCAACTTGAAGTCTGCGTCCAAGACCTGGCCGAGGAGTTCGAGGTGCCAGTCCTCACGGCTAGATCCGCAGACTATCCAGCCTTTCGGCATCGGGAGAAGAGCGATGTCCTAGCATCCTTTCTGAAAGCTGTGCGGATAGTGAGTGCTCTCAATGGAT
>JADFQD010000056.1:21654-23633 GCA_022561975.1 Acidobacteriota bacterium
GGTTACGTTCAAGAGGTCTATGCACTATGTCGGTCGATTGACGAGGCCTCGGATGACATCGGCTTCCTGGCTCTAGACATGGCCGAGGCCACCAAAGACCAAGAGCTCTACCTTCGAGAATTCTTTCAAGAAGAATTTGACGGCTCCGCCAAGACCGAAAAGATGACTCCTGCGAAGCGCGAGAGAGTTCCACGAAGGAAAATCCATGCCTTGATAGCAAACATGCCGCTTCCAGAATCCAATCCCAGTGATAGACAGAGAATCCAGGGACTGCTGTTCAAAGCGTACTCGGGCTACGTGCATGGCGCCTACCCCCACATCATGGAGCTCTTTGGCGGACGACCGGCGAAATACCATACGAGCGGAATGATCGGTACTCCGGCGATCGACTCGTGCGAGGCTCAGCTCGTCCACTACCTGTACAGGGCCTTACTTAGTGTCGAGCTAGTTGCCGGTCGAAGTGGTCGACCGGATATCGGGGCACGGGTGATCCAACTGGCTATCGACCTAGCTCGTCAGACTGAGTGCCTGTCGAACGACGAGATCGAACGCATGTCACGGCGACTTGCTCGACTCGACTAGCTCATGCCGCGAGGCTGCTACGCAAGCTCGGGAAGGGCTGCGGCAGATTCTCCGCGCATCTTTCGCTCCCGCTCGTAGTAAGCATCTCGGTCGCGCTTCACACCCTCGAACACCAACTGGTCGAGCCGTTCGCTCGGGCTGCGGTCTCGCACCCTGCGGGGCGCTCGGAGCGGGGTGGCTCGGTAGCTGTCTTGTAGAATAAGGATATGGACGTGCGAGAGGATCAATTTCCCACTAGCCAGTGGGCAGCCTGGGCGCAGGACTTCGTCTCAATACGCCGAAACCTCATGTCTCTCGGTGCAAAACGCGTAGTTCACAGGGCTCATCGTGAAGTCTTGAACCGCCATCAGATCTCGGACGGCACGAGCGTGGTCCATCGGTGGATGGCGGATAACTACGCGGACTCGATGCTGATGGGCCTGCGCAGAATCGTCGACCGGAATCGCAGGTCGTTCTCGCTGATCAGGCTTCTCAAGGATATCGAGAAGAACAGTTCGTTACTGAATGTCGACAGGTACGTCGAGCTGTGGCGTCGAGCGACGGCTTCGGACGACGATGTGTTTCCACGGATGCTGTTTGCGAAATTCTCGTCAGATGGTCGCACTTTGAACGGCGGGAAAATCCGGGCGGATGTGAAGAGGCTACAAGATGATCACGAGGACATTCTGAAGTTGATCAACACGGCGATTGCGCATCGCGAGGACCCTCAGACTAGCGACCCAAGAAGTGGCTCCAGTTCTGATGCGACTTGGGCGGATCTTGACCGCCTCTTCGACGATGTTGCTTCGCTTTTCAACAAGTACTTCGATCTTGTGAGCCCAGGGACGCACGTTGACTTTGCGCCTGTGCTGCCGGCGGGCTTCGAGCGAGCGTTTGTGAGAATGGTAATCGACGACGACGGCTAGAGAGCGCTGGACGGGGCCGGGCGATGCAGCAGCCGGGGGCTCTACGCGGCTGTCTTCTCCCCACACTAGCTATCATCGGTACTCGCGGGGCCTAGGGTAGCTCCCGAAGAGCGGCGACCCTGGCCGCCTGGCCCCGAATTTCTTTTCCAAGGGAGAGCGTGAGGGCCGTTCAATGTCGAAAGAGAAACCGCCAGCTTGGCCTCAGACCGAGCCTGCCGATCTGTTAACGGCCGTGGAGCTGCGAAGATTGGACGGTGAGCTTCGCGAGCTAGTTGCAGGAGAAAGGCCAAGGGGCCGCGGAAGCTATGCCGAGATTCACCTCAGAATAGCTCGGCACAATTTCGCTCGCTCGGTGGCCCTAGAATGCGCTGGGTACGAGAGCAATCCCAGCGAGCGGCTACTGCGAACGCTCGGCACTCCCGAAAAGCTCGAAGAGCTGATTCTCCATGCTCTCGCCGCAAGCGAGGGCATCCACCGGTTGGAAGATTCGGG
>JADFQD010000057.1:0-14669 GCA_022561975.1 Acidobacteriota bacterium
CATCCGCGTCGCGGCGCCGACCTCGGTGCTGTCCTCGATGACGCTTGCCGCCCGCACCGGCATGATCATCAAGAGCGGCGGCCACATGGAGAAGCTCGCCGGCATCGACACCATGGTGATGTAACTGCGCGAACACAGTCCGACTCAGAGCATTTCCCAGATGAAAGTTTTCCATGCCGTCGAGTGGCAGCACCAGCGCTGGCTTGTCCATCTCCGCGATCTGCTGGGCCACCGTCTCCCCGATCTCGGCGTCCGCCCGGGCGATCTGCTGGAGGATTGCCTGTGCCGTCTTGCCCGAGGGGTCCGCCAGCAACGTGGCGCAGGTCAGCGCCAAGTGAGACTTACCAGAGCCATACCCGGCTATCACCAGCCAGTAGGGGTTGACCTCCCGGCCGTCTGCTCCGGCGCGCATGGAACTGAGGAGATCGCGCACAAAACTGGCGGTGTCCTTAAGTTTGTACGCGCCTTTGATCCCTTCGCGCTCAGCCTCGTCCGCGCCGTGATAGCGCGGACCATGAAAGACAAAGGCACCAGCGGCCTGTCGGGCTTGATCGATGCGCCGCTGAACCCAGCTTAGCTGAACAGCACCTTCGAAGAATCTCTCGTTGTGAAAATGGACAACCTGCCTAATTTCCAAGGTGCACCCTCTGTGTTGAATCCGATTCCAAAGTTACCGGCCTCAAACAAGTTCATCGAATATTCCGGCAATTACCGTCTTCGTGTCGCGCAGCCGCAGGGCTAAGGTACGCCCGGTCTGTCGATCGAGTTGGAGCAATCCGTGATCGGCCATCCAGTCGAGCCATCGGGTCGCCGTTGCGCGATCCCAGCCCATGACGGCTAGGCAGCGGGACTGCGCGAAGAGGTCGTCGATGGCGAGTACCAGTCGTACGCTGCCAACGACGGCGCCTTCGTGCGCGAGCATTTCTTCGGCAAATACCCGGAACTCAAAGAGATGGTCGCCGACATGTCGGACGAGGATCTCTGGCGCCTGAAGCGCGGAGGCCACGATCCGCAGAAGGTCTATGCGGCCTATGCAGCGGCCGTGGAGCACGAGGGGCAGCCGACGGTAATTTTGGCCAAGACCGTCAAGGGCTATGGCATGGGCGAGGCCGGCGAGGGCCAGAACATCACCCACCAGCAAAAGAAGATCGGCGAGGAATCGCTTCGGCACTTTCGAGACCGCTTCAACATCCCGATTACGGAGGAACAGATCGACGATTTACCGTTCTACAAGCCCGCCGAGGACAGCGCGCCGATTCGCTACTTGCGCGAGCGGAGGGAGGCGTTGGGTGGGTACTTGCCGGCGAGAAATATTAGTGCCTCCGCGCTCGAGATCCCCGACCTGTCGACTCTGAGCGTTTCGCTCGAAGGCAGCGGCAAGCGGGAGCTCTCGACCACCATGGCCTTCGTGCGCATCCTGATGAGCCTGTCGCGGGACAGGGAGATCAAAGATCGCATCGTGCCAATCGTTGCCGATGAGGCACGCACGTTCGGTATGGAAGGGATGTTCAGACAAGTCGGCATCTACGCGCCCGAGGGCCAGCTCTACACCCCGGAAGACCGCGACCAACTGGCCTATTACCGCGAAGAAAAGCACGGCCAGATCCTCCAGGAGGGCATCAACGAGGCGGGCGCCCTGTGCTCGTGGATCGCTGCGGGCACCTCCTACGCCAACCACGGTCTTCACATGATCCCGTTTTTCATCTTCTACTCGATGTTCGGATTCCAACGCGTGGGAGATCTCATCTGGCAGGCGGCCGACATGCGGGCCCGCGGTTTCCTCTTGGGAGCGACCTCGGGGCGAACCACGTTGAACGGCGAAGGGCTGCAGCACCAGGACGGCCACAGCCAACTGGTCGCCGCGACGATTCCTACCTGCAGAGCCTACGATCCCACCTACGGCTATGAACTGGCGGTGATTGTCCAGGACGGTTTGCGCCGTATGTATGCCGACGACGAGGACACCTTCTACTACATCACGTTGTTGAACGAGAACTACCCGCACGGGCCGATGCCGGAGGGCTCGGCCGAGGGCATCTGCAAGGGAATGTATCGATTGCGAGCGGCCCATGCTGCCGATAATGCCGGCGATACCGGCGACATCGGCACGGCTGCCGATACCCCGCGGGCCCAGCTTCTCGGCTCCGGGGCTATTTTGCGTGAGGTCGAAGCCGCCGCCGAGCTGCTGCGCGACGACTTCGGAGTGGTCGCCGATGTCTGGAGCGTACCCAGTTTCAATCAGCTGCGCCGGGACGGCCTCGAGGCCGAGCGCTGGAATCGGCTGCATCCCGAGAGTGAATCGAGGCCGAGCTATGTCGAGACGCTGCTCGGCCCGACCGAGGGTCCGGTGATCGCGGCCACGGACTACGTACGTTCCTTTCCCGAGCAGATACGACCGTTTGTACCGCGCCGGTATGTCACGCTCGGTACCGACGGCTTCGGACGTAGCGATACGCGCGAGCGACTACGCGCTTTCTTCGAAGTCGATCGGCGCCACATCGTCGTTGCGACGCTCAAGGCGCTGGCCGACGAAGGACGTCTGCCGGCGGCGAAGGTCACGGAAGCACTTGGCAAGTACGAGATCGAAACCCAGGGTCCGGAACCCTGGAAGGTGTAGCGTCCATGGCCGAATTACGAGAGGTCGTTCTCCCCGACATTGGAGACGTCAAAGAGGTCGATGTCGTCGAGGTGCTGGTTGCCTCCGGAGACGAGATCAAAGCAGACGACTCGCTGATCTCCCTCGAGAGTGACAAAGCGACCATGGACGTGCCGGCGCCGTTTGCCGGCACGGTCCGTGAGGTCAAGGTCAAGGCGGGTGACAAGGTGCGCGAGGGTAGCGTCATTTTGATGCTCGAGGTCGTGGCAGGCGAACGCGATGCGGTAGCAGCGCCCAATTCTGTCGATACCGCCGCCGATACCGTCTCCGAAACCGCCGCCGGCGAGGCTCGCGCTGTGGAGTCGCCGCTCCAGGCGTCGCCGTCATCCGTATCATCCGTATCATCTCCATCATCCAATAACGATCGCGCTGACGAATCAGTAGCGCCGCCGCCGCCCCCGGCCGCGCCGCCGGCCGCATCCGCCGCGGTTCCCGCGGTGACGTCAGCGGCCTCAGACAGCTCGCCCGACTTCTCCAATGTCTACGCCTCGCCGGCGGTGCGACGGTTTGCGCGCGAGCTGGGCGCGGATCTGACCCGCGTTCGCGGCACCGGTCGCAAGGCGCGAATCCTCAGGGAAGACGTAGAGAAGTTCGTCAAGGAAGCACTTGCCGGGCCGGCGGCGCGGACCGGCGCAGTGGCCGTGGCCGGGGTCAAGCTGCCGGTGATCGACTTCTCGACCTTTGGCGAGATTGAGCGCGAGCCGCTGACCCGTATCCAGAGGATCTCGGGGCCGAGCCTCACGCGGAGCTGGTTGACGATTCCTCACGTCACCCAGCACGATGAATGCGACATCACCGAGCTCGAGGCCTTCCGGCAGGAGCACAGGGCCCGCGCCAAAGAGCAGGGCTTCAGCTTGACGCCTCTGGCGTTTGTGATGAAAGCGGTGGTCGCAGCGCTCGAGCAGTTTCCGCGCGTCAATGCGTCACTCGACGGCGACGGCGAACATCTTGTGGTCAAGAAGTACTATCACCTCGGGGTCGCCGTCGACACCGGCGAAGGACTGGTGGTGCCGGTGATCCGTGACGTCGATCGCAAAGGCGTCTTCGATCTGGCGCGAGAGCTTGCCGAGGTCAGCGCCCAAGCACGAGAACGCAAGCTCAAGCTCGATCAGGTCCGAGGCGCGAGCTTCACGGTGTCGAGCCTGGGCGGCATTGGCGGCACCTTCTTCACGCCGATCATCAACTGGCCCGAAGTCGCGATTCTCGGGGTTTCACGATCTCGCCGGCAACCGGTCTGGAACGGCGAGTCCTTCGAACCACGGCTGATTCTGCCGATCTCGTTCTCATACGATCACCGGGTCATCGACGGAGCCATGGCGGTGCGCTTCACGACCTACTTGAGCCAGGTGCTTTCCGATATCCGAAGACTGATTCTCTGATGGCTGAACCCTCCGAAGTTCGGATTCCCCACCTGGGAGCCGACGAGCCTGTCGAAGTTGTAGAGGTTCTGGTCGCCCCCGGCGATCAGGTCTCTCGCGAAGACAGTCTGATCACGCTCGAGAGCGACAAAGCGTCGATGGACGTGCCATCGCCCGCGGACGGGAAGGTGCTCGAACTCAAAGTCAAGCGAGGCGACAAGGTCAAGGAAGGCGCTCTGATTCTTCTCCTGGAAGCTGCCGGAGAACCCTTAGTCGAGCCCGAGGAAGCTGGCGTGTCGCCAAAGCCAGGGCAAGAGACGACGCAAGAGACGCCGCAAGAGCCGGCGCAAAAGCCTGCCGATCCACGGCAAGAAGCCACAGCGAAGGTCGGGCCGCCGCCCGTAGCACCGCCTGCGGTCAAAGTCGAGTCGAGAGCGTTCGACGCACCGCTGGTGGTCATCGGCGCGGGCGTGGGTGGCTACACGGCCGCCTTCCGCGCCGCCGACCTGGGCTTGGCGGTCACTCTGGTCGAGCGCTATCCGACGCTCGGGGGAGTTTGCCTCAATGTAGGCTGCATTCCGTCCAAGGCCTTGCTGCACGTCGCGGATGTGATTCACGAGGCGGAGGCGCTCGACGCGCGGGGAGTGTCCTTCGGGGCTCCGGTGATTGATCTGGGGCGCTTGCGCGCTTGGAAAGACGAGGTCGTCGGACGCTTGACCGGCGGTATCTCCGAGCTGGCAAAGCGCCGCAAGGTGAAGGTCCTCCAAGGAGGGGCGAGGTTTCTGGGCGAGCATGAGCTCGAGGTTGCCAGCGATGACGGTGTCGAGACCCTGAGCTTCGGGCAGGCGATCATTGCCGCGGGCTCCCGAGTCGTGAAGATCCCGGGAGTTCCCTACGACGATCCGCGGGTCATGGACTCGACCGATGCTCTGGAATTGCCGGACGTACCGGAGAACCTGCTTCTGGTGGGCGGAGGCATCATCGGGCTCGAAATGGCGATGGTGTTTGGTGCGCTGGGCACGAAGCTTACGATCGTAGAGCTTCTGGATGGGTTGATTCCCGAGTGCGACCGGGATCTGGTCCGACCGCTGGAAGCCCGCCTGAAAAAAGGAATGGGTGCCGAGATTCACCTTGGGACCAAGATGACATCCTTGGAGAGTCTGGCCGACGGCTCGGGTCTGGTGGCACAGTTGGAAGGGTCCGGAGGCTCGAAGTCTGCGACCTTTGATCGCGCGTTGATTGCTGTTGGGCGACGTCCCAACGGTGATCTGCTGAATGCTGGGGCGGCAGGCGTTGAGGTGGACGATCGCGGGTTTATCGCCGTCGACCGATCGTTGCGGACCAACCAGCAACATATCTACGCCATCGGCGACATCGTCGGGGAGCCGATGCTTGCCCACAAGGCCTCTCATCAGGGGAAGGTCGCCGCCGAAAACGCGGCCGGCGAGAACAGCGCATTCGACGCCCGGGTGATTCCGTTGGTGGCCTACACGGATCCTGAGATCGCCTGGGTGGGGCTCACCGAAACCGAGGCGAAGGCCAACGGAACTGTGTTCGAGAAGGTCAAGTTCCCGTGGGCGGCCAGCGGCCGTGCTCTCGGCATGGGGCGGACCGACGGTTCGACCAAGCTGTTGTTCGATCCCGAGACCAAGCGCCTGCTCGGCGGCGGGATCGTGGGTCTCGGCGCCGGAGATCTAATCTCCGAGGTCGCCCTGGCGATCGAGATGGATTGCGAGGCGGCGGATCTGGCGCTCACCATCCATCCGCATCCGACGGTGTCCGAGACCATCGGTTTTGCGGCGGAAGTTTTCGAAGGTACGATCACCGATCTGTTCCGGCCCAAGCGCTGACTTCCGAGTACCCAGCTCGAGACCCACCGCCGGTGCTCGTCGCCACCGCTCGTCGCGATTGCCGTGGGCTCCGGTGGTATCGTCTCGACTTCTACCACGGGCTGCTAGTGTTGTGTCTCCAACATGGGTTTGCAAGCTGGGTGAGTCTTTCGGCGTTGTTGGCAAGGCGCGCTGACGCAGGCATAGCCGTAGCTATGGCGAGGAGGCGCAACGCTGCCAGCGACGCCGAGGACCGGCCAGACTGTGAAGCTATGTTGGAGACACAACACTAGATGCCGTCTTCGTAGACGATCCGCCAGCGCTCGCCTTCACGGCGCCAGTACTGATGCTTGCGCCGGCTAGCGTTGAAATTGTCGGATTCGTAGCGTTGCTGAAAGTCCACCAGCACCAGATTCGACTCACCGGGGTATTGATAGATACCGACCTCATCGAGGCCCACTCGGATGTACTTCTTCGATGCATTGACGATTCGCTTGTGGCGCGCAAACGCGTCGAAATTCATGCCCGGCGTGCGGAAGTCCGAGGCGTAGTGACTCAGGTACAGATCGGTGTTGCGGCTCTCCCAGTCCGTGCGCCAGGTCTCTATCGTCGCCTCGAGCGAGTCTCTGGCGACGCGAACCACTGCGGGATCGACCCACTCGATACGGTCGGCGACGATCACCGGCGTTTTCGACACCTCCACCCGCTCCCGCAGCACCCGAAAATCCTCGTTGCTCAGGGTGACACAGCCCTGGCTCGAAAGCGGCGGACGACTGTAGTTGGTGGACTCCGTGCCGTGAATCCAGATGCCGCTTCCCGTCCTGCCGTGCAAACGGTCCCAGGCGTTGGGGTAGTTGATCGGGAGGGCACCCTCGCCATACAGGTCCGGAAGTCGTTCTCCTGGAAGGTACGAATCCACCAGGTAGACACCTACCGGCGTCTTCTGATCGCCCTCGAGGCGCTTTTCGCCTCCCCCCTTGCCAATCGAGACATAGAAATCCTTGGTCCTGACGAATCGGCCATCGCGCTGCTCGAACAAGTACAACCGGTAGCCGGCCAGATCGATGAAAATGGCAGCCCGCGTCCCCGGCGGCATTTTCAGCAGCTGCTTCGGAACCGCTCTCGGCGCCGGCGCCTCGAGATAGCGCGACAGCCGAGCCCGAGCTTCTTGGAGGTGGCCTTCGACCGCTTCGCTCGGACTGCCGTTACCCAAGCCAACGAGCGGCGCGGTGTAAGCCGAAAGCAGGTCGGCGTACACCAGCTGTGCCAAGCGGAAGTCGGGCTGCTGTCGCACCAGGTGGGCGACATTGCGAAGCGCGTCGTCCAGCCTGCCCTGTCGCAGGTCGAAGAGACTCTGCACCAAGCGGCGCTCCTCCAGAGTCGTCGCATTGTGATCCGCCGTTGGCGAAAACCCGGCGGCGCCGGCAACGGGGACCGCGGTGGCCGCGAGCACACCCGTGAGCAGTACGCCGAAAGCAAGCGAACGACGAGGCCGCATCATGAAAAGTACTTGCCGCTACGAATCGACGGATTCCTTGACGATCTTCCAAACGCCGCCCTCGCGAACCAGCTCGAGCGTCTTGGTCACCACATCGCCGAAGGCATCCGACTCGTAGGACTGGTTGAACCGCACCAGAGCACGATCCGACCCACCGGCCGACTCGCTGCTCTCGAAGTCCAAGAAGGCCACCGACACCTTGACGTACTCCGGCGCCGCCACGCGAATGCGCCGAAGCTCTTGCCACTCCTCGCGGCTCATGCCGCCGAGGGGAACAAAACCCTGACTGTAGAAATAGAAATAGTCTTCGACTCTCTGTTCCGACCAGGCTCGTGCCCAGGCTTCGACAACAGCCGCCAGTTCGGCGGGCTCAGCCTCCACCTCCACTTTGGACCGACCCACCTCCTCGACCTCGGCTTCGACCGGCGGTAGCGCATCCGGGTCGCGTCCCACCCTCATTGCCGCTGCGATGGCGCCATCGGGCGTCGCCGGAATCTGGGCGACTTCCACCAGCGGTTCGTCCGTAGAAACCGCTGCCACTTCTTCTCTCTCGTCTGGCAGGCGGTCGGCGTCGATCGGACGCTCTGCCGGCTGAGACTCCGCCATCGCCGCTGACACGGCGTCCTCCATCGAGGGCAGCGGTCTGAGGGGAGCCCGCGCCACTCGAATCGGGGCGGCCTCGGGAAGCACCATGTCACTCAGAAGAACCAGCTCCAAAGACGAACGGTCATGAGCCCCATCATCACTTAAAGCGCGGCTGTAGGCCTCGCTCGCGAGCTGGCCGTAGATCTTGGTCAGGTTCTCGTAGGCGGTGCGATAGGCGGCGTCGGTTCGTAACGCCGCCTTCAGGGTCTCGACGGCGCCTTCGTAGTCCCCCAGGGCCGCCTGAATCACCGCAAGATTGTTGAGCGGCTCCGGTCGGTCTGGACGAAGCCCTGAGACCTCTTCAAAGATTCCGCGAGCTTCCCGTTCCCGCTGACTCTCGGCCAGCAGGAGAGCACGCAGGAACATGGCCTCGGGGTCCACCGGAAACTCCTCGAGATGCTGGTCGAGATCCCTCAAGGCTTCCTTCGGCCGGCCGTCTTCGACCAGCGATCGAACTCTCGCAAGGTCGCCGCCGAAAACCGCGGAACTCGCGAGCACCGTAACCAGCAGCAGCACTGCCAGAGTTTTCCATCGTGTTGACATCTCCTACATTCGCCTCCTTCGCCGGGCTCCCGTCCCGCCTCCAACCGGCCTCTTGCGAGGACCTCCATGTGGACCCAAAAATGCTAGCACGCGTGGTCAATCAGGTCGAACGCAGTTCGCCCGGAACTTTAATGGCCATCGGGCGTTATGCTAAGAGAAAAGCAAGAGCTGAAGGCAGCTCGGTTCCCGGTCCTGTCCCAGATGCTCGAACGCCAGAACCAGTCCTCCGACTCGGAGTTGTTCGCGCGCGCGCGATCCGGCCAGACGGCGGCTTTCGCCGAGATCATCGACCGTTACAAAGACAGTCTGGTCGGCTACCTGGTTCGCCTGGTGGGCAATCGAGAACGGGCCGAAGACATCGCCCAGGACGCTTTTCTCCGACTCTACCAACACAGCGGCAGTTACGAAGAGCGAGGGCAGCTGAAGGCCTACCTCTTCCGGATTGCCACCAATCAGTTGCGGAGCGAAGAACGCCGCGCCCACCGTTGGGACAGGATCCGTAGGCTGCTGCAGCCACGCAATGGTGGCCCCCCGGCCCAGGAGCAAGCCCTCCTGCAGGACGAACTTAAACGCGAGCTGCTCAAGGCGATCGCCGCTCTGCCCCTGCGTTACCGGGCCGCCCTGGTTCTCCACGAGATCGAGGGCTGGAGCTATCGCAACATTTCCGAGACTCTCGACTGCAACGAAGGAACCGTCAAGTCCCGCATCTACCGGGGGCGAAGTCTGCTCAAGCGGAGTCTCGCGCCCTACTGGCAAGGAGCCTCGGGATGACCCAGCAGAAAGATCCACTCACCGAACGGTTGACAAGCCTCCCCGAGGTTCGAGCATCGACCGGTTTCACCGATAGAGTTTTGAACCGGCTCGACGAACTCTGGGAATCCGAACAGGGGCACGCGAAGCCGCTTGCCTGGAGCGCCGCCGCGGCGGTCGCGCTGGTTGTGGCCGCGCTCGTGCTCCGCCCGGCTGGGATCCCCAAGGCCGAGCGTCTGAGCGCGGAAGTTACCGAGATCCGGACTCAGCACCGGTTGTTGACCGAAGAACTCGATCGCCTGAGGACCCGCACCCAGAACGCTGCACCAGTGCTTTACCTCGCCGGCAATGACCGCGTTGATTACGTCCTGGATCTATCACCGTTCATTCTGTCGGAGATCGGCCACGCCCTGCCGGCCTCGACCGTCTCGAATAGCCCAGAACCGAAGACCTTCTGACAATGCGGCCACGCGATCCCAACTCAGAGCACCTGCTTCGATCTAAGGAGACGAGATGAGAAAGTTCATACTCCCAGTTCTGCTGACGGTCCTTGCCCTGACGCTCCCCGGAGCGGCGTTCTCGGCACGGGCACAGGATGCCCCTCGCAAGCACAGCATCATTCGCGTAATCACGACCACCGACGAACCCGACGCCGCCGACTCCGGAATCGAGGTCTTCGTTATGGATCTGGATGGGGCGCTGTCCTCGTCGATTGAGTTCGCCTGGCTGCCTCTGAGGAGAGGCTATCTCGGCGTCCAGCTTCTGGACTTGACGCAAGAACTGAGAGTCCATTTCGGCGTTCCGGAGGACGCGGGAGTGATGATCTCGCAGATCGTCGAAGACAGTCCCGCCGCCGCGGCCGGGCTCGAAGTCGGCGACATTCTGACCGCCATCGAAAGCGATCCTATCGGCAGTAGCTCAGAACTCGCGCGCAAAGTCTCTGAATACGAGGACGGCCGCGCGGTCTTGCTCGAGGTCTGGCGCCATCGCAGAGTCAAGATCCTGACGGCGACGATCGCCGAACGGGAACGCACGGCCCTCGACCTGGCGCGCTTGATGCCTCATGGAGCCGGCGGACTCGGCACGGCTCCACTGCTCTCACGGTTCTTTGTGCGCGGCAAAGACGGCGAGAACTTGGGCACCGGATCCGGGCGGGTTTCCGAACACATCATCGAGATCGATGAAGCGGGTCTGCAGGAGGCCTTGCTTGATTTCGAGAAGCGTTTCGCGAATCCTGACTTCTTGCGCAAATTCAAGATGTTCGGGCGCGACCGAGAGGACCTGCAGCAGCGGATCGGGGAACTCGAACAACGCCTCAAGGAACTGGAGAAACAGATCGACAAGCTGCCCAAGAAGTAGGCCGACCTATGCTAAAAGGGCCGCATGCCGGTCTGCATCATCCCGGCCGCGGGCTCGTCGCGAAGAATGGGGCGCCCGAAAGCGCTCCTGCCCTGGCGTGGCAGCACCGTGGTGGAAACCCTGACTCGTACACTCCTCGAAGGAGGGGTGCGGCACATCTGGCTCGTAAGGCATCCCGAGGACACAGAGCTTCGGCAGTTTTGCGCAGTTCGTCGCCGGCTCACCGCGGTGGTCAATCCGCGCCCGACCGAGGGCATGCTGTCGAGCGTCCTCGCCGGAGTCGAAGCGTGGCTGGGGGACGAGGGGCCGGACCTGTCGCCGCTTCTGATCTGTCCCGTGGATCACCCGCAACTCGAACCCGCGACCGTGACCAAGCTCCTCGACCGTCATGCCGCCTCACCTCGGCACATGATCGTGCCTACCCACGAGGGGCGTCGCGGGCATCCTCTGCTGATCCCACCGAGCCTGATCGGCGAACTCCAGGATCTGGATCCGACCCGGAGCCTGAAGCAACTCCTCGAACGCTACCCCGAGGCAGTATTCGAACTCGAGGTCGCCGACGCAGGGGTGGTCGGCAACCTCAATACGCCCGAGGACTACGCCCGGGCCTTGGGCCGACGCCCCCTCTCCGAAAGATAGAGCCACCGTCCGTTCGCAGGGTTTCCAGTGTGTGGTTAGGATACGAGCACCTCCCATGCCTACCTACACCCGCGATGACGGCAAGCCGATCGTCCAATTCGATGCCACTCTCGAGATCTCCCCGTTCGCGCTGCTGCGCAGGCTGCTCAGTGACCGGCCTCCGATTCTGATCGACGGCCGGCCGGAACCGCACCAGCAATGGACCCTCGCCGGATCTCTGCCCTACCCGGGCAGCGATTGGGCTCCGGCCGGCAAGGAACAGACCGTCGTAGTTTTCGACGACCACGGCGGGGAGGCTCTCGAGATGGTCCTCGAGCTGCGCAAGCGAGGCTACCCCCAGGTGTACTTGCTCTTCGGCGGCCTGGAGCTCTACGAGTTTTCGCTCGATCCAGAGATCACCGGGCAAGAGACCTTTCTGGTTCGGTTGTAGCCTGCTGCTAGGCCGTGACCCGACCGTCTTCCGCCACTTTCCAGGTCTCGCCGGAATAGATCAAATCTTCGAGCGTCCCCTGTCCCTGGGTTTCGATCTCGTGGTCGATCTGCGCTGCGATCTGATCTTCGTAGGCCGGCCGCTTCACCGAGCGGAAGATTCCGATCGGTGTCGGAAAATCGGGGGGAGTCATCTGAGCCAACAGGAAGGCCATACCCGGGTTGTCGAGGGTTTCGTCCCAAACCAGGCAATCGCTCTCTGAGTAGGCGTTTCCGAACTCGATCACCTCGAGTTGCGTGCCATCCAACCGGATGCCTCGATTTCGATCCTTGCCGAATACCAGCGGCTTGCCGTGCTCGAGGGTCAGCCCCTGATCTTCGCGCAAGTTCTTGTCGGTCATGTAGGAGAAGGCCTTGTCGTTGAAGATATTGCAATTTTGGTAGATCTCGATGAAAGCAGTCCCCTTGTGCTCTGCCGCGCGTAGCAGCGTCTCTTGCAAGTGCTTCTGGAAGATGTCCACCGTGCGAGCAACGAACGTCGCTCCGGCGCCGATGGCCAGAGACAGGGTGTTGAACGGGTTATCGAGCGAACCGAACGGCGTCGATTTGGTTCGCTTGCCGATCTCACTGGTGGGCGAATACTGCCCCTTGGTCAAGCCGTAGATCCGGTTATTGAACAGCAGAATCTTGACGCCCACATTGCGGCGCAGAACGTGAATCAAATGATTGCCGCCGATCGACATGGCGTCGCCATCGCCGGTGGCCACCCAGACCTCGAGATCCGGTCGAGAGACTTTCAAGCCGGTGGCGATCGCCGGGGCGCGCCCGTGAATCGTGTGAAAACCGAAGGTATCCATGTAGTAGGGAAACCGGCTCGAACATCCGATACCCGAAACCACCACGAACTTCTCTTTCGGCAAGCCCAGCGCCGGCAGCACCGATTGCACGGACTTGAGAATCGCGTAATCCCCGCAGCCCGGGCACCAGCGCACCTCTTGGTCGGACTGGAAATCCTTTTTGGTCAGAACCGGCAGCTCAGTGGACATCTTCATTACCTCCGAGAATCTCTGTGATCTTCGCCGAGATCTCATGCCTGAAGAACGGTTTACCCTCGACTTTGGAAAAAGAGACAACATCCTTGAGATACCGAGCTCGAATCAGCAGCGCAAGTTGGCCACTGTTCATCTCGGGAATCAAGACGTGGCGGTAGCGGTCCAGAACGTCTCCCAGGTTTCGCGGAAACGGGTTGATGTAGCGAAGATGGACACGCGCTACTTTTTGGCCCAGCTTGCGCGCCTCCACCACCGCACCCGTGATCGCGCCCAATGTGCTGCCCCAACCCAGCACGAGAATCTCGGCGTCCTGGTCCCCGAAGACTTCGAGTTCCGGGATATCGTTCGCGATCCGCTCCACCTTTGCGGCGCGCAGATCCGTCATCAGTTGATGATTGTCGGCGTCATAGGAGACGTTACCGGTTAGATTCTCCTTCTCGAGTCCACCGATCCGGTGCTCCAATCCCGCCGTACCCGGAATCGCCCACGGTCGCGCCAGCGTCTCTGGGTTCCGGGAGTAGGGCAAGAAGCCCTCGGGGTCGGTGTGGAACTCGGTGCGCAGATCGGGCAGATCTTCGATCTTGGGCAACCGCCAGGGCTCGGATCCGTTGGCGATGTAGCCATCGGAAAGAAGAATCACCGGAACCATATACTTGATGGCTATCCGACAGGCTTCGAGCGTCGCGTCGAAGGCGTCTGCCGGAGACGCCAGCGCGATGATCGGCACCGGGGACTCGCCGTTTCTCCCGAACATCGCCTGCAACAGGTCCGACTGCTCGGTTTTGGTGGGCAGGCCCGTGGAGGGGCCACCGCGCTGGACGTTGCAAATGACCAGAGGCAGTTCGATCATCACTCCTAGATTGATCGCCTCCGACTTCAAGGCCAGGCCCGGACCGCTGGTGGTGGTTACCGCCAGGGCCCCTCCAAAGGCGGCTCCGATGGCGGAGCAGACCGCGGCGATCTCGTCCTCCGCCTGAAACGTAGTCACTCCGAAGTTCTTGAAGCGAGCCAATTCGTGCAGAATGTCGCTGGCCGGCGTGATCGGATAGGCGCCCAAGAACAGCGGCAGGCCGCTACGGCGGCTGGCGGCCACCAGGGCGAGGGAAAGCGCGGTGTTCCCCATGATGTTGCGATAGGTGCCCGGCGGGAACTTGGCCGGCTCGATCTCGTAACGGGTCTGAAATGCCTGGGTGATATCACAGAAGTTATAGCCCGCCTTCAATGCGAGGATGTTGGCTTCGGCGACCTCGGGCTTCTTGGCGAATTTCTTTCTCGCCCACTCGATCGAGCTGTCGAGCGGCCGACTGTACAACCAATAGACCATGCCCAGGGCAAAGAAGTTCTTGGATCGATTCTTGGATCGCGAATCCAAATCGACCTCACGCAAGGCTGCCAGCGTCATCTTGGTGATCCCGGCGGTCAGCACCCGGTAACCGTCGAGTGAGTTGTCTTCCAGCGGGTTGGTTTCGTAGCCGGCTTTCTTGAGATTGCCGGCCTTGAACTCGTCAGAATTGATGATCAGAATGCCGTTCTTCTTGAGATCCATCAGCGACTTCTTGAGCGCCGCCGGATTCATTGCCACCAACGCGTCGGGAGCGTCTCCCGGCGTGTGAATATCGTAGTCAGCGATCCGAACCTGGAAGGCCGAGACCCCCGGAAGGGTTCCTGCGGGGGCACGAATCTCGGCCGGAAAATCCGGCAAGGTGGCCAGATCGTTGCCCAGTTGGGCCGAGGTACTGGTGAACTGCGTCCCGGTCAGCTGCATGCCGTCCCCGGAATCGCCGGCAAAGCGGACCACTACGTCTTCGAGCCGCTCGGTCACGACTTTCGTTGGATCCGATGGTTGGGCGGCCTCTTTGGCCGGCGGCTTGGCGGTCGCGTCCGTCATGTTCTTCTATTCCTGTGGGGAGC
>JADFQD010000057.1:14679-23619 GCA_022561975.1 Acidobacteriota bacterium
CGTCTCCGAACCGAAATGCCGCGTTGATGCTGCTAGGAAGGCTGCCCTTCGGTTGACTTTGCACGTCCGCGACGAGCCGGGGCGGCTTTGGTGGCCTTTGCCGGCGCGGCGCTGCCCTGCCGACGCCTGGCCTCTCCGATGAGATCGACGACGCCCTCCCGAATCGCAGCGCGCTGCGCCTCCTCCTCGGGATAGTGCGGCCGGTAACCCAACCGGGACGTGTCGTAGGTGTAGGGTTTGGACAGTTCTTCTTTGGTGGCGATCGACTGGTCCCGACTGAAGTAGGCCATGTCGTAGTTGGTGCTCATGATAATCGCGTCTTCAGGGCAGGCGTCGACGCAGTAGCCGCAAAAAACACAGCGCAACATGTCGATGTCGTAGACCACCGGGTATTTCTCGATGTTGAGGTCGGGGTGCTCGCCGGACTCGATATGGATGCACTCGGCCGGACACGCGGTCGCGCAAAGGAAGCAGGCCACACAGCGCAGGGAACCGTCCGGACGGGAGGTGAGAATGTGGTGGCCCCGGAAGCGGTGCGAGTAGTTGCGCCGCTCTTCAGGGTACTGAATCGTGTAGCCCGGTCCGCGCCCCAAGAGATTGCGCAGAAAGTGTTTGAGGGTCACCGCCAAGCCCGAAAGAAGCGGCAGATAGAGACGCTCGGCGAGCGAATAGCGATAGGGACGCGTCTCCTTGGGATGTTCGGTCACCGCTCCAACTCCCCCGCAATGATGTTCAATCCGCCCAGCGACACGACCGCATCGGAGACACTACCACCCTGAATCAGGTGCGAAAAGGTGGACATGATCGGAAAACAGGGTGGGCGGACCTTGAGCCGGTAGGGTTTTCCGGAGCCATCACTAATGGCGTAGAAGCCAAGCTCCCCGTTGGCGCCCTCGACCATCGAGTAGATCTCACCCGCCGGCACCTGAATTCCGTCCATGATCAGCTTGAAGTGGTAGATCATGGCCTCCATCTGGTTGTAGGCCACGTCTTTGGGCGGTAGCGCCACGTGCGGATCATCCACGATGTAGGGGCCCTCCGGGATTCCCCGGTCCAGAAGTTGCCGGATGATCTTCAACGACTCTCGAATTTCCAGCATCCGAATGCGATAGCGATCGTATACGTCGCCGCCGGGCAGGACCACTACATTCCAATCTACCGTATCGTAAAGATCGTAGGGATGGTCGCGGCGAACGTCGTTCGCGACTCCGGAAGCTCTCAAACAGGGGCCGGTCCACCCCCAGTTGACCGCTTGCTCGCCGGAGATTGCCGCCACGCCGACGGAGCGATCCAGCCAGATACGATTCTTGTCGACGAGCTTTTCGATGTCGTCCATGAAGGGCGGGATCATCTCGAGCAGGCGCCGACAATGGGCTTCGAAATCGGGCGGCAGATCGGCGGCCAGCCCGCCGATCCGGCAATAGGAAACCGTCAAGCGAGCGCCCGAGCAGGCCTCCAGAAGGCCGTAGATCTCTTCGCGAGGTTGAAAGAAGTACCAGAAATTGGTCAGCGCCCCGGCATCGACCAGAGTCGCACCGTTGCACACGCAATGATCCATGATCCGGGAAAACTCGGACAGGATCGTGCTGGCCCAGACCGCCTTGGGCGGTGCCTCCACACCCAGCAGCTTCTCCACCGTCCGGCAGTACCCGACGTTGTTGATAAAAGCCGAGCAGTAGTTCAGGCGGTCCGTAAACGGAATCACCTGCTGCCAGGTGTGGGTCTCGGCCATCTTCTCGAAGCAACGATGCAGGTAGCCGATTTCGACTTCGCTCGCGGTGATCACTTCACCATCGAGGCGGGCGACGATCCGAAACGTCCCATGCATCGCCGGATGAGACGGCCCGATGTTGATCGTCATGGGCTCGAACATGTCGTCGCCGGACTCCTCGTCGTCCGGTCTCGGCTCCGGCCGGTAGATCTTGTCCTCGGTCAGAATCCAGCGTCGCGCGGGGTCGTAGTCCTTGCGCAGTGGATGCCCCTCGAAGGCCTCATGGGTCAGAATCCGGCGCAGATTCGGGTGGCCTTCGAAACGCAGCCCGAACATGTCGTAGACTTCGCGCTCAAACCAATTGGCCGCCTTCCAGACGTCGATGAGCGAAGGCAGGACCGGATCCTCTTCGGGCACCGCGACCTTGAGCCGCAGACGCTCATGACGCCCGATCGAGTACAGATGGTACACCACCTCGAAACGCTCGGCCCGACCCGGGTAATCGACTCCGCAGACGTCGAGTAGAAGGTCGAAGCCTGCGCTCGCGTCGGCCCCGAGCATTTTCGCCACCTCTTTCAGCGACTCGCGGCGCACAAGCCACGTCGGCTGATCGAGGCCTTCTACCGGAACCGCGCTGTCGGCTGGGAGCTTCTCAAGCAGCGGCGCTGGAGCCGTCTCGATCAGCGGCAATGGTTGCCTTCTCTTTCTTGACGCGCTTGCGATCGCGCTCGATCTTTTCTTTCAGCTGCAAAATACCGTGCATCAGACCCTCGGGAGTGGGAGGACAACCCGGGACATAGACGTCCACCGGGATGATCTCGTCGATTCCCTGCATGACGTGGTAGGCGCGATAGAAACCTCCCGAGCACGCGCAGGCCCCCATCGACACCACCCACTTGGGATCCGGCATCTGGTCATAGATCTTCTTTAGCACCGGGGCCATCTTGTCGGTAATGGTGCCGGCCACGATGAGGAGGTCGCTCTGTCGGGGCGAAAACCTCACCACCTCGTATCCGAAACGGGCCATGTCGTAGTGGCTCGAGACCACACTCATAAATTCTATTCCGCAGCATGCGGTGCCGAACGGCAGAGGCCAGAACGAGTTGTTCCGGCCCCATTCCCCGAGTTTCTCGAATGTCGTTGTGACCCAGGATTCGCCAACCATGATTCGATCTCACGCAAAGCTTAGCTCATGTTCGTAACCGTCACAACCGATTCCG
Organism: Acidobacteriota bacterium; assembly: GCA_022561975.1. GTDB lineage: Bacteria > Acidobacteriota > Thermoanaerobaculia > Multivoradales > JAHEKO01 > CALZIK01. The sequence continues at coordinate 17,611 of JADFQD010000057.1, forward strand.
AGAGCGGTTCGCTAGCCTGCGGACGCCTCCTCGAGAGCCCGCTGGAGGCGCTTCGCCCGCGGATTCTTCGGGTCCCTTTCGAGAGCCCTCCGCAACAGTTTTTCGGCCTTGCCTCGATCGCCCAGTTTCAAGTGGACTCGCCCGAGGGCGGACGAAAGATCCGGGTCTGTGCGTCTCAGTCGCCACCCTCTCCGATAGAACTGACGAGCGCTCTGCCAATCTCCCCGACCCATGCTCAGGTCTCCGACCGCAAGGTAGACAAAGGGATTGCGAGTGCTCCGTCGGCCCAGAACTTCGAGCAGCAAATCGGCCGCATCGGGTTCGCCGCGGAGTTGGTAGAGAGCGACCAGATTCTGGTAGCCGGGAAAGAAATCGGGGTCGAGTTCGACCGAGAACCGGTACGCAGCCTCGGCCTCTTGCAGCTGTCCGTCGCGACGCAGAGCGACTCCAAGATTGGCCCAGGCATCGGGCAGCGCCGGGTCGACTTCGGTCGCGGCTCTTAGCCACTCGATCGCCAGCTTTATCTCGCCTGCCTGGAGATGCTCGGCGCCCCGATTCGAATGATAGTAGGCGTGTGCCCTGGCGTCTTCGATGCGCACGGCGTCGCGGTACTCGACCTCCGGTCCGACCGAGAACTCCAAGATCCGGCGCTCGACCCCTTGGTCGAAACCTGCCGTCATGTGGCCGGCCACCACCACCAGGTCGCCCTCCTTGGTGAATTGCTCGAACTGGCGAACATCCATATAAAAGGCATCGACTCCCAGCTCGCGAGCCATCGCGACAACGATCTGACTGAACGAAAGACAGTTGACCGCTCCGGTTTCGAAGGCTTCTTGCGCGGTCCCGGTGAACCCCTCCTGATAGCGCAGGCGCGGTCCGTCGTCGTCTCGCTGCAGCGCCTCGAGCAACCGGAGCAGCTGCGTGAGTTCATTGGTATGGGTCGGAACCTCTCGTGCGAGCCAGTCCTTCATTCTCTGGTTGAGCACATCGGGCCGAACCGGGAGATCCAGACCGGCCTGCTGGGAATCCGCCCACGCCCCCGTCGCGAGCAGTAGGACCACTGCGCAGGATCCGTACTTTCGCATGGGCGCTTTCTGTCGACTCGAGTCGAGCCGTCAGTCGATGTCCCCGCTCGCCCCCTGAAGCTGCTTCCTGAGGTCGTCGAGCTGGTCAATGTGACTCTCCTGGGCCGCGACCACCTCACGGAAAACGTCAGCGGCGTCATCGGCTCCGAGGTCACGGATCATCTTGGGGTAGAGAACATCGTTCTCGAAACGATCCTCCGCCAGGGCATCGGCAATGCCCCGATCCGCGCCGCGAACCTGCCCGGCGGCGACCAGCTGCCGTATCGCAAGCTCGTCCTTGGCTCCGGCCAGCTCCAGCCAGCGCTTTGCGAGATTGGGCAGTCCCTCGAGTTGAGCTGCCTGGGCGTAGGCCCGGAAGCGGGCTGCCGAACTGGCTTCACCGGAAAAACCGGTCTTGAGGTGCTCCTGAGAGCGTGGGACTCGCGACACCAGAAACTCCTTCTGCGGAACAACCGCGCTAAGATCCTTACAGATTCGCCAAGACGTACCGTCGATGGCTACCCATCTGTCTATTGGATTCTAGCAATTGTGAAACTACTTTGCGGCGCCGGAACCCGGTAGTCTCGAAATCCGTAGTTCTTCCAGGAGCTGAGTGTTGAAGCGCATTGTTCTCAGACGCCTGCTACTGGCCGCCGCCCTCTTGGCCGGTGGCATCGCCGTCGTGTCAGGGACTTTCGGCATTCTCTTCGGCGTCACCTACATGTTACTGCCCGCCGAGTTGCTCTTGGCCGGCGCCACACTGTTGTTTCTCCTCTGGCTCGCCTGGTCGATTACTCGGAGATTCTTGTGGCGGGTCGGGCGCCGGTTGGCGTTCTCGTATTTCCTGATCGGTGTTCTCCCGATTCCGATGCTGGCCGCCTTGATCTTTCTCACCGGCTACCTTGTAGCGGGATTTTTTCTTGGCCACCTTTACCGAGACACAGTGGAGTCGGTTCATGAAGACCTGCAGATCACCGCGAACTCCCTTCTGGAATCCTTCTCCGAAGGCGGCTCCCTGGCGAACCAGCGAGCCGGCATGGCCGTGTATCTGTATGGCCGGCGAATCATGGGAGACACCAACCTGCCTTCGAACTGGACAAGCGCCCTCGAAGACAACGCCCCGGACTCCGGCTCCGGCCAGACCGCCCGCTACTACGCCCGTGCAGACGGCTCATTGACTTTGATCGCCACGGCGGTAGCGGGGAACGCCGCGGCACTGGTGACTCTCCCGGGTGACCTCAGCAAGGAGCTGATACGCCGGGGTAAGGTGTGGGTCGGGCTCTTCCGCTCGGATGACCCACGCAAGGAATCGCGAATTCGCCTCAGCTTGGGAGGCAGGGAGTACTCGTTTCAACCGGTCAGGGTCGTACGAGGCTCGAAGAAACGCGCGGAGTACTTTGCCGCCCTGCAGCTCGGCCCGGCTTTTCTCGATAGGCCCTGGCTGTGGTGGAACGAGGTCTCGAAAGATCTTCGTGCTCTGGACGACGGTCAGGTGGTCGCCGAATACGTCACCGCAACGCTCAACGGCACCGGACGAGGCGTGGCGCGCTATTTCTTTTCGAGTTCAGAAGTCGACACCGCAGCCTGGGCTGCTCTTATCTCCATGGCAAGCCTGCTGACCGCGATCTACGCCGCGGCGCTCGGCATGGCTCTGTTCATCATCTTCACCCTCAGCCGGGCAGTAAACCGTCTCAGCATGGCGACCGACGCGTTACGAGCGGGCGATTTCTCCACTCGGATCCCGGTGCGTCGCAACGACCAGGTCGGCGAGTTGCAGAAGTCCTTTAACCAACTGGCCGAGAATCTGGAAGAGCTGGTCGCTTCCGAAGCCCAAAAAGAAAGTCTCGAAAAGGAACTGGCAGTTGCGCGCGACCTCCAGCAGAGCCTGCTGCCTTCCAAGTTGCCACAGTCGGACACGCTGGAATTCTCCACCCTGTTTGAACCGAGCGCAGCGATCGGCGGCGACTATTTCGACATTCTGCGCATCGACGATTCGAGACTGGCAGTCGTAATTGCCGACGTTTCCGGCCACGGCCTTCCCACCGGGCTCCGAATGGCCATGATCAAGGCGGCCCTCGGAATACTGGTAGAGGAGGAGAAGCAGCCCAAAGAGATTCTGAGCCGCCTGAGCAACATGATTCGCTCCGGCCAGGACGGCCGGTTTTTCGTAACCGCGACCGTGGCGATCGTCGACTTCCGTCAGGGCCGGCTCGATCTGACCAACGCCGGTCACCCACCTACGTACCTGATTCGAGACGGTGAGGTCGAAGAAATCCTACTGCCTGGCAATCCCCTGGGCGCGCTCGGAGAGAACTATGGTCACACCAGCTTCGCACTCGAGCCCGGGGACGTGCTGGTCTGGCTCTCCGACGGCTTGATCGAAATGGTCAACGCCGAGGGCGAGCCCTTCGGGTACGACGGCATCCGCGAGTGCCTCCTGGGAAGCGGCTCGAACCCCGAGGAGGCGCGAGATCGGGTGGTTCGGGCCGTCGCCAAGCACGCTGGGGGCGTTCCAGCGGACGACGACCAGACCCTGGTCGCGATGCGCTACCGGACGGCGTCGAGTCCTAGCGTTCCATAGATCCGCTTGATGTAGCCCCGGGTCTCCCGAAACGGAGGCACGCCGCCGTAGCGTATGACGTTGGCTTCCCCGGCGTTGTAGGCCGCGAGAATCCGCGGCAGATCGTCCGGGAACTTCTTGGTCAGCCAGCTCAAATAGCGAGTGCCCGCCTCGAGATTCCTCTCCGGCTCGAGAAGATCGCCGGTCACGACTCCGAAGCGGCGGGCGGTCGCCGGCATGAGTTGCATCAAACCGCGAGCCCCCTTCACCGACACCGCCCCCGGGTCGAAAGCAGACTCGGCACGCACCATCGCCGCGACCAGAGCCGGATTGAGCTCCTCGCGCCGGGCGGCGGCAAAGATCAAGTGACCGTAGGGGGTATCGGGAACCGGCTGTCCCTCCTCGAAACCGATTCTGACCGGAATCTCCGCCATCTCGATGTCTGCGGCCTCGGCTGGCGCCTCGATCTCGTCATCGACGATCCGCTCGACCGCACTCAGCGACACCCGTAGCGCGCCGCCGCTCGATAGCCGCAAGTCCAAAACCTCACCGATCACCTCGAAGCCGGCGACCTTCAAAACGTGCCCCCCTGAGAAAACCACCAACTCGGCGACGCTCGGCGACACGGTTCCCACCAGCACCGCACCGGTCATCACGAGTTTCAGAGGAAGCCTCCACATCAGCTATACCGTGTGCAAGATTTTCTCCACCATGCTTCCCATCACGCTCGGGGATGAAACCGATCGTACAGACTCCTCAGCCGCTTCTGGTGAATGTGAGTGTAGATCTGCGTCGTCGAGATATCGGCATGGCCAAGCATCGCTTGGACGGAACGCAGGTCGGCGCCATGCTCGAGGAGGTGGGTGGCAAAGCTGTGTCGCAGAAGATGGGGATGGAGATCGGCGATGCCGGCCGAGACACCGTAGCCACGAAGAAGCTTCCAAAAACCCTGCCGACTCAAGGGCCGGCCGTACCGATTGACGAACAGAGTCTCGTGCCGTCCGCCTACGAGTTGTGGCCGCACGTCTCGGAGGTAGCGCCCCACCCAGTCCTCCGCCGCCTCTCCCAGTGGCACCATGCGCTCCCGACTGCCCTTGCCCATCACCACCACCAGCCCCAGATCAAGTCGAGCCTGCGAAAGTTTGAGCCCCACCAGTTCGCTCACCCGCAAGCCCGATGCGTAGAGCAACTCGATCATGCTTCGGTCGCGGACGCCCAGCGGCACGGTAATGTCCGGCGCGTTCAAGAGCGCCACGATTTGGTCCTCTGCGAGAACTCGCGGTAGCTTTTGCCAAAGCTTCGGGGATACCAGGTTGACGGCCGGATCATCGCTTCGTTCGCCCACCTCGATCAGATGGCGGAAAAGGCCGCGCAGAGAGGCCACCGCGCGCCGGACACTACTCGGAGCGAGATTGCGCGCGCGAAGGTGCCGAGTGTAGGTCGCGAGATGCTGGTAGTCGGCATTCAGCAAGTCGAGCCGGCGCCCTTCCAGGTGCTTGATCAGACCCTCCAAATCGCGACGGTAGGCGGCTACGGTATTTGCGGCCAGGCCGCGCTCCAACGCCAATCCCTCCAGATAGCGTTCCAGCAGGCGGCGAGACGCGCTCATCGACTTGGGCTTTGAAGGGCCGGACTCAGAAGATCCGAGCTCAGAAGGGCCTGACTCAGACTGGCTGGACACCGCAATCACCGCAGATGGCTACGATTTCGGCTTCCTCGAGCACCGTATCGGCGCCCTTTGCACGCTGAAAAATCGCCTCCACGAGATCCTCTGATGGCTCGTAGGCCCGCTCCTCCAGCCAGAAAACGACGTTGGACCGGCCGCTCATGGGTCCAATTTCGATGCGCTGTCGCCTGCCGATCCAGCTAGCGGGAACCCCCGAGTAGACGCAGTCCGCCAGCGCCGGGTCGCCCTTGGCTTGCGCCTTGATGATGGCCGCAGCATGGACACCGGTTGCGGTGCGAAAGGCGTCTCTGCCGATCACCGGATAATTCTCCGGCAAGGGTACGCCGGTGGCTTCCGATACCAAGCGGCAATACGCGGGGAGCGAAGTCAGATCGCGATCGATCCAGCCCAGGAGCCTCAAGTTGACCAGCAGTAGATCCATCGGAGTGTTGCCGACTCGCTCTCCGACACCGAGCGCCGTGGCGTGCAAACGGTCGGCTCCGGCCTGCGCCGCGGCGATCGAATTCTCGAGCGACAGCCCGCGATCGCGATGTCCGTGCCAGTCGACCTTGACCTCCGGATCGATCTCATCGACTACAGCGCGGACAAAGCCCACCACTTCGCGCGCTCCCCTGGGGGTAGCGTGGCCGACCGTGTCCGCCACACAGACTCTCTTCGCACCCGCCCGGATGGCGGTCTGGTAGAGACGGCGAAGGTCG